>CAYXUT010000217.1:0-4801 GCA_964468005.1 uncultured Magnetovibrio sp. | reverse complement strand
CGATATCTCGGAAGGTGGCGCTGCCATCTATACCGACGAAGCCTTTTACACCAACAAGAAGTTTGTGGAGTTACACACTGAGGGATACGAGACTTTGTGCGGTCGCGTGGCGCGAGAATTCTCCGGCGGGTTTGCGTTGGAGTGTGGCGGCGAAGTTGAGCGTCAGCGCGCTCGTGAGGAACTTGAGATATTCAAGGAAACCTTGGGAAAGCGCCAGGAGTTTAAGACGCTCGCTGCATTACATTCAGCCTTTTGCCAGTATCGTCATCACCTCATCGGCGATGGCGAGGGATGAAGTCAGTCCAGGACTTTCGATGCCGTAGAGATTGACGAGGCCGTGCACGCCATGCTCGGTCGGCCCTTGGATCATGAAATCGGTGCCGTATTTACCACCTTCTGGGCCGGTTAACTTCGGACGGATGCCGGCATAACCTGGCTGCAGGGCGCCGTCCGGCAACTCAGGCCAGTAGCGCCGGATATCAGCGTAGAAATTGTTGCCGCGTGCTGGATCGACTGTGTAGTCTACTTCTTCAATCCATTCCACGTCAGGCCCAAATTTCACCTGGCCGCCGAGATCTATACTCGAGTGCGTGCCAAGCCCGCCGGCTACCGGCACCGGATAGACCAGATGGTTGAAAGGGCACTTGCCGGCGAGGGTGAAGTAGTGACCTCGTGCGTAATAGAGTGGTGGGATTGTGTCGAATGGGATGCCGGCGATACGGCTGGCGAGACCTTGTGCGCCCAGGCCGCCGGCATTGACCAAGGCATCGCACGACAGCGCCATGGGCGCTTCACCACCGGTTTCGATCTCTATACCGTTATCAGTAACGCGACCACCGACAACGGATGAATGAAAAGCGATCATGCCGCCAGACGATTCCATCTCGCCCAGCAAGGACAACATGTAATCGTGCGAATCGAAAATGCCGGTAGAAGGCGATAGCCATGCGGCAATGGTGCGCACGTTGGGTTCCAGTTCATCAAGGCGCGCGCCCTCGATCCATTCTAGATCATCGACGCCATTGGTGCGTGCCTTGGCACCAATCTCTTCAAGCGTCGGGATTTCGGCTTCCTCGGTGGCGACTATCATCTTGCCGATGCGTCTGTGTTCGATGCCACGGCTTTCCAGATAGCCGTAGAGCATCTCGCGGCCACGCACGCAAAGCCGAGCCTTTAGACTATCTTTTGGGTAGTAAATACCGGCGTGGATGACCTCGGAGTTGCGCGAAGACGTACCCGTGCCGATGGCTTCAGTCTCTTCAATGAGCACTACTTCGTACCCGGCACGTGCCAACTTTCTAGCCACCGCAAGGCCAACGCATCCGGCGCCGACGACGATACATTCCACATGTTCGACCATGGCCCGGAAAATGGAACGACAGGCCGGTTGTGTCTAGAGCATAATCGCTAAACATGCTCTAAAGGCCTCATGATCATGGTTCTGAACTTCTTGGGCCGCCATGCGACAGTGGCGATGGCGCTGGGTATATTTATCGGCTTGGCCGTCCAGCCGCTTGCAGCTGCCACCAAACCGTTGTTGATGCCGGCGGTGTGGGCGGTGTTGACCATGAGCATGATGCGCCTCGATCCGGGCGCGTTTTTTGCCATCGTACGAAAACCTCAACGTCTTGGCGTTATGGTCATATGGATGCTGATGGTGACACCGGTACTGATGTGGGTGTTGGTGTCGGACATGCCATTGTCCGGCGGCCTGATCGCGGCGTTGGTTCTGACGGCCGGTTCCTCTGCTCTGATGTCGACGCCTGCCATTGGCGCAATCATGGGGCTCGAGAGTACCTTTATTCTGGCGATGCTGGTGTCGACGACCTTTCTACTTCCGTTAGCTCTGCCGGTAACAGCGCTAGTGCTGCTCGGCCTCAATCTGGAAATTGGCGTGATCGGACTGATGGTGCGGCTGAGTACGCTGATCGGCAGCGCGGCTTTGGGTGCCTTTGTATTGCGGCGCATCATCGGGCACCGGCGCATTGACGAGGGCGGCCTGACGCTCGATGGCTTCGCCGTACTGCTGCTTTGGTTTTTCGCCATACCCTTGATGGACGGCATCACGGCAAGGTTATTTGCGGAACCTGGGTATATGCTGTTCGTTACCGTTCTTAGCTTTGCCGTGTACGTCGGTTTGATGTTGGTGGGCGCACTGGTTTTCGGGGTGCTATGGCGTGATGACCGGGCCGCACTGAGCGCGGGACTGACATCGGGCTGCCGCAATCTCGCCATTATCATCGCCGCGCTACCGGCGAACACGGATCCGGAGATCATGACTTATTTCGCGCTGGCACAATTCCCTATATATATTATGCCGTTGTTGACCAAGCCGGTAGTCGAGAGATACTTGCGCTCTTGCGCGGCCTTGCCCATCTCAGACGCTGGAGGGCCGACATGACATGTAAGGGAGGCCGGAGTTCATGGAGTTGGATATTGCTCGTGGGGTTAGCACTGATAGCTGCGATCGCCGGACTGGCACGCCACTCCATGGCTGATTGGCGCACCGCAAGCCGGGAATCGGCCGGTATCGCGCCTGATCCCGTTGCCCATTCCGAGGCTATCGTTCAGGTTTACGCGGCCCGCGCGTATAGTTGGCGCGGCGCCTTCGGTGTCCATACCTGGTTTGCCGCCAAGCCGACGGATGCGCTCGAATTCACCGTCTATGAAGTGATCGGTTGGCGCGTCTACCACGGCTATCCGGCAGTTTCCATTTCCAATCGACCAGCTGACGGACGGTGGTTTGACTCCATCCCGAGGATTATAGCGGATGTGCGCGGGGAAGGTGTCGACGACATAATCAAGCGCATCGATCATGCCGCCAAAAGCTACCCTTACATGGACGAATACCGCGTTTGGCCTGGTCCTAACTCCAACACTTTCACTGCCCATGTGGCGCGAGCCGTGCCCGATCTAAAACTGGATTTGCCACCAACCGCTATCGGTAAGGATTACCTGCCGAACGGTGATCTGATGGCACGAGCGCCGAGCGGTACCGGGTATCAGTTCTCGCTGTTCGGTCTTTTGGGTATTCTTGCCGGTAAGGAGGAAGGGTTGGAGATCAATCTTCTGGGTCTGACGTTCGGCATTGATCCTTGGGCGCCAGCGCTTAAATTGCCGATGGCGGGCAGGCTGGGCGGCGCATCGTGAGCATTTGGGGCAAAGTCATCGGGGGAGTTGCGGGTTTCGCTCTGGGCGGGCCTTTGGGCGGTCTGTTGGGTGCTGTTGCCGGCCATTCTATCGATAAAATGAAAGAGACTGAAGCTGCCATGGGTAGCGGTGACGCGGCCTTCGGTAGTTCTGGCCAGGACGCACGGCAGGTGGCTTTTACAACCGCCGTAATCGTGCTGTCAGCGAAAATGGCTAAGGCCGATGGCCGCGTCAGCGCCGACGAGATCGCCGCGTTTAAATCGATATTCCATATTCCGTTGGAAGAAAGCTCGCACGTCGCGCGTATTTGGAATGAAGCCAAACGCGAAACCGGCGGCTATGAGCCCTACGCCCAGCAAATTGCGCAGTTATTCCAGCACGAACCGGCCGTTATGGAAGAGATCCTGGGCGCGCTGTTCCATATAGCAAAGGCCGACGGCGTCGTTCACCCGGCCGAGATGGAACTGCTGATGCGCATGGCCATGATATTCGGCTTCAACTCCCATGCCTTTGAGCGGCTCAAGCATATTCATCTCGGATCCGATGGCGAGGACGACCCCTACAAAATCCTCAGCATCGACCATAATGCCTCGGACGAAGAGGTCAAACGTGTCTACCGAAAGTTGATCAGAGAGAACCATCCCGACACCTTGATGGCGCAGGGTGTGCCGCAGGAGTTTCTTGACCTTGCCAACGAAAAGATGGCAACCATCAATGCGGCTTATGATCGTATCGAGAAACAGCGCGGGCTGAAATAGCACCATGCAAGCGGGCGCTGTCATTGAGTGTCCGTCACCCAACCATGAGCCACGCCCAGCTGGCACACCCATTGATATGCTGGTTGTTCACTATACCGGGATGCGTTCGGCGGAGGCTGCGCTTGAGCGGCTGTGTAATCCCGATACCAAGGTTAGTGCCCACTACCTTATCGATGAAGAAGGGAGAGTGTATCGACTGGTCGGTGAGGAGTTGCGCGCTTGGCATGCCGGCGTTTCCTGTTGGCGAGGCTCGTCTGACATCAATAGCCGATCCATTGGTATCGAACTGGGTAACCCAGGTCACGAATATGGATACCGGCCATTCCAATCCTCTCAACTGGATGCCTTTCGCGATCTCGCACTCGATGTTTTGGGACGTCACTCCATCCCGGCCAGAAACGTTGTCGGCCATTCTGACGTGGCACCAGCCAGGAAGTCTGATCCCGGTGAATTTTTCGACTGGCAAGCGATGGCACGGGACGGCATCGGGCTTTGGCCGGAAGAGGCTGATCATTTCGAGCAGAAACCCGAACAATTGTCAGAGATGTTGGCTGAAATCGGCTACGATGTGAGTGAATTTGAGGTCACCATGCGTGCCTTTCAGCGGCATTTTCGGCCAGGCCGGGTGAGCGGGCGCGTAGACTCTGAAACGGCTCGCCGTATCGCCGGACTTCGCCAACTGATCGGTTGAACTGTCCGCGGGCTTTTCCTCAATGCCTATCAGGCCTATATTTCCCCTGCCAGACGGTCGGATGGTCGCCTTCGTGCCCTTTTGTGTGCGGGGGAGGAAAGTCCGGGCTCCATGGAGACACGGTGCCGGGTAACGCCCGGCGGGGGCGACCCCAGGGAAAGTGCCACAGAAAGTAAACCGCCCGCCAAAGCTTAGGCGACGG
>CAYXUT010000216.1:0-4883 GCA_964468005.1 uncultured Magnetovibrio sp. | reverse complement strand
GACGCCGAATCGGTCGCTTGGCTTGAGCGCCACTTGCGCGAATATGACGGCACCGTGCTAATGGTCACCCACGACCGCTACTTCCTCGACAATGTGACGGGCTGGATTCTGGAGCTCGACCGTGGCCACGGCATCCCCTACGAGGGTAACTATTCGGCTTGGCTCGAACAGAAGCAAAAGCGCCTGGCCCAGGAAGAGCGCGAGGAATCAGCGCGGCAGCGCACCCTCAAGCACGAGCTGGAATGGATCCGGCAATCGCCGCGCGCGCGGCAAGCTAAATCCAAGGCTCGGATCACTGCTTATGACGAGTTGTTGGCAAAGTCTGCCGACTACGCGCTTGGCACGGCACAGATTATCATCCCGCCGCCGCCACGCCTCGGCGACCTAGTGATCGAAGCCGGCGATGTAAACAAAGGCTTCGAGGACCGCCTCTTAATCGACAACTTGTCGTTCAAACTGCCGCCGGGAGGCATCGTCGGCGTCATCGGACCCAACGGTGCGGGCAAGACAACGCTGTTCAAGATGATTACTGGCGCCGAAGATCCCGATAACGGCTCTATCCGCATCGGTGAAACAGCGAAGCTCGGCTACATCGATCAGTCGCGCGATTCGCTCGACGACAACAAAACCGTCTGGGAAGAAATCTCCAACGGCCACGACGAAATCGAGCTCGGCAAGCGCGCCATGCAAAGCCGCGCCTACGTCGCACAGTTCAACTTCAAAGGCGGCGACCAGCAAAAGAAGGTCGGCCAGCTTTCCGGTGGTGAACGCAACCGCGTGCACTTGGCGAAGATGTTGAAAACCGGCGCCAATGTCCTGTTGCTCGATGAACCGACCAACGACTTGGACGTCGATACGCTGCGCGCCTTGGAAGACGCGCTCGAAGGCTTCGCCGGCTGCGCCATCGTGATCAGCCACGATCGCTGGTTCCTCGACAGGCTCGCAACCCACATCCTAGCCTTCGAGGGCGACAGCCATGTCGAGTGGTTCGAGGGCAATTTCGAAGCCTATGAGGACGACAAGAAGCGCCGGTTGGGCGATGATGCGGTGGAACCGCACCGGATCAAGTACAAGCCGCTAACCCGAAGTTAAGTCCCAACGCCAATCGGGCCAGTCAGTGTCAAATCGGATTGTGCGCTTTTGGCTCGGGGCGACCATTGTTCTCAGTTTGCGAAAAGTCTGCTGCCGGCCCTGGGATGGGGTCGAGGGTCGTCAACAACTAGCTAGGAAGGGATCAGGCGAGCGTTTAATGAGAACTAACGTAAAGAACACACCTCTACGGCCGCTTGAATCTTTCCCGCGCC
This sequence comes from uncultured Magnetovibrio sp., assembly GCA_964468005.1. Taxonomy (GTDB): domain Bacteria; phylum Pseudomonadota; class Alphaproteobacteria; order Rhodospirillales; family Casp-alpha2; genus TMED8. The sequence continues at coordinate 3,579 of CAYXUT010000216.1, read as the reverse complement.
TTCGCCACTGCAGCGCCGGTCACGCATTCGGTGTTATGATCGTTGACCAGCCCCATGGCCTGCATAAAGGCAAAAACAGTGGTTGGACCGATGAATTTCCAGCCCATTTTTTTGAGGTCCTTGGAGAGCCGCTTCGACCCTTCTGTGACCGAGACGGTTTGCGGCGCGGCCTGGGTCTTCGGGTCGGGTTCGTATTTCCAGAAAAATACCGCCAAGGAGCCTTCTAGTTTAACCAGTTCCTTGGCGCACTTGGCGTTGTTGATGGTGGCCTCAATCTTACCCCGGTGGCGGACGATGCCGGCGTCCTGCAAAAGGCGCTCGACGTCTTTTTCGGTGAACCTCGCAACCTTATTAAAGTCGAAATTTTTGAAGGCTTTTCTAAAGTTTTCGCGCTTCTCTAGGATGGTACGCCAGCTCAAGCCCGACTGGAAACCCTCCAGGCAGATCTTCTCAAACAAGCGTTGGTCATCCTTGATGGGAAAGCCCCATTCGTTATCGTGATAGTCGATGTATTCCGGCGTTGCCCCGCACCAATGACAACGCGGTTTGCCGTCGGGGCCAACAAAGGTCTTGCTCATGGTCTATTTGCCTTCGGCCAGCCGGAAATTGAGGCGTTCGTCGACGAAGGCCATGTCAGAGCCACCCGCTAATGCGCATCCGAAACCCGCCGCACGGCCCTGCACAGCAGAAGTCACCGGCACGAGGCAGAAGTCCGCACCCTTGCTATACAGGACAGCAACCTTAAGGCCGTTATCTCGGGCCAAGTCCCACATGAGATTGGCAAGGCGCATCAGCATGGCGCGGTGAGCCGCATTCCCGCAGCACGGTCTGTTCAGCGTGATGCGGGCGAACGTGCCTTTCCGCTCATATAAGGCCTGTTGCGCCATGCCCGTCCTCCTGATGACGAAATCGAATGGGCTCAGTGATGGCGATGGTACTGAATGACGGTCACTCGTCCTATAGTTATTTAATGCGGCACGGGATAGCGTGGCTATGGGCTTGACCCACGCATCCGAGCCATTACCTTAATCGTTCGCATGTGAACGGTTTTTCGAGAGGGAAAGTTCATGAGTTTGTTCGATCTGAGCGACAAGGTCGCTGTCATTACCGGATCCACCAAGGGCATTGGCAAGGCCATCGCCGAGGAAATGGCGATGCATGGCGCAAAGGTGGTGATCTCGTCAAGGAAAGCCGATGTCTGCGACGCAGTAGCGGCGGAGATCAAAGTCGCCGGCGGCGAAGCCATGGCCATTCCCTGCAACATCTCGGACAAGGCTCAGCTCGAGAACCTGATGGCCGAGACCCGCAAAGCCTGGGGCCGGATCGACGTCATGGTCTGTAACGCCGCCGCCAATCCACACTTCGGCCCGGCGATGGCAATCCCCGACAGCGCCTTCGAGAAGGTGATGGACAACAACATCAAGTCGAACCACTGGATCGCCCAGATGGTCGGCCCAGAAATGGCCAAGCGTAAAGACGGTGCCATCATTATCGTCTCATCCATCGGCGGGCTTCGCGGCACGGCGCTGCTTGGTGCCTATGCCATCTCCAAGGCTGCCGACATGCAGATGGCGCGCAATCTGGCTTGCGAATTGGGACCATCGAACGTTCGAGTCAACTGCATCGCGCCAGGGCTGGTAAAGACCGATTTTGCTCGCGAGCTTTGGCAGACACCGGCGCGGGCCGAGAGCCGCATTGCCGAGACGCCACTCAGACGCCTGGGCGAGCCACGCGATATCGCCGGCATCGCCATTTATCTGGCCTCCGAAGCGGGTGCCTGGACCACCGGACAGACTTTCGTCATTGACGGCGGCGTCGTCTCCATGGGGTCAGGCTAAACGCCCAATGACGTCCCCGGGCAAAGTCGAGACCACCGAGGTCAAAGACACGCATCGTATTGACGAAATGGCGCTGGCGAGCTACCTGGCCACCTACGTTGAGGGCTTCGCCGGCGATCTGGAAGTACGCCAGTTTCCCATCGGCCAGAGCAACCCAACCTACCAGTTGATTTCGGGCGGCAAGAAATACGTGCTCCGCAAGAAGCCGCCGGGCAAGCTATTGCCCTCGGCCCATGCAGTCGATCGTGAATACCGGGTGATAAGCGCGCTGGAAGGCACTGGTATGCCGGTGCCGCCGGCGCTGCATCTTTGCGAAGACCCCGAGGTCATAGGCACCGAGTTTTTCGTTATGGGAATGGTTGAAGGCCGCGTGTTCCATGACCCGAGCCTGCCGGGCTTGGAACCGCAAGAGCGCGACCAGTTCTATAAGAACTTCATCACCAATCTAGCCATTCTGCACGCGGTCGACTTCAATGCCGCCGGCCTGTCTGATTTTGGCCGCGCCGAGGGCTATATGGAGCGCCAGGTGGCGCGTTGGTCGAAGCAGTACGAGGCTTCCAAGACGGATGAAATTCCGGCCATGGACGCCATCATCAACTGGCTGCCGAAAAACCTGCCGGCCGACCAGTCGGTCTCCATCGTGCATGGCGATTACAGGCCCGGCAACATGATTTGCCATCCGAATGAACCTAGGATCGTCGCGGCGCTGGATTGGGAACTCTCGACGCTCGGCCATCCGTTGGCAGACCTTGGTTACTGCTGCGCCGCCTATCACACAGACGTCTCGGCAATCGGACAGTTCGCCGGGCTTGATTACAAGGCACTAGGACTGCCCTCCGAGGACGAGTTCATCGAGCTTTATTGTCGCCACTCGGGCCGCTGCGTAATCGACGATTACTATTACTACGTCGTGTTCTCACTATTTCGCAGCGCCGCCATTATCCAAGGCGTCTACAAGCGCGGGCTGGATGGCAATGCGTCGTCGGAACTGGCAGTCAAGTTCGGCGGCGTCGCCGCTGGGCGCGCCGAGGTTGCCTGGGCCTTGGTTCAGAAGCACTACTGAGGCCAGCTAACTCTGGCTTAGCGTGATAAAGATCACCGACGGTACGACGATGAGGACTGCGAGGACGATCCTTGCCGTCAGTCGCTCGCGCTTGAAGATGAAAATGCTGAGCAGCATGGAGAAGATCGGCGCTAAGGCCGTCATCGGCACCACAACGGTGATGGTGCCGTGCAAGAGCGCGGTATTGAGCGACATGATGGCCGAACCGAACATCAACCCGGCGGCGGCGAACCAGCGCGGCCCGTTGGTTTTCCAGGACACCGCGGGCATCTTAGGTCCGAACCGGAGAGAGGAGGTGGTGATCAGCGCAGAAACCGTGAAACCCACGAGGCCGGCGAAATAGGGGTCCGGAATATCGACCATGCCGATCTTTGAGAACACGTGAGCCATGGAGCGGATCATCGCCGCCCCGATGGGCAAAGTCAGCGCCCACAATGGCCAATCGGCGTTGAGATCGCGCGCCTTGCCAAGCGACAGTATGACCACCGCAACAATGATGCCCATGGTGCCGACGGCGATTTGCCAGGTGAAGACTTCACCCAGCCACCACACACCTAAGGCGGCGCCGAACAAAGGCGAGGTAGAACTGAGCGTGCTTGAGAGCGTCGGGCCCAGATATCTTGTCGCGGCAACCGAGAAATTTGCCGATAGAGAGGGCCTGAACACACCAACCAGAAC
>CAYXUT010000215.1:0-4894 GCA_964468005.1 uncultured Magnetovibrio sp. | reverse complement strand
TGTCGAGGTTGTTAGTGACGACACCAGACTGCAGACCAAATTCAGTAGAGTTGGCAATCTTGCAGGCTTCCTCGACATCTTTGACGCGGATGATTGGCGCAACCGGGCCGAAGGTTTCATCCATGACCATGGCAGAATCAGGTTTGCAATGATCGACAGCTGTTGGTGAAAATAGCGCGCCCTCGCGCTTGTTCCCACAGAGGATCTTGGCGCCGTCAGCGACGGCACCTTTTAAAGCATCCTCAATTTCAATGGCGGCTTTCTCGTCAATCACTGTCCCGACGGCAATTCCTGGCGCGAAAGGATCTCCGTACTTGATACCTTCGGTCAGTTCCTTGAGTTTCGCCGCATAGGCATCAGCAACGCTCTCGACGACCAGGACGCGTTTCACACCACGACAGGCCTGACCAGCATTACCAAAGGCGCCAGCAACGGTCAGCTTAGCCGCCTTTTCCACGTCGGCATCCTCTAGAACGATCAGCGGATCATTGCCGCCAAGCTCCATGGTTAGTTTTTTGATGCCTGCCATGTTGGTGAGTTTGCGGCCAACTTCCGTCGATCCAGTGAAGGTGACCATATCGATCTTCTGACTGGCAACCAATTCGTTACCAATTTCGCTGGATTTGCCGGTGACGACACCGATCATGCCTGGTGGCATACCGTTGTTAAGCAAAATTTGAACGAAGCGGATCGCTGACATCGGCGTGCGCTCGGTGGGTTTGATGATGGTCTTATTCCCGGCCGCAAAGGAGGGCGCGACCTTGACCACCACTTGGTTCATGGGGCGGTTGAATGGCACGATGGCACTGACCAGGCCAACCGGATGGCGAGTTGCTAGGATGATCTTATCAGCACCAGAGGCATCGACGTCACTGGGCAACTGCTCGCCCATGATCCGCTTGGCTTCTTCCGCTGCCGTTAAGATTAGGCCCACGCCGCGGCTAACCTCCTTGGAACTGTCGGCTAAAGACATACCCGATTCAAGGGAGATGCCATAGGATAGCTCGTCTTTGCGTTGGGTGATTTCAGCCGCCGTTGCTTTCAGTATTTCAGAACGCTCGTAGGCGGTCAGTGTCGGTTCATAATCGTACATGAAGTCGATGGCTTTTTTCACCTGGTCAAGGCCCATCTTTGGTACTGAGCCGACGACCTCGTTGGTGTAGGGGTTGGTAACTTCAATTCGTTCATCAGTATCAACCCATTCGCCACCAATGAAATTCTTGAGGTTCGTTTCCAGTTTTAGTTTGGCATCGCTTACGTCATTCATTTTTCTCTAACTCCCAAATTTCTACGCTACTCAGCTGTTATTAACCGCATCAGCATTTACCGCCATGCTTGGAACCTCGCCGTCAATTAGCTTCTGGCAATTGTCAGCGAAGAACTTGTAACGACCGATAAGAGCTTCATCTGCGCAATAGGCGATGTGCGGGGTCAAGATAACGTTGTCAAGTTCGCGTAGTTCGCTGTTTGCTACTAAAGGTTCTTTTTCATAAACGTCAAGGCAGGCGCCGCCAATTTTCCTAGCTTTTAACGCTTCCGTGATTGCTTTCTCATCAACAACAGGTCCCCGGCACGCATTGGCTATAATCGCTGTGTCTTTCATCATCTCAAATTGCTCCGTACTCATCATACCCTTGGTGTCAGGGGTTAAAAGCACGTGAAGAGTAATGAAGTCGGATTCTTTTAAAAGCTCATCCAAGCTGACAGCGCGAACATCATCGTCTGTAATCTCAATATGTGGGTCATGTGCGATCAAATTCATCCCAAAACCACGTGCAATGCACGCTGATGCTTTACCAATGTTTCCGTAGCCCACGACGCCAAGCGTCTTGCCTTTTAACTCAGGTGTACCGATAAAATCCGTCGTCTTCCAGCCGCCTCCCTTCATCATCGAGTCAAAGGTCGTGATTTTTTTGGAGAGTGCCAGAAAACACGCAAATACCAGTTCGGCGACGGACTGTGCCGCAACATTGGGGGTAACGGCGACATAGGTGCCGTTGGCATTCGCGGCATCCAGATCGACGTTATTATAACCAGTACCGCAATGGATCATTTTAAGGTTGGAGCCACCCTTAATAAGGTCTGGCTCAACGGAGATATGACCGGGCACCAATACATTAATGTCGCCGATGCTATCACGCATTTCACTTTCAGTTTGTACCAAGACCTCCATCTCATCGGAAAAAATTCCATCGATAAACGTTGTCGTTTCTTCCTTGGCATCCGTCACAATAGAAACTTTTAAGTTGCTCATCAGCGTATCCTCTAACTCATTTTAGTGTGGTAAAAGTTTGCCTTGGGCCGTTAAGGGGCGGCGAGACAAAGTATGTGTTCACATTTTTGCACATGAACGTACTATTATGTGAAACCGATTAAAGTGCCAATTCCTTCATTATGCAAACGAAAGGTGTTCATGTAGTTCATGAGCCAATTTCATATTTTTTAGTAATTAAAACGATTATAGACTCGTTAACCGTAAACGCAGAGCGGTCATCAATGAAAAAGCCCAAAGTCGTAATAACCAATAAGCCGTTCCAAGAGACGATCGCATTTCTGGAACCGCATTGTAACGTCGTAGCCAATACCGAAATCGATGTCTGGAGCAAACCAGAAATGATGGTAGAACTCCAAAATGCGACAGCGATGATGGCATTCATGCCAGATGTAGTTGATGAGACTTTCTTGGATGCTTGCTCTTTTCTTAAAATGATCTCCTGTGCCCTAAAGGGATACGATAATTTTGATCTGAAAGCGTGTGCTCGTCGCAATATTACCGTCGCCTTCGTCTCTGATCTCCTGACTAAACCTACCGCGGAATTAGCTGTTGGATTGACCATTGCCTTGGCCCGCAATATGCGCGCTGGCGATTGGCACGTTAGGAGCAAAGGTCACGATGGCTGGCGGGCGCATTTGTATGGGAAAGGTCTAAACGGGAGCGTTGTCGGGTTGCTCGGCTTTGGTGCGGTTGGTCGGGCTATAGCGGCAAGAATTTCAGAGTTCGGTTGTCAGACTCTGTATTTCGATCGTTCGCCTCTTATGGCTAAAGAAGAACAATATTTTAGCGCCGTTTCGACGACATTGGAGAACTTACTCGAATCAAGTGATTTTATCCTCGTGTGTCTGCCCCTGAATGCAGGAACGCGCTATCTCATAAATGCTGCGCGTATTCGACAGATGAAACCTGGCGCCCTTTTGGTAAATATTTCACGTGGCTCGGTCGTGGATGAGACGGCTGTAGCTGATGCCTTGGAGGCTCAGCATTTAGCCGGATATGCAGCAGACGTCTTTGCGTTCGAGGACTTGGCGTTATCGGATAGACCAAGGAAGATAGATCAGCGTTTGTTAGAGCCAGGCGCTCCGACGGTGTTCACCCCACACATTGGTTCGGCCGTGGCGAGCGTACGTAAAGAGATTGAACTCCAGGCGGCGAAACACATCGTCCAATTTCTTGGTGGAGAAACGCCGGATGGGGCCATACCGCAAACAACACTGTGAGCTATTATTGAAAGGGATAAGAGCATAATTAAGTTTAAGTGACTGCTAACCACAACTTGAAAATTATCTAATGGTGGGTCTAAATCTCAAAGGCTGGGTCAAGAGTCCGAGCGGAGCTCTAACCTCAGCGTTTTTTGCAGGAAAAAGCTAATGAACAGTAATGCTAGTGAGAATCTAACTGAGTTCAAAATTCGGATCGCTAGCACCGGTGATATTTATGAGGTGCCAGGCAATCAATCGATCCTTAGCGTTCTGCATGAGCACGGTCACGCCGTTGAGCATTCGTGTACCAGTGGCCTTTGCGGCACCTGCAAGGTTCGATATATCGAAGGTAAGGTTGATCACCGCGACATGATACTGACCTCCGACGAGCAATTGGAATACTTGACTACCTGTATTTCGCGTTGCCAAAGTGATGAACTCCTACTTGATCTTCCACCACCAGGGACCACAGGCCCTGTCATTGCGCCTGAAATGCCCCTAGCTGTTGTCGATCAAAATATATGCGTTGCTTGTCTCACGTGTGTGCGTGCTTGCACGTATGGAGCTGCAGCAATTGATGGCAGTGCCGTTGGTGTCGGCGGTATCGTTGGGGCGGCCTCTGTCGACTCAAACCAATGCAGTGGCTGTGGCCTGTGTGCGGCTGCGTGTCCCACCGGCGCTATCTCTATGACCCATTTCAGTGACTTGGAGGTCAGCGTGCAAACCGGTAGCTTTACAGAAAGAGTGTCATCAAAATCCTTGGTAGTTGCATTTTCTTGTCCGCATTGTGCACCGTCAGTCAAAGCTTTTAACGATAAGGCGTCAGGCCTCAATTCGATTGAGCTAGAGATCATTGAAATGCCTTGTACAGGTCGCATCGACAACTTGCATTTGATGCGAACATTTGAGGACGGAGCGGATGGTATTATAGTGGCTGGTTGTGAACCGGGACGGTGCTATCATACGACGGGCAATATAAATGCCGCAAGGCGGACTAAGCGCGTCCAAGGTTGGCTGGATGAAGTTGGCCTAGGGGGCGGACGCTTGACCATGGTCCATCTTCCACCTCGCGATGGCGAACTACCCTTTGCTGAAGCGGCTCGTGCTGCAATCAAGAGTGTGGAAGGCCTTGGGGTAAGCCCCTTGCGCACGGTTACGTCTGACCCATCCGATCAGCCTGCACCCGAAGATTCTTTTTTGGCGGAATTGGGTTTGCTTTAACCGGATGATAGACTAATAAACTTGCGTTAAACTAAGCTGAGAACCATTAGAAAACTGGAACTACGGTTGGGGAATTGAGTTGTGATTGTCGCAGAACAGAAGCCGTTACCTGATTTGAAGCGTATGCTGAAGGGCAAGAAAAAAGTCCTGGCTGTCGGCTGTGGAACTTGTGTGTCCGTTTGCTTTGCTGGGGGAC
>CAYXUT010000214.1:0-4921 GCA_964468005.1 uncultured Magnetovibrio sp. | reverse complement strand
CGTTTACTTATGCCGTGGAGTTAATCCGATTTGCGCTTTATGGACAGTTTAACGCGAACGCAGCTACAATCGTAACATTCGCACTGGCAGTGTTCTTTGGCCTTGCAATTTATGCCTATAATCCAGTTCGCGGGATGGTTCATCGAAAGGGCGGGCCAAGCGCTTAAACCGTAGGGGTTCAATCTATTAAGTGTCTCTCTTTCTTGCAATAGGATGGCCCATGCACCATAGTTTTAATGGCTGTGATCAATTAAAATAACAAACATTGGGGGGTAGAAGGGGCTATGAAACCATCTAACATGAGAGAGCGGTGGTTATCGTTAATAGCGATTTTTCTTGGCCTTTTTACGGCTCAAGAGACGTTGGCAGAGCTGGTAAAGGTCCGTGCCGGCGTTTTATCCTATGGCACCGTTAACTGGGAACTTAACGTCGTCAAACACCACGGCCTGGATAAAACTGAAGGCGTTAAATTGCTAGTGACTAAGCTTGGAGGAAAGAACGCTAGCGCGGTTGCGCTGCAGGGTGGAGAGGTGGACGTAATAGTCACGGATTGGATTTGGGTTTCTCGTCAGCGTGCCGCTGGAGCTAATTATACATTTTTCCCACACTCCTTAACGGTTGGTAGTCTCATGGTTCGGCCTGATGCCGGTATCAGGCAGATTTCGGATTTACGGGGCCGTAAAATTGGTATAGCTGGAGGTCCCGTTGATAAAAGTTGGCTGATGTTGCGCGCCTACGCCAAGAAAGCGATAGGGGTTGACCTGAAGGATGTCGCTATACCGATGTTTGCGGCACCTCCGCTATTGAATAACATTATGTTGAAGGGTGATATCCCTGCCGTGTTGAACTTCTGGCATTACGGTGCGCGGCTTAAAGCGGCGGGCATGAAAGAGCTTATTAGCGTAACCGATTTACTTCCAGCACTTGGTGTAAAACGCCGCCCTCCGTTACTTGGTTGGGTATTTAGTGAAAGTTGGGCAAAAAAAAATAATCTTGCGATTAGGGGTTTTCTCAAATCCCTGCGTGCAGCAAAAAAAATAATAGCTACGTCGAATACTGAGTGGGATCGTCTTAGACCGCTGACGAAAGCTAAAAACGATGATACCTTCCTGGCTTTGCGTAAGGCCTATCGGGCTGGAATTCCAAAATCTTTCGGGGTTGATGACATTGCTGCGGCTAAGGCCTTGTTTAAAACGTTGGCCAAATATGGCGGATCGAAGTTAGTTGGCGACAGCTTAGCTCTGACAGAGGGCACGTTTTGGTCTGGACATAGGTATTAAGGGATTAAATTTAGGCTATGGTTGATGCCGCTAATTTGCGACGGGAAACCTGGCTTCGAATTTTGTCGGCACTTATCTTCATCGCGGTTTGGTTGGTTGCGGCAGAATTAGTTGAAAGCCGTTTACTGCCTACTCCCTGGGCAGTTGTTCTGGCTATTTATTATAATATTTCCGAAGGAGAACTTCTGCCCCATGTCGGGATCACATTGGCCCGAGTTGGGGTCAGTTTTTTTATAGCCATGGCCTTCGGAACGGCACTTGGAATGATTATGGGATCCAACCGACGCTGGGATGTCGCCTTGGATGGCCCTTTAGTTTTTGCACTCAATATTCCGGCACTAGTTGTCATAATCCTATGCTACATTTGGTTTGGACTTGGGGAGTTTGCAGCAATCCTTGCCGTTGCCATTAACAAGTTTCCTGTAGTCGTTGTCACCATGCGTGAAGGCGCGCGTGCCGTTGATAGTGATTTGTTGCAAGTGGCAAAAGCATTCCGTATTGATCGCCGCCGCACGTTTTTCCGGATTTACCTTCCACAGCTTTTCCCCTACCTCTTGGCGTCTGCTCGGTCCGGCTTGGCATTGGTTTGGAAAATTGTACTTGTAGTAGAATTATTAGGGCGCAGCGACGGCGTTGGGTTTCAATTGGGTATGTTTTTTCAGTTTTTTGATATCACCAATATTCTGGCTTATAGCTTTGCCTTTATATCCGTAGTTATGGCGATAGAGCTTGTGCTTATGGCCCCAATTGACCGTCGGTTAAGCGAGTGGCGAACATGAGCGTTTTAGATATAAAAATAAATAGAAAGAGCTATTTTTCTGTCCCTAGTGGTTCTCCACTGACGGTACTAACCGATATCCAATTCCAAGTTGAAGAAGGACAATTCGTTTCCTTGGTTGGGCCGTCCGGTTGCGGCAAAACTACCCTGCTGAATCTAATAGGTGGATTGGATTCAAATTTAGAAGGTTCTATTCTAGTTGATGGGGTCGTTCCTAAAGATGGGCCAATGATGGGTCATATGTTCCAATCGGCTCGACTAATGCCATGGCTGACCGTGCGTGAAAACATCCGTTTAGTAGAGAAAGACGGAGCCACTGATGATACTCATGTTAAACGATTGCTCGCAGAGATGGGATTGGAAAATTTTGCCGAAACCTATCCTAAACACCTTTCTGGGGGCATGCGTCGCCGAGTTGCGCTTGCCCGGGCATTTTTTAACGAGCCAAAATTGTTATTATTGGATGAGCCATTTTTGTCGCTGGATACGCCGGTTGCTAATCATCTTCGTCGAATGTTGTTGGAAATCTGTGCTCGTCGCTCGGCCACGGTTTTATTTGTTACACATGACCTTCGAGAAGCATTATATTTAGGTGACCGGGTGCTGTTTATGTCGGGTGCTCCTGGTACTATTGTGCTTGATCGGCCAATCGATCTACCTCGGCCACGCGAGCTAGAAAGTGAAACTGTGGAAGAGTTTCGGATCAACTTATTGAAGGAACATCCTAAGCTTTTGGCGGGTTTAATTGAGGAGGGAGAAAATTGAGATACTTTTTGCATAGTATTCTGCCTGGAATAATAATTCTCACTTGCTTTTCGGTGTCGGCAACACCTACTGGTCAAATTTATGTTACCAATGAGAAAAGCAGTACCATTACCGTCCTTGAAAACAAGACGTATAAGGTCGTACGCAGCTTTAAAACGTGCAAACGACCCCGCGGTGTCCATTTCTCCAAGAACCGAAAGGAGTTTTATGTCGGTTGTGCGGATGACAATGTCATTGTTGTTTATGAGACAGCAACGGCGAAACTGGTTAAGCGTATTCGAGGGATTGATGAGCCAGAAACTTTCGATCTCTCGCCAGATGGAAAGACACTATACGTTTCTAATGAAGAAGATGCAGCAGCATCTTTTGTTGATATAGAAACGGGGAAAGTGTTTGCTAACGTAGAACTGGGCGAGGAGCCCGAAGGTGTACAAGTAACAGCGGATGGAGCGACCGTTTACGTCGCATCCGAGGCCGCAAATATCGTTCATGTCATCGATACCGCTTCAGCAGAAGTCAAAGCTGATATCCTAGTTGGCACCCGGCCTAGGCGGTTTGCTTTGACCCCGGATGAAAAGGAACTATGGGTATCGGCCGAACTGGCTGGACAGGTTGATATCATTGACACTCGGACGAACCGAACGACCGGGGATATTGTTTTCTTACCGACCGGATTTCGTCGAAACGAAGTGACCCCGGTCGACATTCTAATGACCCGTGACGGCAAAACCGTCTTTGTTGCTCTTGGTAGAGCCAATCACGTTGCTGTCGTTGATGTCGCTAGCCGTAAAATCCTAGATTATATTCTTGTTGGAAAACGGCCGTGGGGTTTGGCGCTAAGCCGTGATGAGAAAATACTGTATGTGGCGAATGGGCTGTCAGATGATTTAAGTATAATCGACACAAAGGACCGGAAGGTAATAACATCCGTTGCTGTTGGCATGGTGCCTTACGGGATATTAATTGACGATTGAGAGGGGCATGCAGACTTTAGCTGTTATTTTTGCCACCGTTTTATTAATGGTCGTCATAGCGCCGTCTTCCAGGGCTGTTGATAAACCAACGGTCGCTTTTGGCTACCTAGAAATTATTAATGACCCACGCTATGAGGAAAAAAGAGCCTACGCCCGTATTAGGGTAAAGCCTCACGATCGACCATTTCCTGGTGCTGAATTAGCAATTCGCAGTAGCCGAATTTTGGGTCGGGCCTTGAAAATGAAATTCCGTCTTGATCGAAAAGAAGGTAATACAGCAGCCGACTTAGTAACAATTATTGATCAGCTTTCAGCGAAGGGGGTTCGGTATTTTTTAGTTGATGCCAATGCTGAAGTTCTTAGCGATGTAGCAAACGCAACCAAAGGCCGGGAATTGCTGCTGTTCAACATATCGGAGCCATCAAACATACTCCGCGCGGAGGCCTGCCAGGCGAATTTGATGCACACCCTACCTAGCTATGCTATGCAAACCGATGCGCTTGCGCAGTTTCTTGTTGCTAACAAATGGTATGAAGTTTTGGTGCTAAAAGGGCCGTTGAAAGAAGATATAGCCTTTGCCTTATCTTTTGAGGCTTCGGCCAAGCGATTTGGGGTTAGGATTGTAGACAGCCGTGATTTTGTGCTTAGCAACAATCCGCGTGAGCGAGGCAAAAACAATGTCAAACTTATGACGGTAGGGGAAAATTATGATGTTGTCTTTATCGCTGACACGGAGGGTGAATTCGGTCGCTACGTTCCTTTTCAAACCAAGCATCCGAGGCCCATTATTGGGACTGAGGGGCTGATTGCTGGGACGTGGCATTGGTCTTGGGAGCGCCACGGGGCACCACAACTGAATCAGCGTTTCGAAAAACGTGCCAAGCGGCGAATGACCGGGCGCGATTGGGCGGCATGGATTGCGCTAAAAGCTGTTATCGAATCCGTTGTTCGGACGAAATCCGCTGAATTTGAAACAATTCGTAACTATCTTTCCGGCAATACCATGACACTAGATGGGTACAAGGGAACGCCATCCAGTTTTCGGCACTGGGATAATCAATTGCGTCAACCGATCCTGCTGCGCACCCACAACGCCATCGTCGACCGCGCGCCTTTGAAGGGTT
>CAYXUT010000213.1:560-4934 GCA_964468005.1 uncultured Magnetovibrio sp. | reverse complement strand
GTCGTCGCCACTTGCACCCGTGATGGTGTCATCCCCACCGGTTCCCTCCAGCGTTACCCCAACACTGCCAACCACGGTGATTTCGTCATCGAGACCGCTACCCGTCAGCGTCACTGCACCGCCGGCAGCTGTCGTTACCGTCAAGTCGCCATCGTTGAAGCTTAGCTTCTCAACACCGGATACCGTATCAACACCAAGCGCCGTGCCGGTATTCGTATCGGTAACCGTCAACGTGCCGTTAGAAGCAACCGCAAAGGTGAAGTCGCCCTTGTCACCGGCAAACACCACCGTGTCTGTACCCGCGCCGCCAACAATAACGTCGTTGCCAGCACCACCCTCAAGCGTATCATCACCTGCACCAGCCGTGATCACGTTGGCACTATCGTCACCCGTAATGCTGTCGTTACCAGATCCTGCAATCACGTTTTCAACATTGATGAGCGTATCTGTTCCGATGTCCTCTCCGGTGGCATTACCCAGCGTGAGATCCACGTTAATGGCCGTCGCAACACCACTGTAATCGGCAACATCAACGCCCTCGCTGCCGTCCAGAACATCCACACCACCGCCACCGCTGAGAGTGTCGTTGCCGAGTCCCCCGACCAATTGGTCAACGCCAGCGCCACCCGTAAGCTGATCATCACCGGCATTTCCGAAAAATACGCTCCCGTCGTTTCCGCTGACCAGTGTGTCGGCATTATCGGAACCGATGATTAAGGTCTGACCTATCTTATAAGCGACCGCATTATCGATGCCGTCATCCGTCAAATCCGCCTCGACAAAGGTGGCCGCATCGCTCAGCTGGTCGATGACGGTGGCGCTATAATTGGCGCCGTCAAAAACACCCGACAACTTAAGATCGTCTGCTGTTCCATCGGCATCGGCATCGATAATCTTTGCACCTGGCATCCGTCCCGATAGTTTCAACGTTTCCTTATCACCGCCTACGGTGATGACATCATCGCCTTGGCCGATAATATACGTATCATCTCCGGCGCCACCCTCTAGGGTATCGTTGCCTGCACCACCCGATAGTACGTCGTTGCCCTCGCCTCCGGAAATCACGTTGGCGGATGCATCACCGGTCAAATAGTCGTTTGCTCCACCACCAATGATATTCTCAATACCATCAAGCGTGTCAGACCCAGTATCCTCGCTGACCGCTACGCGCGTCTCTAGATTGACGGTAACAGACTTCGTCTCTCCATCGAAAGATACGGTATCGATACCAATTCCACCGATAAGCTTGTCGCTCCCACCTCGCCCGACAAGCACATCGTTTCCGTCACCGCCCGTAAGAACGTTGGCCTCGCTATCGCCGGATAAGGTATCCGCTCCTGAGCCGCCAAGGATATTTTCAACACCGCTCAGCGTATCCGTTCCCGTTCCCGTAGCTGATGCTGCCGTCAGGCCAGAGGCTGCACCATCTGAACCATCGCTCGCCGATGCAAATACCACAATTTCGGTAGTTCCATCTTTCGAAGTAATTTCAATACCGCTACCATCTTCAGCAATGGAAGCATTAATCAAGCTCCCTAACGTTGCATCGGAAGTGAGCTGGCTCACCAAGGCAGTTTTTATTGCAGCCAAGTTCGCTTCGTTACCCGTAACGGTGTACGAAACCGTAATAGTAGAGCTATCGCCGTGGGTTACGACAATAGAACACACATCGCCGGCTTGTATCGTACCGCCAACATATACCGTACCTTTGGGAGTTACTCCGACAGCAGTTTTTGCCGCCAGGTCTACCGACACACCAAAACTAGAATCGCTAAACGAGACGGTATCCGTACCATCGCCACCAACGACCTCATCGTTACCAGCGCCGCCTACAAGAACGTCTCTACCTCCGCCACCGACAAGCTTGTCGTTACCGGTACCGCCCGTAAGCTGGTCATTACCCAAATTACCAAATAGCACGCCGCCGGCATTACTGCTCTGAAGTTGATCCGCCCCATCAGAGCCCACGATCAGCGTTTCTCCGACGATGTACTCAACGACGTTATCGGTTGGATCTATATCGACATACTTCAGCGGATCGGCTGCGTGATCCGAGATCGTTACGGTGATGTCATTCGTTCCATCGTTGATTTCGAACACCAGGTCGTTGGCAACGCCTTCACCGTCGGTATCTTTAAGGCTGACTTCCGTCATCGTCCCCGTTACACGGAGTGTATCATTACCACCGCCGACATATACGGTGTCATTACCCAACGAAGTGAGGTAGAAATCGTTGTCAGCACCGCCGAATAGTTGGTCATCTCCAATACCACCGTCGAGCGTGTCTTGACCTGCATTACCCAAAAGCACGTCGTTCTTGGAGCCACCAATAAGCTGCTCGTTAGCTGAAGATGCAATTATCAGGGTGTCGTCGCTATTCCCAGAGGCATCTAGAGTTTGGGTCAACTGGAAGATTTGATCTTCCGCATCTAATTGACCATCACCGTCGACATCAAAGCCAACCGAGTGAAGCGTTGCACTTGCGTGGCCAACAACGGTCGCAGAATAGGAACTACCGTCAAATTCGGCATTAAATTTAAGATCACTTCCGGTGATCGAAGCCCCGGCCAGGCGCCCCGACAACATCAATGTGTCTTGGCCAGTCCCAACCGAAATTCTGTCGTCACCGGCAGACACGATATAGGTGTCATTATCAGCGCCACCGAAAAGCTGGTCATCCCCGGCACCGCCATCGAGCGTGTCATCACCGGCATTACCAAAAATCAGATCGTCGGCCGAACCGCCAACGAGTTTTTCGGCTCCCGACGTTCCGTCCATCCGGGTCGCCAGATCGTCCATTTTGGCCGTGTAGGTATTGGTTGCCGCATCGTGATCAACAAGAAGGCTGTAATCACTGTATGCCGTTTCGGATGTGTAGACCCGCAAAGCCGAGAGCGGACTTGTGGCATGTCCAAGCACAGTGACGGTGTGTTGCGAACTATCCGCTGCCTTGGTCAACGATAAAGTCAGATTGCCTGACGTACTATCGAGTACGATCTGATCTACGGCATATCCATAAGAAACTTCAAGCGTATCTGATCCCGCGCCCGTGACGATGGAATCGTCGCCATCGGTAACCAAATAGGTGTCGTCTCCGCTGCCGCCCGAAAGAGTGTTATTGCCGGCGTCACCCTTCAGAGTGTCACGTCCGGCACCGCCTGTGACATTTTCAAAGCCCGTAAGGACATCCGTACCGGCATCATCTCCCGTTGCCGTGCCTGCGGTTAGATCAACGCTGACTCCCGACACCGCATCGGCGAAACTAACGGTATCGCTATCCGCGCCACCATCCAAAGTATCGTTGCCTGCACCACCGGAGATAACATCATTACCCGCACCGCCCGAAACTACGTCCGCCCCCGCATTACCGGATAAGATGTCGTTGCCGGCTCCGCCCTCGATTGTGTCAGCACCGCCACCGCCTGCAATGGCGTCGTTGCCTCCCATTCCGAGGATTTGGTTAGCGGCATCACTGCCTTGGATAGCGTCGTTACCAGCACCTGCCGTTACGTTCTCAATATTACTAAGCGTGTCTTGCCCGATTTCAGTACCGGAGGAAACGCCTTCCTGCAAATTAACGGCAACGCCCGTCGTGGTATCCCCATAATCGGCGGTATCTATACCTGAACCACCATCAAGAGCATCGTTTCCAAGTCCCCCGGAGAGCGTATCACTGTCCGCACCACCGGAAAGCTGGTCAACGCCGTCACCCCCTATCAGCCGGTCGTCCCCCGTGTCACCGAGTAAAATGTCACTGGCACTGCCGCCAAGCAGAGCGTCATCTCCGCTGGTTCCAACAACGAGCGTATCCGTCACGTTTGCGGAAGCATCAGGATTAAATGCCAGGGTGAATGTTTCGAGGCTCCCATCTCCGTCAAGGTCCAATTCCACCTGTGATAGCGGGGCATTTGTATAGTCGTTGACAGTCACCGTATAAGCGGTGAGGAAATCCGCTTCGAATTTCAGGTCAAGTTTGCCATCGCCGTCCACATCTACCGAACTGACACTGGTCAACGTTCCGAGAAGTTTGAGTTTGTCGTCACCGCCGCCCGTATTGATCGTAATGTTGCCGGCTTCGGCCTCGTAAAAATCGTTCCCGGCTCCGCCATGCAATACGTCCGTACCGCCGCCGCCATACAGTTTATCGTTGCCACCACCGGCAAAAATCTCGTTATTGCCCGAAGACCCGCGAATGATATCGTCGCCCGAGCCGCCAAGTACGTTTTCAATACTCTTGAGCTTGTCGTTGGAAATTGCGGTCGTCTTGGTGCTGACGGTAGCCCCGGCACCCGTTGTGGTGGCCTATGCCGTAAATGAAGTTTCCACCGAAACTGCCGAGAGAACGATTGCTCCATCGCCGTCGCCTGTCGTTGC
>CAYXUT010000213.1:0-550 GCA_964468005.1 uncultured Magnetovibrio sp. | reverse complement strand
AACGGCCGTTGAACTCATATCCGCGTCTGCATTAATGCTGGAAATCAGCGCATCTCGAACATGTTCAACGGTTTGATCTGCAGTAACGGTGTGCGTGATGGTCGCGTCACCAATGGATATAGCGAATTGATCGTCAGTATCAGGGGTTCCGGCTAACGTTACATTATCAACTTGCGCGACCTTTGCTGTTTCGGCAGCTAAATTAACGCTAACGGGTGATGACGCTAAGCTATAATCTGCGGTGTCTATTCCACTACCCCCTCGCAAGACATCGTCACCGGCACCGCCAGCTTAGACATCATCGCCTTCCTTACCGCGAAGAACATTGTTGCCGTCGGCACCATTTAATGTGTCATTCCCGGAACCCGCCGTCACTTGCTCGATGCCGGAGAGAGTGTCTTCCTCGAGGATGGAGACCGTGCCGTTCAGGGTGTTACTCCCTGTCTCCGCGTCGGTTGACTCTAAGGTCACCGTTGACTTGTTGCTGGATACGGATGTGATGGTGTAGGTCTGACCGGCGTTGGCATCGCCGGTGCCAGCGATGGATAGC
>CAYXUT010000212.1:0-4954 GCA_964468005.1 uncultured Magnetovibrio sp. | reverse complement strand
CGGTAACCATGATCGTCGCCATCAGCTGTTGGCTGTGTTTCCCGACACCTTGGTTGACCCTCATGGCTTTGTCCAATGTGAGATCGATTGCAGTGCCGGCAGGTTCCTGATGCTTGACACGGTTGAGGAGGGAAAGGGTTGGGGAAGTTACTGCAAAAAGCGTTTGGCTTGGTTGCGGGATGCCCTGGCTAAGTCCCGAGATCGTGCGGTCTATCTCTTCATGCATCACCCTCCATTTGATGTAGGAATTCCCTGCTGTGATCGGCTTGGACTTGGTTCCGATGGACGGAAAATGGGTGAGGTGTTGGCCGACTACAACAACATCCGCCACCTATTTTTTGGACATGTCCACCGACCTATTGCCGGAAGTTGGCGAGGAATACCATATACGACGCTGCGTGGAACAAACCACCAGGTGCCACTAGACTTCAATGCCGTCGAAGTCGTGCCGAAAAGCCACGAACCGCCCGCCTATGCACTAGTGTTATTGAGCGACATCCAAACTACGGTGCACTTCCACGACTACCTGGACACTTACCGTGTCCTTTACGAAAAGAAGAGCGAAGGGCGGCCTGATTGGAATTAAACAGAATGGCGGGGAGGGAGAATGGACAGCCCGTCCCATTTTAGTTTGTCTAAATATTTTGCGAAAAAATGATAAATGATATGAATCTATAGATTGCAAAAATCTATTGTTGCAGAGTTGCTGAATTGAAGTACGTTATTGTGGTTAATTAAGAGTAAAATTTTAATTTAAATTCGGGAGGAGCCTTATGAAACGGCGTTCAGGAAAAAAAACATCAACGCATGACACCATGGTGGCAGCAAAAGATTTTACCAGACGGGCACTTCTAAAGAGCTCGGTTGCGGTTGGTGGAGCAGCCGCCGTTTTTGGAGCAGCCAGTCAGATGGGCGCGCCTTACATTGGTACGGCAAAAGCTAAAACTACCACGTGGAAGATCCAAACTTCTTGGTGGAATGGTGTTCAGGGTTGGCCCTATTTTGAGAAGTGGTGCAAGACTATAGTCGAGAAAACCGGCGGTGAATTAGCACTCAAGCCCTTTGCTGGAGGGGCCGCTGTTGGGACCTTCGAAATGCTGGAAGCGACCCGGTCAGGCGTACTTGATGCTATGAACTGGTGGACTCTTTATGGTGCAGGGCGGCTTCCTGCCACTGTATTTTTGAGCTCCTATCCGCTCGGGCTTCGGAACCCGCACGAATATGACACGTTCTACTACGGAATGGGCGGTTTGGAGATCACCCGCGAGATGTATGCTAAACTGGGTTTAATGTACGTAGCCCCCGTACACATGGGTCCCAATATAATACACTCCAAAACGCCTCTACGCACGATTGAAGACTTCAAAGGTAGGAAAATGCGTGTGCCGGGTGGGATGGTTGCTGAGCTGTTCACTGCAGCTGGTGCGAAGACAACGTTACTTCCGGGCAGTGAAATTTATCCTGCAATGGAAAAAGGTACCATTGATGTTACTGACGTTGTTGGTCCAGCCATTAACTATGACATGGGACTGGCACAGGTGGCGCCGTATATCTCCATGGGCCCTCCTGGTTTTATGTCTATCTATCAGCCTGTCGACGTGATGGACTTTACAGTCAACATGAAACGCTGGAATGCCCTGTCTCCACAGATGAAGCAATTCTTCGAAATGGAGTGCCAAGTCTACTCAAACATGCACCATGCTTACATTCAAAAACTCGACTTTGATGCCTGGGAAAAATTTGAAAAGGCTGGAACTCGGGTTATCCGTTTGCAGCAGCGTGATGTTGAAGAATTTACCAAATTGGCGGTGCCACTTTGGTTCAAATGGGCGAACAAAGATAAAACTGCAGCCCGGATCTTCAAGATTCAGCTCGACTACATGATGTCCGGCAGCCTTGGTTATGTCACGCCGGATATGATTAAGGGCCAGAAGCTTGACTTGTAATAAATGTCTCGTCTGGCTTTAGGTTTACGAGTTAGGAGTTTTGATAACTAACAGCTTTTAATTCTTAAACTTGGTCTTTTTGAAGGAGCGCTGTATGACAACATTCTACGGCGCTCCTTTTCTCCGTACAACTTATGCTTGCATAGCATCTATCTAAGGTTCGCGTATGCCTGATCTACCATTCATATTACCGCATTGGCTGTATTGGTCAGCGTTATTAATCTTTCCAATTTTTGCGATGGTAATGGTGCGCCGGGAGGCGAACAGGCCGCAAAATCGAAAGGCGTCTTTGATTGTGGCTTATCTCATGTGGCTCGGTGGCGGCTTTGTAGGGCTTCATCGATTTTATGTACGAAACTACTGGGGAATAATCTTCATTCCTTTGTTTTTGCCTATTATTTATGGAAATGCGCAGCAGAAGGTCGCACGTGATGTGGAATCCGACGTCCGGCGGACAGTCGTAGATGCAGAATTTGATTTGGACGATGCAAAGGCACGATTTAAAAAGACCGGCGACAAAAAAGATGAAATTAAGGTTGCTAAGGTTGAAAAAAATTTAGTCCAACAACGTCAAAATTTGACCAGTGCTACCGAAACGAAAAAAAATTGGTCTAATTTTTCCGGCATCATCGCTCTAACCATTGCAATTTTCTTGGCAATTGATGCATTTCTATTGCCTGGATTGGTTCGACGATGTGCTAAAAAAGATGAGGAAGATGAACCGGAAGAATTAATCCGCGAAACATTCAGTGATCCAGAAGATAGTTTGGCATCGGCGCACGAAGAGACTTTTGTCCGCCCCCATAACAGGTTTACCGTCTTCGTAGGCTCTATCAACCGTTCAATTGGTGAATTCATCTCTTATTGGACGATCATAGCGATCGTGGTCTACTACTATGAGGTTTTAGCACGGTATATTTTTAATTCTCCAACAAACTGGGCACATGAAAGCATGTATCTCATGTTCGGTATGATGTACATGCTTGGAGGCGGTTTTGGCCTTCTAGTGGAGACCCACGTCCGAGTTGACGTTCTATATCTCCAATTGTCCCAAAAGTACAAAGCCATATTCGATTTATTTACGTCTGTAGTATTTTTTATTTTTCTAATAGCGCTGCTCTGGAGCGGCTGGGTTTTTGCGGGCTATTCCATAGGTTTATGGGAGGTTTCCTTTACAGAGTGGGGAATCCAGCATTGGGTGGTTAAGTGCTCGATCGTCGTTGGCTCTGCATTTTTATTATTGCAAGGCACTGCCAGGGTTGTGCAAGACGTTCTTATCGTAAGAGGCAGCAAGGTTTAATTCATGGGAATTGAAATCAGTATTGAATGGCTGACCTTTGCGATGTTTGGATCGCTATTGGTGTTTTTGATAGCAGGCTTGCCGCTTGCTTTCATGACCGGCGGTCTCGGGGTAATTTTCCTTGTCGTGTTTGGGGACCTAAATATGGTCCACATGCTGCCATCCCGAATTTTTCCCTTTATGACTAATTATCAGCTGTCCGCATTACCGCTTTTTCTTTTCATGGCTGCAATTCTGGAACGGGCAGGACTGATTGATGCCTTGTTTGATGTTGTTTACAAGTGTTTGGGCGGCCTAAAGGGTGGACTAGCATCAGCAGCTGTCATCGCGTCAACGATATTGGCAGCGATGGTTGGGGTAATTGGCGCTACCGAGGTTACTATGGCTATGATTGCCCTCCCAGCGATGTTAATTCGGAAGTACAATCCGGAACTTGCCTGCGGCTCAATTCTCGCTGGCGGGAGTCTAGGGATCCTCATTCCTCCTTCAGTGATGGCTATCCTTGTGGCTCTCGTTTTAGGCCGTTCGATTGGTGAATTATTTGTCGGAGCGGTCTTCCCTGGCTTGCTTCTCGCCTTTCTTTACATTCTTTATATTACAGCGCGTTGCTACATGAACCCTTCTTTCGGTCCAGCCCTTCCGCCGGAGGAACGTCTGTCGACCCGAGAGAAACTGAAACTGATCCGAAGTATAATAGCTCCTCTATCTTTAGTTGCGCTTGTGCTTGGCGTAATTTTTACGGGTGCTGCCACACCTGTGGAAGCTGCCGGGATAGGGACATTCGGTGCACTATTTGTTATGGGGTTGTCTCGCCGCTTGACGTGGAATGCCATAAGAGAGGCTGCAGAGATGACTTTGAGGTACACCATCATGGTCCTTTGGATCATCTTTGGAGCAAGTATATTTGTAGGGTTTTATATTTTTCAGGGCGGTGCGGACTTCGTTAACAACGTGCTTCTTGGCACGGGCCTGCCACCTTACGGTATCTTGCTTGTGATGATGGTCATGCTCATCATTCTGGGAATGTTCTTGGACTGGGTTGGCATTATGTTTTTAGCGCTACCCATTTTCGCACCAATTGTAAATGGATTGGCTTGGGATGGTATTTTAGGTTTACCGGGTGTAGCGCCGGGGGAGGTCCTTATTTGGTTTGGGGTTGTTTATATGGTGAACATGCAGATGTCGTTTCTCAGCCCACCTTTCGGGTATGCGCTTTTTTATCTTAAGAGCGTTGCTGGGCCTTCCATGCCCATGTCTACCATCTACCGCTCGGCGATTCCCTTTATTGGTCTTCAGGCGTTTGCCCTATTTATTTGTGTGGCTTTTCCGGAAATCATTCTTTGGCTTCCGCGGCTTATATACGGCCAGTAGCCTTCCATTTGGTAAAGACGCGTCGAAGCTGGCCTCAGCGAACGGCAGCGGGCCGGGTTCAATGAGCTGAAATTGCACTTTATCACTGACACCAGCGAGCTCTGCACGATGGCGACCTTCATCAATAAGGTGCGCTTCCACATCGACACCTCGAACGCTCACCGCGCCGTATTGCTCGGCTAACAATACGTCAACAGCCCCGAGGCCACTCCCAACGTCAAGCACTGAACGCCCCCCTAGATCAACGCCCTCAAGCATGCTCGCTACTTCTTCAGGACCGCCAGGAGAAAGAAATCCATCACCCCACATCCACTGTAGCGCGGTATTGAACTTCTCG
>CAYXUT010000211.1:0-4970 GCA_964468005.1 uncultured Magnetovibrio sp. | reverse complement strand
CTATGATGTCGTCTGCAGCACCGCCGTCGATAACGTCGATACCATCTCCGCCTTCAAGACGGTCCTTTCCGTCATCACCTTTCAAAATATCGGCACCTTGGCCACCCCGAATGAAGTCGTTTCCGGCTTCACCGGTCAGGGTGTCGTCGCCGCCCGCGCCAAGGATCAGGTCGTCGCCAATGCCGCCCTTCACCTGGTCGGCTTCGGAAGTACCAAAGATAATCGTATTGTCGTCGCTCAACGCTTCCGTACCCGGCGCAACCGTATAGACATCCAATACGCCGTCTTCCGGGTTCAGCCCGGTGCCATGATCGACCCGGATCGTGTCGAGTGCGTCCGTCTGATGATCCGCCACCGTCAGCGTGTGGGCCGTACCGTCACTCTCCTCTAAATCGAGAACCAGGTCGCCCGTCGAGACGTTCACCTCCGCATCAACCAGCGAAAACTCCGTCCCGATTTCAAGGTGGTCTTGCTGATCCGCAATGACCGCCGCCGAGGCAAAGTCCGCTTCCGCATCCTCGACCGCCTTTAGCTTATCCGATGCGGTCGTCGTCGCCGTGGTTAACTCACTCGCCTTCGTCAGCGCCGTCGCTTTGAGCGTATCCGCCGATGACTGCGCACTGGTAGCAGCGCCACTCCGTGTCGTAACCTCGTCCGACCAGTAGGTCTCAACAGCGTCTGTCTTGGTCTCGTGAGTACTCGCTATCAACGAGACTTGCGCCAATGCAAACGCGTTCAACTTGGCCGATTCCAGCGTCGACATATTGCCTTTGTGCGTGCCAATCGCCGCATCAAGGGTAGCGTAACTGCCCGCCAAATCAGCATTCACAGCTTCCAGCGTCGTACCGTTGCCATCGGTCGTATAAACCGTGTCAAAATTTGACAGCGCCGTCGTTACCGCCCTGCCGTATGTCGTCTGCGCCGTAACAACCGCTGTTTGGTAAGCACTGAGCGCCGAAGCGTAATCCCCCTCCGCCGTATCAATCTCCGTGCCCAAGGTCTCCGTCGCCGTGCTCACGGCCGCCTTGTAATCCGTCAGCGCATCCGTCAGATCGCTCTGGTAATTACCCTTCGCCGTGGCAATGGTGCCCTGGTAATTACCCTTCGCCGTACTAATCGCGCTGTCTCGAGCCGTATCCGCCGCATCAACTTCCGTCTTGTATTGGGCATAGGCCGCCTGGTCCGCTCCTTCCTTGGTCGACTGCGCCGTTTCTATAGCCCCTCGGCGGTCGCCTTCCGCCGTTGCCGACGTCGAGTTGCGATACGCCGCATTGGCCGCCTCAATAGCATCGTTTTCTACTCCCTCCGCCGCTCCAAGGGCATTCGAAAGCTTCGTTGCCGCAGCGGAGATCGCCGTGTCATACGTCGACTGCACACCGCCAGCACCACTAACCGCCGTATCAAACGTGCCGGTTGCGCTGGTAACCGCGTCGTCATAGGTATTTTTCGCCGCCGCTAAATCCCCATCGTATGTCGTCTTGGCACTGCCCAGGGAACCGGTAAAGGTCGAATAAACCGCGTCAATATCGCCAATCGCGCCGTCGTACGTCGTCTTGGCCGTGCTTATAGTGGTTTCGTACGTCGTTTTTGCATTACTCGTAGCCGTGCCCAATGCAGAGAGCGCCGTTTCCAGACTGCCCCAGGCCGTGACTATGGTATCCGCGCCGGCTTCGCCCGAATCAGCCGCCTCTACCGCCGCAGCCTTGCCCGCAGTAATGATCCCCGACAAGTTACCGCTTGCCGTAGTAACACCTGTCCCCGAGGTCGTCGCCGTCGTCGAATGTCCGCTCACGACATCCTGCTGTGCGCTCAAGGCATCCGACGCCGTCGTCGCCGCCGTCGCCAAAGCCGAAACTTCCGTAGCCGCCGCTCCCTCGAGCACATCGAGCTCGACCTTCACGTCAAGAAGAGCATCGGCAACGTATTCCGCAGCCGTACCCGCCGCATCCGCAAGTACCGCCGATTTCAGCGCCGCATCAAGATCATTGAGTGCCGTCTTCGAAAGCGACCGCGCGCCCTGCGCCGTTACAAAAGCCGCATTCGCCGCAGCCGCCGCACCGCCGCCAACCGTGATCGTGTCCGAACCCTCCGACGCGACAAAAACGTCGTCGCCAAAACCACCCTCAAGGGTATCGTCGCCCAATCCACCGTCTAATACGTCGTTTCCGCCGGCACCCGTCAGCCTGTCAAGACCGTCACCACCTTCCAGAGTGCCACCAACCGTTCCGACCAAGGTAATTACATCGTTGACCGAACTGCCGGTCAAAGTCACCGAGCCGTTGGAAGCGGTTGTTACTGCCAGGTCACCATCGGTGAAACGAAGCGTCTCTACCTCGGAAACCGTGTCGACCCCAAGTGCGGTGCCGGTATTCGTATCGGTAACCGTCAGCGTACCGTCAGCCGCAAGTTCAAAGGTGAAATCACCCTTGTTGCCGGCAAACACTGCAACATCCGTACCCGCACCACCCCGAATGAAGTCGTTTCCGGCTTCACCGCTCAGGGTATCGTCGCCGCCCGCGCCAAAGATCAGGTCGTCGCCAATGCCGCCCTTCACCTGGTCGGCTTCGGAAGTACCAAAGATAATCGTATTGTCGTCGCTCAACGCTTCCGTACCCGGCGCAACCGTATAGACATCCAATACGCCGTCTTCCGGGTTCAGCCCGGTGCCATGATCGACCCGGATCGTGTCGAGTGCGTCCGTCTGATGATCCGCCACCGTCAGCGTGTGGGCCGTACCGTCACTCTCCTCTAAATCGAGAACCAGGTCGCCCGTCGAGACGTTCACCTCCGCATCAACCAGCGAAAACTCCGTCCCGATTTCAAGGTGGTCTTGCTGATCCGCAATGACCGCCGCCGAGGCAAAGTCCGCTTCCGCATCCTCGACCGCCTTTAGCTTATCCGATGCGGTCGTCGTCGCCGTGGTTAACTCACTCGCCTTCGTCAGCGCCGTCGCTTTGAGCGTATCCGCCGATGACTGCGCACTGGTAGCAGCGCCACTCCGTGTCGTAACCTCGTCCGACCAGTAGGTCTCAACAGCGTCTGTCTTGGTCTCGTGAGTACTCGCTATCAACGAGACTTGCGCCAATGCAAACGCGTTCAACTTGGCCGATTCCAGCGTCGACATATTGCCTTTGTGCGTGCCAATCGCCGCATCAAGGGTAGCGTAACTGCCCGCCAAATCAGCATTCACAGCTTCCAGCGTCGTACCGTTGCCATCGGTCGTATAAACCGTGTCAAAATTTGACAGCGCCGTCGTTACCGCCCTGCCGTATGTCGTCTGCGCCGTAACAACCGCTGTTTGGTAAGCACTGAGCGCCGAAGCGTAATCCCCCTCCGCCGTATCAATCTCCGTGCCCAAGGTCTCCGTCGCCGTGCTCACGGCCGCCTTGTAATCCGTCAGCGCATCCGTCAGATCGCTCTGGTAATTACCCTTCGCCGTGGCAATGGTGCCCTGGTAATTACCCTTCGCCGTACTAATCGCGCTGTCTCGAGCCGTATCCGCCGCATCAACTTCCGTCTTGTATTGGGCATAGGCCGCCTGGTCCGCTCCTTCCTTGGTCGACTGCGCCGTTTCTATAGCCCCTCGGCGGTCGCCTTCCGCCGTTGCCGACGTCGAGTTGCGATACGCCGCATTGGCCGCCTCAATAGCATCGTTTTCTACTCCCTCCGCCGCTCCAAGGGCATTCGAAAGCTTCGTTGCCGCAGCGGAGATCGCCGTGTCATACGTCGACTGCACACCGCCAGCACCACTAACCGCCGTATCAAACGTGCCGGTTGCGCTGGTAACCGCGTCGTCATAGGTATTTTTCGCCGCCGCTAAATCCCCATCGTATGTCGTCTTGGCACTGCCCAGGGAACCGGTAAAGGTCGAATAAACCGCGTCAATATCGCCAATCGCGCCGTCGTACGTCGTCTTGGCCGTGCTTATAGTGGTTTCGTACGTCGTTTTTGCATTACTCGTAGCCGTGCCCAATGCAGAGAGCGCCGTTTCCAGACTGCCCCAGGCCGTGACTATGGTATCCGCGCCGGCTTCGCCCGAATCAGCCGCCTCTACCGCCGCAGCCTTGCCCGCAGTAATGATCCCCGACAAGTTACCGCTTGCCGTAGTAACACCTGTCCCCGAGGTCGTCGCCGTCGTCGAATGTCCGCTCACGACATCCTGCTGTGCGCTCAAGGCATCCGACGCCGTCGTCGCCGCCGTCGCCAAAGCCGAAACTTCCGTAGCCGCCGCTCCCTCGAGCACATCGAGCTCGACCTTCACGTCAAGAAGAGCATCGGCAACGTATTCCGCAGCCGTACCCGCCGCATCCGCAAGTACCGCCGATTTCAGCGCCGCATCAAGATCATTGAGTGCCGTCTTCGAAAGCGACCGCGCGCCCTGCGCCGTTACAAAAGCCGCATTCGCCGCAGCCGCCGCACCGCCGCCAACCGTGATCGTGTCCGAACCCTCCGACGCGACAAAAACGTCGTCGCCAAAACCACCCTCAAGGGTATCGTCGCCCAATCCGCCGTCTAATACGTCGGCGCCCCTCTCTCCCCAAAGGACATCATTTCCGGCACCGCCATCGAGAACATCGCCACCACGGCCTCCATGCAGTTCATCCACACCCTCGCCGCCGGAAAGATCGTCGGCGTCAAGTCCACCGAATATGGCGTCGTCACCCGCACCGCCATCAATGGTATCCGCGCCGGCTTCACCCGAAATCGTATTGCCGCCATCATCACCGATGAGCGTATCATCAAATGCGCTCCCGATGACGTCTTCGATATTTGAAACCTTGTCGACGTCACCGGAAACAGTAGCTGTTCCCGTGGCGAGGTTCAGACTGGCACCACTCTCGGACGCAGAATAATCAATGGTATCGGTACCCGCGCCGCCATCCAAAGTGTCGCTACCGCTGCCGCCCGATAGAACGTCGTCGCCACTTGCACCCGTGATGGTGTCATCCCCACCGGTTCCCTCCAGCGTT
>CAYXUT010000210.1:0-4976 GCA_964468005.1 uncultured Magnetovibrio sp. | reverse complement strand
TACTTGCCGCCACGAACGTGTCCCAGACTGGGAAACAGCTCTACTGCCAGGACTGTCCTTTCCAACAGGTCGACGAACGGGGCAAGAAGATTTTCCGACGTGGTGAGCTCCGAACAGTTGGCACATTGCTGGTCGCCTTGTATGAGGTAGAGGCGCAATGCGTCCTTGCTGCTGGGAACGAGTCCTTATATACGTTACGGCACCACTCATCGGGAGGGACGCAAGGGCAGCGGCCTCTTGCCTTTATCAACAAGTAGAGGCTCTAAGGGGGGGAACTACAGTGGAAAAGGTACCTAGAACTTGGGAAAAACAAAATATAATGAATTGGCTCACAGGGGCTGTGTACTTCATTATCCTCTGCTTTGCGAGCCAAACTGGTTGGGCCGTAGGACCCGAAATCAAAAAGCCGGTGGACGCGGAAAAAGTTTATCGGGAACACTGTGCCCAGTGTCATGAGGGCCAAGTGGAGCGTGCGCCCCAGCGAGAGGTGCTCTCAAGGTTACCGGCGAATTTGGTGCTGCAATCCCTTAACGTTGGTAAAATGCGGATGGAGGGTTGGCTGCGCACTCTTGAAGAGCGCGAGGCTTTGTCCGAGTGGATCACTGGTAAAAAGCTCAACGATACGGATCCAACGGTTGCCGGGTGGTGTGCGGATGCCCCGGGTGAATTTGCAATTGAAGAGGGAGCGCCACGGTGGAACGGTTGGGGGGCCGACAATGCCAATAGCCGGTCCCAGTCGACTGAGCATGCTGGCCTCAGCGCAGAGCAGGTCCCCGACCTCAAAGTCAAATGGGTATTTGGTATGCCTATGGATGCCCGGACCTCGCAGCCTACCGTCGTGGGAGGGCGCGTGTTCATAGGCTCATTGCAGGGCAGAATCTATTCCCTTGATGCCGGGACCGGCTGTTTATATTGGTCAGTGAAAACCGACGGTGGCGTCCGTTCAACCATGGTGGTGGATAGTCTCCCAGGGACGGATCCGCCGCGCTATGTCGTTTACGTGGGAGATGCGGCAACGAATGTCTATGCACTTGATGCGCGTACGGGTGAAGAAGTGTGGAAAGTGGATGTAATTGATGATCATCCCGCGGCTACGCTTACCGGTACGCCTAAAACGCTCGGGAATCGGCTCTACATTTCTACCACAGCGCTTGAAGAACTGTCTGGTGCCAACCCAAACTACGAATGCTGCACGTTCCGTGGCAAGATGATGGCGCTCAATCGCTTTACTGGAAAATTGGTTTGGACGGGTTATACCCTGGATCCTGCCAAGCCCACCCGCAAAAATGCCAATGGTGTGCAGTTGTGGGGACCATCGGGAGCATCGATTTGGAGCTCGCCCGCGCTCGATCCGGAGCGGAACCGGATGTACGTGGCAACGGGGGACAACTATTCAGACCCTGCTTCGTTAACCAGTGATGCGATTGTAGCGTTCGATCTCCGGACCGGAGAATTACTTTGGTCGAAGCAGTTCACACCTGGGGATGCCTTTAATGTCGCTTGTTTGCAGGCGGATAAAACGAATTGTCCGGAAGCAAACGGTCCCGATCTAGATTTTGCGTCGTCGCCCATTCTCCACATCTTACCTGATGGCAGGAGGATTATCCTGGCAGGGCAAAAGTCCGGGATGCTGCATGCCATCGATCCAGATAAGGACGGGGAAATCCTCTGGCAGCAACGGGTCGGTAAGGGTGGTCTCATCGGGGGTATCCAGTGGGGTTCGGCAGCGGATGACAAACAGATCTACGTTGCATTGTCCGATATCGGGATCAATACGGTTCAGGATGCGGACGCGTCCGGAGCCACGGGGGCTATGGCTGATAGTTGGGCGAATGCGCTTGATGGCACCGTTGGTGGGGGGATGTTTGCGTATGACATAGAGACGGGTGAGCGGAAATGGCACGTTCCACCAGTTGGTTGCGACGGCCGACCCAAATGTAGCCCAGCCCAATCACAGGCCGTGTCTGCCATGCCTGGCGTAGTGTTCTCTGGTTCGGTGGATAGCCATTTGCGTGGGTATAGCACTGACACTGGAACGGTGATCTGGGACTATAACGCGGACCAGGAGTATGACAGCACCAACGGTGTGAAGACGCACGGCGGTTCATTTGATGGACCAGGTCCCACGATCGCCAATGGAATGGTGTATGTCATGTCCGGCTATAGCTTTATCGGCGGTCAAGGCGGGAACGCTCTGATGGCGTTTTCAGTGAATGGTGAGTGACTTCTTTCCCTTCGAAGAGAGGGAAAAAGTAGGGAACTATTTGAAGGCTGTAGAGGCAAAGAAAACATTTATCGACGAATCTTCCAGTCCTGATATTCACTAGAATTTGAGGAGGAAGCAATGGCGGACGAACTCGAGCGCATTCGAACAACCTGCCCCAGAGACTGCTATGACGGCTGCGGGATAGTGGTTGAGCGGCGGAATGGGAAGATTACCCGCGTGCTCGGAGATCCGGATCATCCGGTCTCACGGGGCACGCTGTGCGGTAAATGCGCGACCGCCTATAATGGTGTCTGGCAGGACGAAGGCGCTCGGTTACTGTATCCGTTGAAACGGAACGGACCAAAAGGATCAGGCGAGTTCACGCGCATTAGTTGGGAGGCGGCTTTGGAAGCGATCGCGTCCCAGTTGTCGATGATTGTCGAGAAATCGGGTCCTCAAGCAATCGTTCATACCCATTACAGCGGGACGTTATCGTTGCTTGCCTATATGTTCCCTATGCGTTTTTTCCACCGGCTGGGCGCTACTGAGGTTGAACCCGACACCATTTGCAATATGGCTGGACACGTCGCTTGGGATCTTTTATTTGGCAGCTCGTATGTAGGGTTTGATCCCCGCACGGCCGCAGACTCTAAGTGCATTTTGGTGTGGGGCGCGAATCCTGCACATTCGGCGCCGCACGCTCACAAACATTGGTTGCCCGAGGCTCCGGCAAAAACCATAGTCGTGGATCCTATACGGACGGCAACCGCCGCCCAGGCGGATTTGCATTTGCAGCCCTTTCCCGGCACGGATGCTGCGCTCGCTTTTAGCCTATTGCACGTTTTGCAGCGAGAGGGGTTTTTCGATGTGGACTTTATCAAAAACCATGCAGTTGGGGCGGACGAACTTTTCCCGATGCTGGAGCCATGTACGCCAGTCTGGGGAGAGGCACAAACCGGTGTTCCGGCCGCACAAATCGAAGAGGCGGCGCGAGTGTATGGTCCAGGCCCATCTCTACTCTGGCTCGGACAAGGGTTGCAGCGGCAGCCTACCGGTGGCAATGTCATGCGCGCCTGCGGCCTCCTGCCGACGCTCACGGGCAATGTTGGCAAGCCAGGGGCGGGCTTTTGTTATCTAAATATTACGCCAGCCGTTGCCGGGGCCAACTTTAATGTACTGGCTGGTGCAAAACTGGTCCAAGGAAAGCGTTCCAGCGTCAGTCATATGGATTTTGCCGAGCGGCTGGAGGACGGCGAGACAACCCAAGCTTTGGTATGTTGGAATACCAATCCGGCCGCGTCGGCGCCGCAACAGCAGCGTTTGTATCAGGCTTTGCGACGCGACGATCTGTTCACTGTGGTGGTGGATTGTTTTCCGACAGACACCACCGACTTTGCGGACATTGTATTGCCGGCGGCGAGTTTTCTCGAATTCGATGACCTGACCTTTAGCTATTTCCACCTCAACGTCGGTGCCCAAGCGCAAGCCTGCGAACCTATGGGGGAGTCGTTGTCGAATCAAGAAATATTCCGGCGCTTAGCAAAAGCAATGGGCTTTGAGCAGGCTGAACTCTTCGAGCCGGACGAGGTGGTTCTGCGCCGTTTGCTGAAAGAAATGCAGGTTGGCTTTGGCTTCGACGAACTCAAGAACAGGGGCTGGCATCCTATCAGTGAGTCGCCGTTAATCTTCTACGAAGATTACAAATTTGATACCCCGAGTGGCAAGATTGAGATTGTCTCGGAAAAAGCGGAAAAGATGGGCCTGCCCAGGATACCACAGCCTTGGGCCGACGCTCCGCCGAAAGACGGCCGTCTGCGCCTGCTCAGCCCGGCCGCCCTCTGGCGCATGAATGATTCGTACGCCAACGACAAAAACATTCGGCAACGGGCCGGCAAAGCAGAGGTCATTATGCATCCGGAAGACGCCGATCGTCTTGGTGTGAAAGACGGTGACCGGGTGCGGCTTGAGAATGAGACAGGTTGGCTCGAACTCATTGCCAAGGTCGGTCTTCTCACACCACAGGGCGTCGCTCTAACCTACAAGGGACGTTGGCCCAAACAGGAGGAGCAGCGTCGCAATGTAAATGTGCTCAATCCTGGGCGTAAAACTGATATGGGTGAAAGTTCGAGCGTGCACGGTATAGAGGTGCGCATTAGTCCGTGTTAGACGGCTTCCACACGGAAGCCCAATTATTGAGGCGAAACAGTCGCAACACACAGGAAGGAGCCGATCGGTGGCGGGACGCTTGGAAGGGAAAGTCGTCTTTATTTCAGGAGGCGCGCGCGGACAAGGAGCCGCAGAAGGCCAACTTTTTGCCCGGGAGGGTGCGAAAGTCGTTTTAGGCGATGTGCTTGACGACGACGGTAACCATACTGTCGGGAGTATCACTGCCGCCGGCGGAGCGGCGATGTATGTTCATCTTGATGTGACCAGGGAGGCGGATTGGAAGAAGGCAATTGCTGCGACCCAGGACGAGTTCGGTCAACTCAACGTTTTGGTAAACAATGCTGGAATTCTGCGTAATGAAGGCGTTGAAAAGACTACCGTTGATGTGTGGAATCTCGTAATAGCCGTGAACCAGACAGGGACTTTTCTCGGCATGAAGGCCGCTTTACCGGGTCTACGCCAGGCCGGAGGTGGGTCGATTATCAACATTTCTTCTGTTGCTGGCCTGGTTGGTACTGGTGCGGCGGCGGCGTATCAGGCGACCAAGGGCGCCGTTCGCCTGCTGACCAAAACAGCCGCTGTTGAATATGCGAAAGACAATATT
>CAYXUT010000209.1:0-5020 GCA_964468005.1 uncultured Magnetovibrio sp. | reverse complement strand
CGATATTGGCGCGTGGCACCATGACGTCGTGGATGGTACGATCGCGCAGCTCAAGAATATTAGCCAGCAACAAGCGTTCGTCTTCGTTGATCGGCGCGTCCGTATCGCCATGTTCTTCGATAATCTCTTCAAGGGTCTCACGGACGCTTGCTTCACCGTTCCATCCACGCCGAAGAACCTTGAGCCAACTCCGCATGGAGGTCGAAATTCCATTGGTTTTGGCCCCGTCATCGCTGGGCACGCTAGATGAGGATTGATTGTTCATCGCCCAACGCGCATGTCATGTTGCCGCATTGTCATCGACGTAAGGGTCGACGATGGCGAGGTCCGCCAGCACCATCGTTTCCAATCGTTCCATGACCTCTGCGCCGTCTTCCTCAATGTGATCGTAGCCAAGTAAATGAAGCATACCATGAACAACGAGATGGCTTAAATGGTTAGCTAGCGGTTTGTTTTGTTTCCGTGATTCCCGCTCGGTGACACCAAAGGCGATGACCACATCGCCCAATAGTACGGGCGCGTCATCCGGCAAGGCGGAAAAGTCTTCTTCGACCATACCAGGGAACGAAAGAACGTTGGTTGCCGCCGCGCGTTCGCGAAAGGTACTGTTCAGCGCCACAACCTCATTATCGCCGGTGAGGTATAGTGAGACTTCCACGCTATGTCCGGCTATCGCCCTGGTGACATTTGTACTCGCGCCTTGCCAAGCGGCAATGGCGGCGGCGCGACAAAAGTTCTCGGCATCGGGCAGAGTATCTTGCCAATCGGCCGCGGCGAATTGCACGTCGATCTTTAGATCAGGTAGTTCACTCATTCGCGCCGTTTGCCTCGTCATCGTATTAGTTGGTCTGGTAGCGTGCACCGGTGCCCCGACGGCTTTCCATCTTGCCGTAGGCGTTGACGATGCGCCCGACCAGCGGGTGGCGCACGACATCAGTTTCGTCGAAGTTGACGAAGTGAAGCCCATCGACGTTGCTCAGCACCTCAAAGGCATCCCGCAGGCCCGAACGCACGCCACGCGGCAAATCAACCTGGGAAAGATCGCCGGTTACCACCATGTGCGACTGTTCGCCCAAGCGCGTTAGAAACATCTTCATCTGCACGGCAGTGGTGTTCTGCGCTTCGTCGAGGATGACGAAGGCGTTGGAAAGCGTGCGTCCACGCATGAAGGCCAACGGCGCCACTTCGATCTCGCCGCTTTCCAAGCGCTTGATCACCTGTGGGCCGGGTAGCATATCGTAGAGCGCGTCATAAAGCGGGCGCAGGTACGGGTCCACCTTCTCGCGCATGTCGCCCGGCAGGAAACCTAATTGCTCGCCGGCTTCGACCGCCGGGCGTGACAGGATGATACGGTCTACATCGCCACTGACCAGCCTTTCCACTGCCTTGGCGACGGCGAGGTAGGTCTTGCCGGTACCGGCGGGGCCCTGGCCGAAGACTAGCTCTCTCTCGCCGATGGCCTTGAGATAGGCGGCCTGGTTGGGCGAACGCGGTGAGATTAGCCGGTTACGGGTATGTACGGTCTGGGCGTCGGGCGACGGCATGTTATCCGGCTGACGCGACATGCACACCGCTGCGTCAACTTCCGCCAGATCAACACCGAGGCCGCCCTGCAGCCTGGCATAAAGGTGGTCTAAGGTGTTGCCGGCATCTTTCACAGCTTCGCCCTGCCCGGTGATAGTCACCTCGTTACCGCGGGCGTGCAGTTGCACGTTCAAGGCCTGTTCAATGCGCGCCAGATGGGCGTGGTGCGGGCCGAACAGCTCTATGGTCAGGCCATTGTTCTCGAAAATGCGCTCGGCTGAAGCGGATCGCACGCGCACTGGACGATTGCCGTTGGATTTGTTCGATTTTCTTGCTGGTGGACGGCTCAAGCGATGGCCCTCCTGGTTTGTTCACCCATCAGGCTGGCCGCCAGACTGTTGGGGTGCGCGGCGTCGACCTTAACATCTGCGATCTGGCCAACCCAGTCATCGGACGCGTTCACATGAACCGCTTGCATATAGGGGCTGCGACCTACCAGCTGGCCCGGATGCCGACCAGGGCCTTCCAATAGCACAGGCATGACCGTGCCGATGGCGTGCTGGTTGAAGGTTGCTCTCCCGGCATTGAGCTTCTCCTGCAAAACGTGCAGGCGCAGGGTCTTGACATCTTCCGGAACCTGTTCGGGAAGTGCTGCTGCGGGCGTGCCCGGCCGGGCGCTGTATTTGAAGGAATAGGCATCGACGAAACCGATTTCATCGACGAGATCCATGGTCGCTTGGAAATCCGCGTCGGTCTCGCCCGGAAAGCCGACGATGAAATCAGAAGATAAGGCTAGGTCCGGCCTGGCGTCGCGCAGCCGTTCCACCAACTTTCGGTAGGCATCGGCATTGTGGCGACGGTTCATCGCCTGCAGAATACGGTCGGAGCCCGATTGCACCGGCAAATGCAAATAAGGCATCAGTTCCTCCACATCGCGGTGCGCGTTAATCAGGGCGTCGTTGACTTCCGCCGGATAGGAGGTCGTGTAGCGGATGCGCTTAAGAGTGTCGATCTTGGCCAGTTCGGCGATCAGGCGGCCAAGGTCCCACTCATCGCCATCTGCCGCCACACCGCGGTAGGCATTAACGTTCTGGCCAAGAAGCGTGATCTCACGAATGCCGCCGGAGGCCAGGTTTTCCATGTCTGCCATCACGTCGGCCGTTGGGCGCGAGGTTTCGACGCCACGGGTGTAGGGCACCACACAGAAAGTGCAAAACTTATCACACCCCTCCTGCACGGTAAGGAACGCCGAAAACCGCCCCTTGGCTTCAGGCTTAGGTAAATAGTCGAACTTCGACTCTGCCGGAAATTCCGTTTTGACGACTGCGTCGGCCTCGCGATGCACGCGTGCTACCATCTCGGGCAATTGATGATACGCCTGCGGACCGAACACTATATCCACATAGGGCGCGCGGCGAATGATCTCCTCGCCCCCGGCTTGTGCCACGCAACCCGCGACGGCAATTACCAGGGGCTCATCGCTCTCGGCGCGCGACGATTTGGCCTGTCGCAGCCGACCCAGGTCCGAGTAGACCTTTTCTGCCGATTTTTCGCGAATATGGCAGGTGTTGAGTATGACCAAATCTGCTTCGTCCGGCGTGTCCACCGCTTCATAGCCGATCAGTGTCAAAAGATCCATCATACGTTCTGCGTCGTAGACGTTCATCTGGCAGCCGTAGGATTTGATATGGAGTTTTCTAGCCAAGGGCCTTCGCTATGATTCCCGGGGATGCCGGATTGCGGACGCTGCGTTTCGAAAAAAACCTAGCATTGGCCCTCGTACAGTCAAGGTTGGCCTAACATTCTTCACCACTGTCCAACGGTACGCCGTAGAGCTCTAGCTTGTGGCCCACTAGATGCATGCCATGCTCGCGCGCGATACGCTCCTGCAGGGCTTCAATTTCCGTATTCTGGAACTCGATCACGTTTCCTGATTTCACATTGATCAAGTGATCATGATGCTCTTCAGTGACTTCCTCGTAGCGCGAGCGCCCGTTGCCAAAATCATGGCGGTCCAAAATTCCCGCTTCTTCCCATAGCCGCACCGTACGGTACACGGTGGCGATGGAAATGCGCGAGTCAATTTCGCTGGCGCGACGATGCACCTCTTCGACATCCGGATGGTCATTTGAGACGGATAGAACTCGCGCGATCACCCGGCGCTGGTCCGTCATTTTCATGTTCTTCTCGATGCAACGTTGTTCGATGCGGTTTTCGGGCATTCAAATCCCTTTTGTTCTAAGGTGTCTAGGCCTTGATGGCCCAATATAGGGTGTCATATCCAGGAATGAACCCCAAACTTTATCCGGCTATTTCTTTTTGCCCTTTGATTTCGTGCCGAGCCCGATTTTTTTGGCCAAACTGCTGCGAACCTTGGCGTAATTGGGCGCCACCATGGGATAATCCGCCGACAGGCCCCAGCGCTGGCGGTATCCTTCCGGCGTCAGATTATAAGCGGTTTTCAGATGGCGCTTCAGCATCTTCAATTTCTTGCCGTCTTCAAGGCAGACGATGTAGTCTGGGTATATGGATTTCTTTATCGCCACGGCAGGTTTTGGCCGTTCCTGCGCCGGCTCTGCGCCGCCGAGCTCCGATAGCGTCTTGTAGACATCCTGAATCAGGCGCGGAAGATCATCCTGCGCGACCATGTTGTTGCCGGCATGCGCCGCCACAATTTCCGCGGTGAATTCCAATAATTCGTTGATATTCGGTTGCTCGCTCATGAATTCGATGACCTTTCGAGGTTACTGAAACAGAGTATCGACCCTGATCACAATATTTAAATAATAAAACATTTAAAACGGGACTGGTTATATCGGAAAAACCAATATAGGTTCAAGTAAGTATCCAAATATTCGGTTTCAAGATGAACCAGCAAAGCGACGCCGACTTTTTTATCGATATCACTGATCAGGTCTGCCCCATGACTTTCGTCAAAACCAAACTCTTGATCGAACGCATGAAAGCGGGCCAGACGGTTGAAGTGCGGCTCAAAGGCCACGAGCCCTTGGTAAATGTGCCGCGCAACGTCACCGACCATGGCCACGAAGTCATCTCGTTGGAGGGTGAGGACGAAGACCAGCCGGAAGATGGCATCCACCGTTTGTTGATCAAGAAAAACTAGCTCCTGAGACGGCCACCATTTTTCGGTATTACGGCGTCCGCCGGTCGCAAATAAAGCGGCGCTGGCGGCGCTAGATTTTCGCCCGGGTTCCAGCTGGCTTCCGCGAGACTGGCAAGGACTTCCGCATCAGGAGATATGACTTGCGTTTCACGGACCGTCCATCCGGCATCGGTCAGCATCGGGCCGACAGTTTGTTGGGCGTCACCGACGAGAGCACAGGATCCTATCTTTTTAGAAACATCCGCGAGATGGCTTGGCAATTGATCGGCGGCAAGCGCCGTGGGCTCATCTAATGCAACGTCATCCGCGCTAAACGATTGTGTGTAGATATTGGTGCGATTGGAATCGATTACAGCCACGACAGTTTCATCG
>CAYXUT010000208.1:0-5067 GCA_964468005.1 uncultured Magnetovibrio sp. | reverse complement strand
ACCCTCGCCTCCATCAATTAGGCTTTTCAGCCAGACGTGCGGGTTGCCATTCATTATAGAGTTATGAAAACACAAACACTGTATTTAACAAGAATCGGTTTGATTTGTCGAAGTGGTTATCAAATCTCAAGCCATGTAGAGACCTTAAGACTATTTCAAGTCAATTGTTTCCCTTTTTGCTGTTCTTCCAGGAGAGAATTTAGCTCCTTTTCGAATAAATGCCATTAGAAGCATTGGGCGCCAAGCATTTTCCGAGTTATTAGACGAAGATCCGTGAATTACATGTCCATGTAGGATCAAAACGCTCCCTTTTTTCGGACGCAATTCAATCTTCTCGTAATGTTTGGGTATGTCTTTAACTCTATTACCTGGGTTATTGGATAACTTGCCGAATGTCTGGTTCGATTCGTAAGGTAGTAGCGGTTCCTTGTGCGATCCCGGGTAAACATACATACAGCCATTACCTGGTAAATGATCATCGAGAGCGACGTCTACGGCGATAAGTTCGTTAGGATTAGCGCGAACATAGGAATTATCTTGATGAGGCTCCCAGGCATATTTCGCCGAAGGAGTGTTTGCCATCTTAAATACGCAAGAAGTTTGTAGCCCACTAGATTCGCCACACAGTACTTGTTCTACAATGCCGACTACGTCTGGGTTCCTGAGTATATCTAGTGCCGTGGGCACCTCTTTATGGATATGCAACATTTCATCGAGATTATGATTACCATTTTGTTTTGCGTGCTCAAGAAAGGTATCTAAAAACTCCTGAGTTTGCTGCCGAGAAAACACATCGTCCACCACAATGTAGCCATTATAGTTAAGAAATCCCATCTGTTCTTGGGTTAAGCCCATAGCTTGGTTGGCTCCTATTCTTCTAAACTAACGCTGCTATATCGAACTGGAGATTAAAACACAACCGGCACCTTGCAACGCTACGTCAAAGGCCCCCGCAAGGGTTGCGAGATCTATATTATTGAGTACGTCCGTCTGGACTTTTCTCTCAGACAATGTATCCAAGTATCCTTGGAAACCAGCCTTCATAACTAATTTCTAATGGAGCCTGGCCACTTCCAGCGGTGCTATCGGTCTTTAAAATTACAAATGATGCCTATATAATTTAGATCTCAGCCTCTCGATAGAACCCCTTCAAAAAATGGCTGATCAATTGTCTGATACTTTAAAAGACTTGGTAACCTCGCCTAGTAAAAAGATATTAGCAATTGGAGATATGGACATATTGTTCATTTATCCCTCTTATGGACATTCGGATGACAAAGCACGATTTCTTCCTACACGTGTTTCAGTTGATGTTCCAAATCAGGAATCCCCCAATATAGGAATCGGGTATTTGATCGCTGTCGCAAAACGCGCCGGCATCAAAGCGAAGTTCGTTGAAACAGCGCCTAAAAAACTTATCAATGTTGATTTCAACCTGGGTTTCAACGGAAGTAAAATTGAAGTCTTTCATCCTGATAATTAGAGTCCATCGGCGTTTCTGCCCTTGACCTCCTTACGAACGTGATTGAGAAGATATTGAACGCTTTCTTCAAAACTGTATTTCGGCTTCCAACCAGTCTCATTTGTAAATTTCGTAACGTCCGGAATTTGCAATGTCACATCCACAGGACGAAAAAGTGCCGGATCAGCAACCGTTTTAATTTTGCAGGCCGCCATTCCCTTCAATATCTCCAGGAATTCTCCGACCTTTATGACTTTACTGCCACCGATATTATACACCTCGCCAGGCCGACCTTTCAGGGTCGCTATCCAATATGATTGCATCGCATCTCTGACATCAATAAGGGTTCTGACCGACTCCAGATTGCCATGATGCAATTCAGATTGCAGCCCCATTTCTATCCTGGCGATCTGCGTAGCGAACGACGTAGCGAACAAATCCGAGCGCCTCGGGTTTAGATAAGAAAACATACGCGTCCGAATGACTTCCATTCCATAGCTTCGAAAGTAGGTGGCCCCAAGTAAGTCCTGGGCTAGCTTCGATACAGCGTACGGGCTAGATGGATTTAACGGGCAGTCCTCATTGATCGGCACATTTGTTTGATGAACCTGTCCATAAACTTCTGAGGTGGAACAAATCTGGATTTTAGGTTTTATTTTCAGGTAACGAACAGCCTCAAGCAGGATAAGTGTGCCCGTCACATTATTCTGTACGACCGATATAGGGGTAGAAAAAGAAGTCTGAACATTGGCATGTGACGCAAGATGGAAAATGTAATTCGGACGGGCATCATCCAGTGCTGCCAAGACGGAAGACATATCGTTCAAATCACATTCATGAACGGTTACTTTATTTGAAATTGCTCTCAGGTTGTTCCTCGAAACAGTGCTATGCCATCGAGACAACCCCTGAACGTCAACGTTCGGATGATTGTTAACTATATATTCTGCCAGGTAACTACCCCCGGAACCGGAAATTCCGGTTATCAAGGCTGTCTTTACTGGCGTAGCGGTTTTTGTCATCCGACCTACTACACTCAATCCTTGATTCTGAATTCTAGTAGGAAAACTCCCGTGTTATTCATTCGAAAACACTGAATCATTGATCATCTCATATCCTTTTATGAGTTCTCTGATCCCATCATCAAGGGAATGGATAGGTTTAAAACCTGACGCCTCAATTCTTTCGTTGGAGACGATATAATCTCTCTTATCCGGATCCTCCCCGATTTCAGCTTCAAAGTATACAAATTCCGGGATGTGTTTTTGTATCGTGTCACAAAGCTCTTTCTTTGAAAGATTTGCATTTGAAAGGCCAACGTTATAAGGCGCGCCCCTCAGAGCTTCAAATTTTTTCATTCCATGAAGAAATACTCGGGCTACATCCCGAATATGGATATAATTACGCTTAAAGTGGCTCTCAAAAAGAACAATCGCTCGATCCTTCTTTGCTCGATAGACAAAATCATTCACCAGGAGATCGAGGCGCATCCGAGGCGACATTCCGAACACCGTCGCCAGACGGAAACTTATAGAATTCTCTCTAGAAAGGGCTATTTTTTCAACCTCAACTTTATGTTGTCCGTACAAGGATACCGGCCTCAACGGAAACTCTTCAGTGCAAAGTTTTCCTTCTTCCCCAATTCCATAACCACTGTTCGTTATGGGGACGAGCACTCGTTGATCTTTTCCCAGCATCTCCAAAAGCTTTTTTTGAGCGTCATAGTTCAATGACTTTGCACCGATGGGATCCTTTTTACAAGAAGGCGCCCCGACAAGTGCTGCCAAAGGAATGATTACGTCCGCTTTACGAACCAATGGTGCCAGAACATCTGCCTGCCGGGCA
Source organism: uncultured Magnetovibrio sp. (assembly GCA_964468005.1). Lineage (GTDB taxonomy): Bacteria > Pseudomonadota > Alphaproteobacteria > Rhodospirillales > Casp-alpha2 > TMED8. The sequence continues at coordinate 1,760 of CAYXUT010000208.1, read as the reverse complement.
TCGCCCTTTACCAGATCAAAATTCTCGTTTGTGCAAACGTGGGCTAAGCCATATTGGCGAAAAATAAAATTATCAAGCACTGTGACCCGATGTCCCTGAGCTAATAAGTCAGGAACTAGAATCGACCCGATATAACCAGCGCCGCCCGTAACCAGAATCGATTGCTTATCCATAAATTACCTGCATGCAATATTTAGAACTTCGTAAAGTTTTTCAATCTGGGGTGTAAGATCCCTCGGCTGATTACCAACAAAAAAGCCCCGATCGTGAACTTTATCTGTGTTTGGAGCTGAACCATTTACGACAAAGTGATCATAAAAACTGATTACATCATTCCTAAGGATATTTCCACCGGTAATGATGCGATGTTCAATGCCATTGTCATGAAGAGCTGATAAAACTTCGTCCCGGCTGATATTGACCTCATCACTCAAAATTAAAGGAAAGCAAAACGATGAACTTTTCCCGTTTTCTTTTTGTATTTTAAACCGCGAATCTTCCTCAAACAGCGATTCAAATAAGCTCAAATTCTTTCTTCGGGCCGTTGTCATGGTGGAAAGTTTATCGAGCTGCTTAAGTCCGATCGCAGCATTGATCTCCGTCGGGCGAACATTGTAACCAGGAAGGATAAATCGGTATTGCTCAAAGAAATCCGTTTCTTTTCGCCTGAATATTGGGGACGATTGGGGCAAATCCCGTGTCCAGCCGTGAGCTCTCAGCGCTAGGGAAAGATGATACAACTCAAGATCGTCCATCAATAACATTCCGCCCTCAGTTGTGGAAATTTGATGCGAAAAAAAGAAGCTAAATGTCGAAATATCTCCGAAAGTTCCAGTTTTCCGACCACCTAGTTCTGCATCAAACGACTCGCAATTATCTTCAAGAAACCAAAGATTATGCGAGTTTGAGAAGGCTCTTATTTCATCAAGGGCGCAGGGATTTCCAAGAATACTGACCCCTGCAATAGCTCTCGTCTCGGGTGTCAGAGCAGCTGCCAACTGGCTCGTGTCCAGGCCGAGATTTGAAAGATCAATATCAACAAATCGAAATTTCAGACCATATTGGTGCATGGGTGAATAGGTCGTGCTCCACGAGAGCGTTGGCACGATAATTTCGTCCCCCCTGTTCAATTTACGTGATCCATGGTGGCAAAAAGCAGCAATAGCGATTAAATTCGCAGATGATCCGGAATTGACCATAACAGCAAATTTTCGGCCATGATAATCAGCGAATTTCTCCTCAAAGCGAGAAACTGTTCCTGCCATGGTAAACTGATCGCTACGGATTACTTCCTGGATTGCATCAATTTCTTCACCATCCCATGTGCTTGACGCGATTGGATAGAAAAAAGACATTGGGGGCAGCTCAACATTCCTGAAGAAAATAAATAAAAACTAGTGAAGAACGTCATCGTCACCGATAAACCGACATTGAACAAGACGGTGTTCTATTTTTTTTAGTTTGTGGAAAAGGCCGTTTCGGTGAGATTGAAATCGGGACTATAGGGCGGCAAGGAAAGAAGCCGTGCTTTGGCACCCTCAAAGGCTTCGCGAGCAACCTTAACCTTGTGGGCTGGTAGGTTGACCATAATGACGATATCGCCGGGCATGAGTTCGAGCTGGACCGCGTTCTTCTGTGGCATTAGCAGCTACGTGTTACCGTTCATGTTTTTTGGGACTAGGCCTGATGTTGTAGGAGCCCTAGCGGGAAATCTCGCGCGCCGCTATTAGCTGGTTTATGGATGTTTACCGCATCGTGAC
>CAYXUT010000207.1:3338-5072 GCA_964468005.1 uncultured Magnetovibrio sp. | reverse complement strand
AACATCTACGGCCAGCGCTACGATGCGGTTGGTGCCGCCCAGGGTGACGAGTTCATGGTCAATGTCGACCGTACCGTCCGTGACCAACATAACCCATCGGTCACAGGCCTCGAAGATGGCGGTTTCGTTGTTAGCTGGTGGGATGAGACGACGAACTCGCGTTCGACCGAGCTGGGCTCGGGTTTTGACAATAGCGAGGGGGCCATATTCGCTCAGAAGTTTACCACCAGTTCCGTCGATACGCCGGTAACAGACGGCAGCCTGTTCCAGGTCAATAGTCATACCAGTCAGACCCAGACCGATCCGTCGGTCACGTCGCTTAAGGATGGCGGTTTTGTGGTTACCTGGAAGTCGGAGTACCAGGATGGTGACGCCGATAATGTCTATAACATCTACGGCCAGCGTTACGATCAAAACGGCACCGCGCTTGATGCACCAGGGACCACTGAAGGCGAGTTCCTGGTCAATAGCTATACGAGCGGCCAGCAGTATGATCCATCGGTTACCGGGCTCACGGGTGGCGGCTTTGTTGTCACCTGGTCGGACGATGCGACCCATGACGGTGGCTACGGTACCGATGTTTATGGTCAGATTTACGATGCCAGTGGTAACGCGCAGGGATCACCGTTCCGGGTCAACGATGAGACGTACTCGACCCAATACCAGTCCGCTGTAACGGCACTGGAAGACGGCGGTTTCGCGGTCTCCTGGACGTCCTACCGACAGGATGAAGGCCAATCGGTGCATGACTACGGCGTTTACACCAAGCAGTTCAATAGCGACGGCACGTCAATGGGTAGCAAGCTGACGGGTGCTGCCGGTGTTGTCGACGAAAGCATCGTCCTTGCCGATGACCAGCTCGGTATCGAGGTTGATCTCGGCGACGGTTACGACAGCCTGACCCTGGGAGACAATAGAGACACGCTGACGATTTCTAACGTCGAGGTGGTTAACCTCGGCGATGGCAATGATTTTGTTCAGGTGACAGGAAGCGGCAATGCCTCTGTTTACGGAGAGGAAGGCGATGACCATGTCTTCGGTGGCACGGGTGATGATTACCTGTACGGCAATACCGGCGATGATCAACTGACAGGTGGTGCCGGTAATGACTTCCTGTACGGTAATGACAATGCGGACGCGCTATACGGCGGTGTTGGTAACGACGTCCTCGAAGGCGGCAGCGGTAACGATATTCTAAACGGCGGTATTGGGACCGATACGCTCAAGGGCGGCATTGGTGACGATGTCTACTATGTCAACGATACCGACGATACCGTGGTCGAATACACCAACGAGGGTACCGATACCGTTTATTCAACGATCGAGACGACGAACCTGTGGGCGGGTATCGAAAAACTTTATATGAACGGTGCCGCCCTTAACGCAACCGGCAGTGCCGACGACAACGAGATTTTCGGCAATATAAACGACAACGTTCTGAGCGGCGGGTTCGGGAACGATATCTTGCGCGGCGGTGAAGGGTACGACGTGGCAACGTTCCTCGGCGATGCTTCCGACTACGCCATCAACTTAGCCACCATGACGGTGACCGATCTCAACACCAGCGCCAGCGGTAACGAAGGCACCGATATCTTGCATGATATCGAGAAGCTACGTTTCGGCGACGGCGTCGAATTGACACTTACGACCACCGATATCGATGAGGTTGTGGTCAATACCTACACTGTAGATGGTTACGACCAGCATTACCCGTCGGTTGCCAGCTACGGCGAC
>CAYXUT010000207.1:0-3328 GCA_964468005.1 uncultured Magnetovibrio sp. | reverse complement strand
AGGCACCGATACACTATACGATATCGAGAAGCTGCGCTTTGGTGACGGTGTCGAGTTAACGTTGACGGCGGCTACTGAGACCGGTGAGGTTGTCGTCAATACCTACACTACAAATAATCAAGACCACCATTACCCGTCGGTTGCCAGCTACGGCAACGAAGGCAACTACGTCGTTACTTGGTACGACGAGGGCCGTACTGATATCTACGCTCGGAACTACGACGTTAAAGGCGACCCGATAAGCGACGCGTTCAAGGTCAATAGCTATCCCAGCGATACACAGAACCGTCCTGCGGTAACGTCGCTTGAGGACGGCAGCTACGTCATTACCTGGCAGTCGGAGAACCAGGATAGTGATGCCAATAACGTCTATAACATCTACGGCCAGCGCTTTGGCAGCGACGGGCAAGCTTCAGGCAACGAGTTCATCGTTAACAGCTACACGTCGAACGATCAGCACGAACCGACGATAGCGGATCTCGGCAACGGTGAATTTGTCGTTACCTGGTCGGATGAGACGGCCCACGCCAACCGCCCGGGTGACGACGGCAGCTATTACGCCGTGTTCGGCCAGAAGTTCACGACGACGACGACCGACACCGACGGCAATGCCATCCCGACGCCGCAGGCCTCGGGCGGCCAGTTCCAGGTCAATACCTACACCTCGAATTACCAGTACAACCCGTCGGTAGCCGGTTTCAGTGATGGTGGTTTCGTCGTTACCTGGCAGTCCTATGCTCAGGATAGCGACGGTAATCACTATAATATTTACGCCCAACGCTATGACACCAACGGTAATACCGTCGGTGCAGAATTCCGGGTCAATACCGATTATACGTCCGGCAATCAGTACACCCCGTCGGTGACGGCGCTCAACAATGATACGTTCGTCGTTACCTGGTACGACGAGCATCAGGGCGCCGATATCTATGCTCAGATGTACAATGCCGACGGAACGGAAAAGGGTGACCAGATCCGGGTCAATACTCTTACGAGCGGATACCAGAACGAACCCGAAGTCACAGCCCTCATCGACGGCGGTTTCGTCGTCACCTGGCAGTCTGCATATTACGACAGTAACGATCCCTACATCCACGCGCAGCGCTTCGATGCCGACGGAAACCACGGTATCGCAACAACACTCGCCGGAGGCGATACCACCGCAACCACCCTAACCTTCACCGGTATCAGCGATTATCACGTACTAAACCTCGGCGAAGGTATAGATAGTGCGACGTTTACCCGGGCATACAGTGACATCGGTGTTCGTTGGACCGGCCTGATCAAGGGGCCGACGGATGGCGACGTTACCTTCTATGGTTATCATGACGACGGTGCCCGCTTAACCATCGGTGATACGTCGATATTCGATAACTGGACACAGTCAAGCTCTTCGGGCGTTAACGATTATAGTAGCTCCGGTGCCTTCACCATGGAGGCTGGAAAACTCTATCCGTTTGCACTGGATATGTTCGAAGAGGACGGCAGTGACCTGATGCGGCTCAATTGGTCGTACACGGGACAATCCACAACCTCTATCCCAGCGGAGAACTTCTTTACCTTAGAGAGCGAGGCGGCTGTTGGCATTTCCGTCGTGGGCGCGGGCGGAAGCGACAAGCTTTACGGGTATCACGGTGATGATTACCTGGTTGGTGGCGACGGTAACGACATCCTTAAGGGCAATAAGGGAAGCGATATTATCAGTGGTGATATTGGCGATGATCAGATCTTTGGTGGTGATCACGATGACGTTATTACCGGTGGTCCGGATGCCGATACGATTTACGGTGATGCGGGAAGCGACGATATTTCGGGTGGCGACGGAACGGATATAGTATTCGGCGGTGCAGGTAATGATCAGATAAGTGGCGGTGACCAGGCGGATACCATAGATGGTGGTACTGGTTCGGACGCAATAGATGGTGGCGCCGGAGACGACATAATCACGGGTAACGCCGGTTACGATAATATAGATGGTGGTCTCAATGCCGATATTGCGATATTTGCCGGCAATCAATCCGATTACACCTTTGCATCTTCCTATGATGGACTGACGGTTACCGTCACGGACGTAGCGACGGGTGATGCGGATACGGTCAAAAATGTCGAGACGCTGCGCTTTGATGACGGAGACATAACCGTATCTCACGACGGGACGCGCCTAGTTCTTACAGGTACGGATGCCGTTACCGACGATATCAAGGTTGTGGGCACGGTTGCCGTCAAGGTTAAGGGCATTGGTGGCGACGACATCATTACCGGTGGTGAAGGTGCGGATACCCTCATGGGCGCAGGCGGGGCGGATGTCATTGACGGCGGCCTTGGCGCCGATACGATTGATGGAGATACCGGATCCGACACGCTTTACGGAGGAGGCGGTGACGACACATTTGAAGGCGGTGCGGTCGCCGACTCCTTTATCGGTTGCGTGTGTTCTGATACGATTACGTGTGGTGCGGTCAGTTCTTTCGACGTAGCGATATTTGCCGGTAACCAGGTGGATTATACGTTTAAATCTTCGGCAGACGGCTTGACGATTACGGTCACGCATGTCTCCACGAACGATACGGATACGGTAAAAGAAATCGAAACGCTCCGCTTTGACGATGGCGATATCGAGGTATCGCACGACGGAAACAATCTTGTTCTCACCGGTTCCGGCAATGCGGATAATATAAATGTTGTTGGTTCTGTTCCGGTAACGATTAAGGGTGCCGGAGGTGCTGATAGAATTGCGGGTGGCCAGGGGGCAGATACCCTTACGGGTTCGGACGGCAACGACGTTATGGACGGTAATTTTGGCGCCGACACCCTATACGGTGGTACGGGTGCGGATGTTATTGATGGCGGCGCCGGTGATGATACGATCGAGGGTAGTAGTGGTGCGGATATCATTACAGGTGGCCTCGGTTCCGACACAATCACGGGTGGTGCTGATAACGACGTAGCGGTATTTGCCGGCAGCCAGTCGGAATACACGCTTGAATCGTCCTGGGATGGGCAGACGATTACGGTCAAACACGTTTCTACAAACGATACGGATACGCTTACGAAATTCGAAACGCTTCGCTTCAACGATGGCGACATCGGTGTGTCGTATGACGGAAATACTCTTGTTCTTACGGGTACCAGTGATGTTAGCGACGATATCAAGGTTGTCGGCCCAGAGGCGGTCAAGGTTCTGGGCTTCGGTGGCGCCGATAAGCTGACGGGCGGCGCTGGCGCTGACGTCATAGACGGAGGCGACGGCGACGAAATCATCGATGGTGGCGCGGAGGCAGACACGATTCCCGGCGGCGACGGCACCGAAAAGATCACGGGCGCTGAG
>CAYXUT010000206.1:0-5095 GCA_964468005.1 uncultured Magnetovibrio sp. | reverse complement strand
TTTGATAGTCGCTAATTTGAACGGGGGGAGGCAATGACCAACGTTCGACACGAGATCCATCTTAAACTTGGAGCGTTTCAACATGCCGAGGGGAGCGGAAATATCGCAAAACCTAATGGTATTTTACCGTTTTCTGGACAACTTTCCACGGCTGACGTCTGTGAAGAGTTTTGATTATTGTTATTTGGGCTTAGAGGCACTCGGACGGAGTTTTGAGGTTGTAGGTTACCGGACGTGACGGGTGACGAACTTTGATTCTATCGACCATAAACAGATTGATTTAAATCGATGACATCCTGCGAATACCCCGTTAAGGATCAAGTATCGATAGAGGGATCATTGGCAATGAGGAACGATGAGGTCTACTCATTCGTTTTTCGATATGAGATCACTTTTTAAAGAATTACGATGAGGAGAAAAATCCCGCCACCGGTGGATAGGGGCTATACTTGGTGCAGTAACTGGAGCTACCTGTACTTTTGCATTTTAGCGGGTTCACCGAAGTCATCAATTTGCCCTTGTTCGTATGCGGCAAAACCGGTGGCGTCGAACGACGTCTCGGTAATTTCGTGATTTCTGCGGACGCCGAACGATGCGGCATAACTCGGCAGCGCAAAACCTCGCCGATTTACAGCTGTATCTGGGAAAGCTATCTGATCCGCGCCTGAGCACTCCGGTCAAAAATCACTTCATCAACTTCGAACCAGTGATGCGGCAAACCTGGTTAGCTGGCAGAGAACCCCATGGTGGCTCAGTCTGAGAGTTAGGAGCTAGCTTGTTCAGGTTTCACCGTTGGTGCCATAGCGTACGCGGTTGTAATTGGTGATGGTAATATGGCTGAGATTGTAATATAGCCACGAGTGCGGAGCCGACTTTTCCTCAGTCAGGTTATTGAACTCTTGGATTTCTTCCTCTTCTTCGCTTCCTTCAGTCTCTACGATGACCTGAAAATCCTCCGTTATGCCCCCAGTCTATCCTAAGAGCGCTGACGTCAAACAGGTATTATTTATTACAGACTTAATCTAAAATTATGAAATTTCTTGAGGATCGACCAAATGCTTAAATCACGTTATCTTGATGAACTGATTATCATTTATCTAAAATGTGCTTAAGGGTGTTCTTCTTATGGTGACCGAGAAAAAGCGTTCAGGGAAAAATATGAAGGTTCCATCCAAGGACTTGGTGGCAATCTATTCTACTATGCAACGGATCCGACGATTTGATCAAAAAACCCAGGAGCTTTTTGAGGCAGGTATCGTTAAGGGGACAGCACACAGCTATGTTGGGCAAGAAGCAATCGCTGCATCCGTCGGCGCGAACCTCCGCTCTGATGATTTTGTTGCTAGTAATCACCGGGGGCATGGCCACTGCATTGCAAAAGGAGCAGATTTAAATCGCATGATGGCGGAATTAATGGGTCATGAAAATGGTTATTGCCGAGGGCTTGGAGGCTCAATGCATATAGCTGACATGGGTCTGAATATTCTTGGGGCCAATGGAATTGTTGGCGCATCCATGCCTTTATCAACCGGTGCCGCTCTTGCTTCCAAATTAAAAGGAACCGACCAAGTGTCAGTTTGCTTTTTTGGGGATGGCGGCTCCAACCAAGGGGTATTCCATGAAGCTATGAATTTAGCGTCTATTTGGAAGTTACCCGTCATTTTTATTTGTGAAAACAACCAATATGCACTCAGCTCTTCGTATCGAAATACTACTTCTATTGATCAGATAGCTAACCGCGCAACCGGTTACAACGTGCCCGGGATAACCATCGATGGAAACGATGTGGTGGAAATTTACCTTACGGTGCGAGAGGCTGTAGAACGTGCTCGTGCAGGGGAAGGGCCAACATTAATCGAAGCGATGACGTACCGTTGGGGACAACATTCCATGCGGGCAAACATTCGCGACCCTCGACCAAAGAAGGAATACGATGAGTGGGTCGAAATACATGATCCAATAAAACGGACCGAAAAACAAATTCGTGCTCAAAAAGCCGCCTCTCCCAAGCGTTTGCAGGAAATTCATTCTAATGTTGAGAATGAATTGGAGACTGCCATAGATTTTGGAAAACAAGGACAAAAGCCTTCGGTCGACATGATGATGTCAGCCATCTATTCACCACATGCTAAATATTCTGAGCCTGGTGCGATAGGCTCGCGAGAACTGTCAATGCCCGAAGCTCTTAATGAAGCAATCCGCCAGGAAATGGCTCGCGATGAAACAGTATTTCTTATGGGAGAAGACGTCGGTGCCACCGGTGGCATTTTTCAAGTTTCAAAAGGGTTGATAGATGAGTTTGGCGAAGAACGCATCAGAGATACACCAATTTCCGAAGCAACGTTTACCGGTTGTGGTGTAGGTGCTGCCATTGCTGGTATGCGGCCAATTGTCGAGATCCAAATATTTGATTTCGTGACTTTGACAATGGATATGCTTGTTAACCAGGCCTCAAAATTTCGTTTCATGCTAGGAGGGACCCCGACCGTACCCCTGGTCGTACGCGGACCGCAGGGAGGCGGAATTCGTATGGCGGCACAGCATAGTCAAAGCCTTGAGGCCTGGTTCACGCACGTTCCTGGCTTAGTAGTGGTCGGACCTTCAACACCATATGATGCTAAAGGGCTTTTGGTAGCATCAATCCGTGACAATAATCCGGTTATCTTCTTGGAAACTAAACTGCTTTATGTAGAGGGCGGTTCTTCACCCGTACCAGAAGATCTGTATGCTATTCCAATTGGAAAAGCTGACGTTAAGAAAGAGGGAACAGACGTCACCATCGTTGCTACCATGGCTATGGTACAACGAAGTTTATCAGCGGCTCGCGTTCTTGAAAGAGAAGGAATTAGCGTTGAAGTTATCGACCCACGCACTCTTAAGCCTCTTGATGAGGAAACTATCCTGCACTCCGTTCGAAAGACTAATCGTCTTTTGATTGTCCACGAGGCCTGGGCCTCTGGAGGATTTGGAGCGGAAGTCGCAGCTATAGTAATTGAAAAGGGTTTTGATTGGCTGGATGCGCCGATTCAACGACTAGGGGCTCTTGATGTACCAATGCCTTATAATGACGATTTAGAGCGTGCTACAATACCATCTCAGGATAAAATTATAGGTGCTGTAAAAGGCCTAATGGCTTAAAGGATACTAAATGCGTGGCTTGGTTCATCTCCGTTATTAATACCTTTATGATTATTATTTCTATTCGCGAATAAGGGCAATGTGTGGGTTACAGACGCTAGCTCAACGGAGTTGCAATATATAGACGAATGTTTCGAGAAAGAATTTTCATCCAAGAGCGGTCTATGATTGCTTATTATCTAACCTAATTTGACCTCGCTAGATAACAGTGCACTTTCTATTCAGATTTAATCTAAACTTTTCATGATCTGCTTGGCTTCAACATAACCTTCAATTCAGATCCAGATCGTTTCAATCGCTCAAAAGCAATCGGAAGGTTACCCAAATCCACTCTGCTGCTTACCAGTGAGGAAAGATCAATTCGTCTTTCTTGAATGAGCCGGATTACTGTCTCAAACTCTTTCTTGGAATAAACATAAGCAAAACGTATATCCAATTCCTTCAATAAAGCTTTTGCAGGAAAGTAGTGATCCGACTGCATGCAGAGCCCCACAATAATTATGCGGGCATAAGGGGCCGCATAATCAATGGCCATTTGCAGCGTACCTGGTAATCCAACGCAATCGAACACCACCCCCGGAGGCGCTCCTACTTGATCCAAAATCTGCTCGGAAACATCCCCACGACCGACATCAACACTAGCTGTAGCACCAAAGTTTAGCGCAGCAGCACTACGTTCCTCGGACAAGTCACTGATCAATATATGCTGCGCTCCAAAAAAACGACACCATAAGGCAACCGAAAGTCCAACTGGCCCCGCACCCATAATAAATACTGGTTCCGCTGCTTGTATGTTCGCACGTTGGACAGCATTCAGCCCTACGGCCATAGGTTCAACTAACGCGCCTTCTTCGTAATCCACTCCATCAGGCAAACGCAGCGCCTCATGCGCTCCAACGCGACAAAATTCCGAATACGCTCCTGGCAACTCCAATGAAGCCCTCATCATAACGGAAGCACAACGATACGGACGACCCTGCCGACATGCCGCGCACGTGCTGCAACCTATCCATGGGAGAGCAGTAACTCGTTCGCCGTTTCTCCAATCCCCTTCTACACCCTTACCAATTTCAACAATTTCACCAGCAAATTCATGCCCTAAAATGCATCCAGGCTTTAGTAATCTCCACCCACCTTCCGCACTTCTGTTTTCTGACATATGTAGATCTGTGCCACAAATTCCACAGGCCTCAACCCTCAGCACCAACTCATTTGGCTTAGGTGCTGGGTCTGGCAACTCTTCAACCACTAATGGTGAACCTAACGATTTAAAGACAACCGCTTTTATTTTGGGTCACTCCTTTTTGCTAACCAGCACTCCAACCCTGATCTTCACTTTAGAGGAGCACGACAAAGATAATCAGAATGATTATAAGCCGTTTCATTTTTATATGTATAGCAGAGATGCTTTGAAGAGAACCGCACTTGAAACGAGCTAGTCGTTATCCATAACCTTCGCAAGTTTTGCTGATCCATCTAATGTATCTCCAGGAAACACCGCATCTATACCATTGACTAGCAGCATGCATTGGTCCTTCTTTATCTGATCCGATTTCCATCCTGCGAATGTGATTTGGATCTATCCAGTAGATATGCCTGACCATTTCTTTGATCCTCTTAAGCCAAAGCACAAGTTCTTCTGCACTCATGGTATCGAAACCATCAGAAAAAATGAGAACGCTTGTCTTCGAACTATGGAATTTAGAGCCGTATTCATTGATAAGATAGAGCAAGCTTTTGCTACATTTCGTTCTACCGAACCATAGGCCTTGACGTTTTTCGAATGATTCTACCACCTTTTCAGCCCTTCTTTCTGGTATCAGGTCTGTTCTGCGGTGAAGTTGGATATGAAAGCAAAAGGCTTCGGAATATGGGAAGGTAACAGTTAGAGCCCGAACAAAACGCGAAAGGATCGGGCTGTAATAGTACATGGAATGCTACACATCCAATATCATCA
>CAYXUT010000205.1:0-5138 GCA_964468005.1 uncultured Magnetovibrio sp. | reverse complement strand
TTACGGAAAACATAAAAAAGCGTGGAACGAGCCTAGTTTTGGCTTCCTACACTTCATGCCTTTTTATCTGGCAGCGAAACCGAGGCGTTCATGAAAACAGTGTGCGTTGCCTCAGCCTTTGTCGATGGTCAGTTACATGCGACCAGCACCGCATGGCCGTGCTTCAGCCATTACCCAATCCATCATCAGATTGCCAAGCCCCAGACCACGTTCCAAGGCTGTGACGCATACGCCCTCGATCTCGGCGCACGTGGTGCCAGTACGATTCAGGCCCGGGGGTCAGTGTCAATTGCATGCATTCGCCGACGATACCCTCGCGCTCGGTAACGATGATATCGTTGTTGGGGCGAGTAGCAATGCGCTGGAACGACGCCTCGTCTGGCGCGAGGTCCCCGCCGGTGCTTTCGCGTGTTTCGCCCAGGAGGGCATCGGCTAGAAGCGCAACAGCCTCGGCCAAATCAACCGCATTGGCGACGCAGGTGATATAGGAATTAGGTGTGCTCATGGTTGATGATGAAAACCTGTATTTGCGCCTTCATGGCTTATATATTAACCGCGCCCGCAACGAAACCCGATGAAAGCTTCCATGCTCGAACAACCTGACCTGCCGCCACAAGACTTGGAGGCCGTACTCGAGTTCTTCGCCACCTCGCCACACCACCAGGCGACTGGGATCAGCGTCGTGTCTGCTGATGCGAAAATGGCGCGCATGCAAGTGCTCTATGATAAACGCTTCATCGGTGATCCGGATACGGGCGCCGTGCACGGCGGCCTTGTCACCACTATGATGGACGCCACTGGTGGGCTTGCAGTACTGGCCAAGGTGCCGGCCGGCACTGCGATTGCGACCCTGGACTTGCGCCTCGACTACCTGCGCTCGGCCAAGCCGGGCCAGGATCTAATCGGCGAGGCCGAGTGCTTCAAGATCACGTCCAACATCGCTTTTTCGCGGGGCACCGCCTACGAGAAAGATAACGCGGATGATCCCATCGCCAACTTAATTGCCACCTACATGATCAAGCCCGTCGGCATCGGCATGGCGACCGGAGGCGACGCCGCATGAGTCTCCAAGAAAGTGTCGCCCAACTGCGCTCCGATGACAAGTTGCACGAGGTCAATCGTATCGTGCCCTATGCAAATTTCATTGGTGTCAAATCGGACTGGGAAAATGGCAAGTTGATCACCCGGCTACCGTTCCGCGAAGACCATATCGGTAATTATACGGCACGCATCTTCCACGGCGGGCTGATTGGCGCATTGATGGAACAAACGGCCTTCGTGCTCCTGTTGCACCACATCAAACGGGACCAACTGCCCAAGGTGGTTAACATCTCCGCCAACTACCTGCGCCCAGTAGCCCCCACGGAGGTGATTGCCGGCGGTATGATCATCCGTCAGGGCATGCGCGTCGCCAACGTGCGGGTGCGCGCCTGGCAGACAACCTGGAATGATCCGGTAGCGACGGCGGATTTGCATTTCCTGTTACCAAAGCGCGACACAAGCTGATTTTCACTGCCTCTATTTTCCAATGGAGAAACCATGAACAACGACCCCAAGAACGACCCTGTTATCGACGCTGAGGAAATCCTCGAGGGAGTATTACGCTGGGTCGAAATCGAAAGCCCAAGCCACGAGGCGGACGCGGTCAACCAAATGGTCGACCATGTGGAAGAAGGCCTCGCCGTGCTAGGCCTGCATGTGGAGCGAACGCCGGGCCGCGACGGGTTCGGAGATATACTAAGCGCCAGAACGCCCTGGGGCGGCGATCTCCCCGGCATCCTGGTACTCAGCCATTTGGATACCGTGCACGCTATCGGCACCAAGGAAGACCGCCTAAAAATCCAGCGCAAAGGCGACAAGGTCTATGGTCCTGGCATCTACGACATGAAGGCCGGCGCATATATCGCCTACTACGCTATGCGTCACATCGTGCGAACGGGAACCGAAACGCCCTTGCCGGTGACCTTTATGTATATCCCCGAAGAAGAGGTCGGCAGCCCGACCTCGCGGGACATGATCGTCGAAGTGGCAAAGAAGAACAAATACGTTCTGGTCACCGAACCGGCGCGCGAAGGCGGCAAGATCGTTACCGCCCGGAACGGTCGGCTGCAGTATACGGTAAGGGTTACCGGCCGCCCATCGCACGCAGGATTGCGACACATGGACGGGCGCAGCGCCATCAAGGAGATGGCCAAACAGATTTTGCGCATGGAGGAACTGACCGACTACGAGCGCGGGCGCACCTGTTCGGTCGGCACGATTTCCGGCGGAACTATAACTAACGTGGTGCCGTACGAGTGTGAGGTCACGGTGGATCTTCGGGTGCCTGACGGTGATGCGCAGCAGGAAATTCTTGACTTTTTTGATGGCCTTGAGCCATTCGACGCTGATTGCGAGTTGGAAGTCATCGGCGGCGTCGACCGACCGCCATACGACAAGTTCGAAGCTATCGAGGAGCTGTTCCTCCATGCTAAAGGCATTGCCGCCGACATCGGTTTCGAACTCAAGGACCTAAAGACCGGCGGCGGTTCGGACGGCAATTTCACCGGCGCGCTAGGCATCCCGACCTTGGATGGCCTTGGCGCCGACGGTCACGGTGCCCACAGCCACAATGAGTTTATCTATTATTCTTCATTGGAAGAGCGCGCCAAGCTGATGCTGGGGCTTCTCAAGACCTTGCAATAGGCGTTGGTCGCCGTTTGGTGCTTCATGGTTTTTCGGCTACAACGGCTCGGCTTGCCTTTTGGGCGTACCGAAGTGAGTTCTTTTGCAGGGAGTTTCCGCTGGCGTTAGCTGTTAGAGCGCAAAGAGCCCCCCTTGCCCCTGCTCCGCAGGCCCTATATCCAGAACAAACTCGGCTGTCAGTGCACGCTGGCTGAACAACGGATCAAGACTTCGCGGCAAAATCAAAACCGTTATTCGGTAGGCTCCAACTGCTCGCAACGCAGCATCTCATCTCGTTCAGCAAACCATTCCGCGGCGTAGTCGATATCCTTGTAGTCGTGGAAATAGGGGCCGCCGATGGTGTAGTGTAGGTTGGAAACCTCATCCACCGGAATGCTTTGGTCGTACCCGACCAATAGGTTCCAGCGGTGCGGTATCTCGCCGATCAGATCATCGTCGCCAAGCCAATTGAACCGGTGTAGGTCGAGACCACTCGCGCTGTTCACGTAATCGGGCGTCAGCGCTGTGCATTTAGCACAATTGAACAGCATGACGCTGGACCAATTTTTCTTTTCGTACTTTGTCTGTTGAGCCCCGAGAAACTTCGTTTTCTCCTTTGGCACGTGGTCGTGTTTAACGCACATCACCGCATACTTCTCGTCGCGAAGCGCCCAGAGCTTGGCTATATCTTCAAGCACCAGCATGTCGCAATCCATAAAAATAGCCCAGCCTTCAAAGCCACATAGATAAGGGGTGAGAAATCGCGAGAATGAGAAGTCAGTTGATTGCAACGAATTACGCTCACGCGTCATCAGCCCACCCAACTGAGAGAGCATCAATGGTGCAATGGAGACGGGTGCCGACGCACGGGCATGAATGGAGTGGGACAAAACGTGATAAGCGACCGTTTCGCGGGGGGCAAAACCGATGAATATACGGATCATGAGCTATAATGCCTACAAACATGTGTCGATATATCGTGAACGTTTATCGGAACGAGATCGTGAAGTCACGAGTTAAGGCTTTCGCTTGCCTTCCTATCGCGTCAGAAAGTCGAGTCCCATAAAGAAAGTTGCGCACATTTAAACAAGCGATGGCTCTACCAAAACCAAACGAGCAAAATAATCTTTGCGATGTTTGACCTTCACCCCCGGAAGCTGGATGCATGGATAGTCATCGCGAAGAGTCTGAGTTCTGGACATATGCGGGTTGTAGCGAAACATGCCATAAGAACCCGGCATGTTCTCCCGCCGAACACGCGACCTGCACCTCGGGGGCACTGTCCTGAACTCTCGAACCTGTCCAGCCGACATCAAATACTCACCGTAACCCATTAAACGCACCTCAGAAGTTTCAATGGCGGCAATCAACATAATTTAGTCTTGAAGTCAGTAGACGATCAAAACTGGTGCTTGATTGGTCAAGTTTTACCAGCTACTCAGAAATTTATTGCCGACAGCGGGAACCAGCCTCATGTACCAGACTGCTTGTTTCATTGTCCCTCCGGACCAGACCGAAGAGGCGAAGCATTTTTGGGCCTATGCCAATCTAACGGCAAAATCCTTCAAGCGTGAAACGCCTGATGTACGAAACATCCTGTTGACGACGAAGGCTGCGAAAATCCCGAGACGCCTTGCCTTCGATACTGTCCAACGCTTAGCGGAAGACATCCGCATGGATAAAGGCCTGATGGTCGACGAATGCCAGGGCTGGCTTGAATTCGTTCGCTCCGAGCTGTTCAACCGGCCGACGATCCTGATTGATCCGGACCTGATCTTGCAAAAAGATCCGATCCATGTGTTCGCCGAGGACTTCGACGTTGGCCTGACATGGCGCGTGCCGACGGCAGACCCGACCAGCGGTGAGCCCTTCGTCGTCGGCGCGACACAGCCCATAAATGCCGGCGTCATCTTTCTCAATTCTGAACGAAAGGCTGCCGTCGTGAGCTTCTTTAAGCGCTGCCTTGACGACCTGATGACTCTGCCCGCGGAATACTGGAAATGGTATGGCGATCAGGAAAGCTTGCTTAGGGTAACTGGTGTAAACAGCTTCGAACAATTCGAACAAATCATCACTACTCCGGACGGAACGCGGATCAAATTTTTCCACTGTCGAGACTACAATCACACCCCGGATTTGGATCCGGCCGGCAGGCCGATCCTGACCTACGCACCGGACCCCTACATCGTGCACTTCAAGGGTTTGTCGAAAAGGATCATGTTCCAATACGCCGAGCAATTTATCGGCATGCGTTTTCAACACGACCGCAAAGCACCCGGGGGCGTGCGCATCTTCCTGGGTCGGTAACCTGAAGTTTCAGCTTTTTTCTTCTTCCTGCGCCCGCTTGGGAAATTCCGCGAATACATCTCGCACCTGTTCGGCGCGGTAAATATAGATGACAATGATGATGTTCAGAGCCATAAGCCCGAGCAATATTCCGAAAATAAGATTGCCCGGCGGCACGGGCTGTATCC
>CAYXUT010000204.1:0-5161 GCA_964468005.1 uncultured Magnetovibrio sp. | reverse complement strand
TCTGGCCCCCTCACCAACAACGGTAAAGGGTGCCCATAACCTGGCAGAGCTCACACAATTTGCCCCAGGGCATCGTCAAAACGGTCGAGCATGGCATCGCAAATAGATTCATCATGAGCCATCGAAATATACAACTTTGTACTCATAGGATTTAGGAAGATGCCACGATCGAACAAAGCCAGCATGAGGGCGCGGCCTTTGGCGCTGTCGCCCTTTTTTGTTGAGCGATAATCGAAAACTGGATCTGCCGAAAACACGACCTGTGCTAAAGGGCCGTCGCCAATAACCTGCGCATTAATTTGCCGGAGAGCCAGAACCTTAGACATTCCATCACGCAGATAGGCCCCGAGTTTATGCAGATTTTCGTAGGTGCCGGGCTGGCGAAATACACCCAGTGCGGCATTCGCAGCTGTCGTAGAAATGGGATTTCCACCAAGTGTTGACGCCATCCAGACATAGTCGTCCCCGCCAATTCTATGTTCATTGGTCCATTCCATGATATCTGCTCGGCCTCCAAAAGCCCCGATTGGATAACCGCCACCGAGCGCCTTACCGTATGCGATGAGATCCGGTACGATGCCGTAGTACTCCTGTGCACCGCCGTAGGCGAGACGAAATCCGGTGACAACTTCGTCGAAGATAAGCAAGGTGTTGGCTTCCGTACAAGCTTCTCTCACACCTTCTAAAAATCCAGGCTGCGGCGGTGTACACCTTTGTAGTGGTTCAATAATGACGCCGGCCAATTCGGCTGCATTTTCGGTAATAATCCGTCGCGTTTCTGCCAAGTTGTTATATGGGGCAACCAGGAGATACTCTCTCATGGCCGGGGTCCCAGCACTGGTCAATTCCGGGTGCGGGTAGTCGGGAGCTCGATGGGGAAACAGGCTGGTAACACCGGTCTCGTCGGCGCCGTGATAAGCGCCTTCGAACTTAAGGATTTTGTTCCGGCTGGTAGTGGCCCGCGCCAGCCGCTGGCAATACATGGTTGCCTCTGTACCCGATGCGCAGAACCGTAAACGTTCAGCCGCTGGACTGATGCGCTGAATTTCCTCGGCGAGCGCCAGGACATGGGAGTTTAAATAGGCAAAATTAGACCCATTGGGCGCCTGTGCCGAGATGGCCTCAACTACCTCGGGTCGGGCATGTCCAACGAGGCACGAACCCCAGCCCATGGAAAAGTCTAAAAATTCTTTACCTCCTGTGTCCCAAAGCCGGCAGCCAACGCCTTTCTCCATTACAATAATGCGATCCTCAGGTAATCCGTATTCGCCGTTCGAAACACCTCCTGGAAAGACCTCAACTGCGCGGGTTCGAGTCATCCCCATCTCTCTGTCATCCCCTAACATAACCATTCGCTTTCATCTTACTGAACTAATTACCATGACGCGACAATTGTTAATGACGCTAACGATCCTAAAGTTGTGAACAATATGGCCGGTGCGATCGCGTCGGTTCTTACCTGATAATTCAAGGCTAAAACAAATGCCATTGTCCCACACGGAGCTGCCGCAGCCATCATCGACGTTTTAACGTCTGATAACATAAATCCAAAAACACCCGATAAAAATATCCACGCAAATATTGGGTGGGCTAGCAGTTTAATGATGGATATGGATACGGAGGGAACAATACGATCAAAAGCCATGGTCTGGCTTAAGATAATACCCAATGAAAATAGGGCACTGGGCGCGGCGATATCACCAACAAATTTAAGGAAGACATTCAAACCATGAGGTATTTCGGTAGCTGAACTTGCAAACAAAATCCCAAACAGCATGGAAACCAGCGGCGGATTCTGGAGAATGCTCCTGGACAAGCCTCTAGGGGTTAAATTGTCTGCCGACATCGCTTCCATTATTACAATAGTCCCGCCAAAAATCAGGATCGAATCCAGCACGATAATTGCAACCATTGGTAAAGTCGCCCCTTCTCCAAACAAAGTGACCGCAATGGGTAGGGCGAACAAAATGTTATTACCAAATGAAGCTGCCAGCCCCAGTAGAATAGATTCCATGGGGTCACATTTCAGAACGACCCGAGAGACTAGAAACCCGAGGACATATATTGCTAACTCAGACAGAAAGAAGCCGACTAGTAAAAACCAATCAAATTGGGCAAACGGCGCATTAATAATAAGACGAAAGCCGAGGGCTGGAACAGCTACAAGGAAAACGATCTTGTTAATGATAGCTGCTCCAGCGGAATCAAATATACCGCGCTTTCCCATGAAATATCCGATCGCCGCAATAGCAAAGATCGGCAGTACTCCATCGAGCAATACTTGGACCACTTTATTCCATTCCTTGAACAACGAATACGAATATGGTGCAAAAATATAACACAAGCCAACCAGCTAAAAACTCGGTTTGAATATCTAAAGGGGCCGCAGAAATTATTCGGTATCTAAATACAAAACACTCCTATAAGGGGACAAGACAGCGGGCAAATTAAGCCATCAACCCCAATTAGGGTGGCCCGTGCCTAAGTGCCTTGGTTTAGTTTTACTCTTTGCGATATGTATTCAATATAGTCACACCGATCATGCTGTCTCGGGTAACCAGTCTTGCTAGCTCTTCAGATTTTAAATTTTCTGTCCCCTCTGGGCGCATTGGTAGAACCATATATCTGAGATCAGCCGTAGAATCATGTACTCGAACCTCGACTTCTTCAGGGATATGAGTGCCAAATTCCTTCAATACTTCACGTGGTTCCCGGATAGTACGAGAACGATAGGCCCGTGACTTGTACCAATCTGGGGGCAGGCCAATAAGGAAACGTGGGTAGCATGAACATAGCGTACAAACTATAACATTGTGTCTTTCCGGTGTGTTCTCAACGCAACGGATGGGAATATGTCCAGCGTCGAGCCCCATATCGGTAGCGGCTGCATTAACATCGACGAGCATTCGGGCTTTGAAGGAAGGCTCAATCCACGCGCGTGCTATCATTTGAGCACCATTCATTGGGCCTTTAGTGTCCATTAATTCCAATTGAGCCCGGAATTCATCGCGCGTTACTAGGTCTTTATCTATCAGCAATTCTGATAGAGCTTCAGTCATCACCTGGTAATGCGTATAAGGTATGTCCTCAATATCAGGTTGTTTGCCATGCGGATCACGTTCACCGCTCGTACGCGGACTACCCATTTTACCATTTCTCCAATAGTATTATCGTTCGCAATTTAAGTATCCAACCAATGTTCGTAGATATCGACTATAGCCGTGTCTTGGGAATTCCCAACATAATCAGGCCATAGGTCTATCTGTCGGAATCGTACCCGGTAGAGGATTTTCTCGGGAATGCCAGACCGTCCGTAGGCCAATTCCTCCGGGTTAAGATAAGGCCCCAAGATTGTTTCAATTATACCCGACATTCCGCGTACGAAATTCGGGGTACGAACGTGTCCTGGTGGATACATGTCAAAAACAGAAACGCAGTCACCAATCGAATAGCGGCTCATAGCGAGGCTCTCAACGAATCTGACCGGTCAGTTTCCCACCGTGATGTAACCTCAACCATCTTGCGGCCTAATTCATGGACCTCAATAATACCTTTTTCAATAAGGATATTTGTAAGCGAACTGATCCAGCGCTCGTAATAGCTCATTTCTTGCTGAGCAATAGGGCCCAGGTCCTCAATTCCGCGCCGCAACTCATCAAGAGTGATCAGTTTTCGTTTATTATCTGCCAGCAAGCACATTATCGAGTCCACTCGTTTTTCCCAGGATGCGTGCTCATGTTCGCTCATGACTAAAGGCCCGTCTTCTAGCCCCCCTAAGTCGTGCGACCTTCGAAGCTTCATTGTAAAACCTCTCCCAAATTTTTGAGATAACAGCCTTTCCTTTATAATAAATTTCCGTGGAACAGGTAGCAACATTCTTCAAAGATGGCACGGCGGATCTTGCACTGACTTACGATATCTACCTTGATAACGATATTGAGTACGATGTGATTGCACCGTTGGCACCTTTTGTCGTTATGTCCGCAACAAACCCATTGGCTCGTAGGAAGAAACTGTCACTAAAAGACCTAGTTGATGAACCATTAATCCTTTTAGATTCTCCGGGGTTCCGTGAATAATTTTTCACCTATTTCAGCATGTACGACCTAAAACCACGGGTCTGGAACCGTCCAACAACCTATGAAATGGTGCGCGGCCTTCTGAGTACCGGCCACGGCTATTCATTTGCCTTGGTCAAGATTAAGAATGCGTTTTCCTATGATGGTGGCGCATTAGTCAACGTCGAATTAAAGGAAGTGCCGTATCAAGTTAATTTGGTGATCGCCTCTCTCAAAGGATACCGGCGCAGCCAGTTGGCCACGGCCTTTGTAGACGAATGTAAATTTAGCCTTCAGCAGGTCGCGACGGGTAGGGGTGGAAACGGTGAGATAAAGTAATACAAGCCGAAAAATAATTTACACGGCGTGTTCTTCCGGACCTTTCGCCTTAGCAACCAGCTCTTTACACAAGACGACGGCATCTACAGCGTTGTCGGCATAACCGGTCGCGCCGATAGTGTTGGCGTAATCTCGTGTCACGGGGGCGCCGCCGACTATAATTGGGTAGTCCCTCTCCTCACGCTTAAAGGCCTCAATGGTCTTCATCATGAACGGCATGGAGGTCGTTAAAAGGGCCGACAAACCAATGATGTCTGCTTGGACGTTGTCGGCTTCCTCCATGATCGACATGGGATTCGTATTGACGCCCAGATCAATGATTTTAAAGCCGGCTCCTTCGAGCATCATACAGACGAGGTTCTTGCCAATGTCGTGCAGATCGCCTTGCACCGTAGCCATAACAACGGTCCCCTTAGGCGGTTCCTTTGAGGCCGTCAAGATCGGTCGCAAGACTTCAAGACCCGCCTTCATGGCGCGTGCGGAAATCAGCATCTCTGGTACGAATATTTCGCTTCGGCTGAATAGATCGCCGATGGTGTCCATAGCCGCAATCAGTCCCTCATCTAAAATATCGCCTGGCGTCTCCCCCGCATCTAGGGCTTTTGCCACCAGTTCAGCACAATCATCGTCTCGGTATTCCATCACCGAATCATAGATCTCCGAGAAAATTTCCTTTTTGTCCTCTTTGGCTGCCGCTTCAAGAGCGGCTCGCATGTTGCCGTCCAGATCTCCGATTTGGCCGATGCCCATCCAACGGCCCTTAT
>CAYXUT010000203.1:0-5165 GCA_964468005.1 uncultured Magnetovibrio sp. | reverse complement strand
CGTCGCCATGAACTTTAGCGGTATTGAGGCATAGATTCCCACCAGCTTTCTCAGCTAAGCAATAACGACCCTCACGGCATCGACGATCCGCTGCAGAAACGTAACCGCCTAGACGCCCAAATGCTGGTGCAATAGGCGGGGCTCGGCGGCAAGGTGTGCGCTGTCACCGGAAAATACCACCTCTCCTTTGACGACAATGAGATGTTGATCAGCGAGGGCCAACAGCTTGTTGACGTTCTTATCAACGATAATCGCCGCCATGCCCTCTGCCTTAAGCGCTTCGATCACCGACCAGATTTCATCTCGGATAAGTGGCGCCAGGCCTTCTGTCACTTCGTCCAACAGCAAGACGTCGGGATTCGTCATTAACGCTCGACCGATCGTCAACATCTGTTGTTCACCACCTGAAAGATGGTTCCCCCAGTGGTTTAGTCGCTCAGCCAGCCGCGGGAAAAGGTCCAGCACCCTTTCCAGATGCCAACGCTTTTTTCCGTCCACACCGGGTCTGGCAGCAACGAACAGGTTTTCGCGTACTGTTAGGTTAGAAAATATCTCGCGCCCCTCCGGTACGTAGGCAATCCCGGCAGAAGCGACAACATTTGGCGCCATGCCAATACCATTTACTCCCTTGATGCTGACGCTCCCCTGCCGCGGCTCGACGATACCCATAATGGTCTTAAGCGTTGTTGTCTTGCCCATACCGTTCCGCCCCATCAGACTCATGCACGAGCCCTGAGGCAGCGCCAAGTTTATGCCGCGTAGAACGTGACTAGCACCGTAATAGGCGTGTACCTCTTCAAGAACAATAACGCTGGTAGCACTCATGCACGAGTCTCCAGGTCCAATTCATCTCCGAGGTAGGCTTGCCGAACGTTCTCGCTTGCTCTGATCATCTCTGGTGTCCCGCTTTCTAGCATTTCACCGTTGACCATTACGGTCAGCCTATCAGCTATGGCAAACACCGCATCCATGTCGTGCTCGATCAGTACAATGCCATGGTCGAGCGCGAGACGCCGAATCAAGTCTATGACGGCTTGCGATTCATTGCCACCGAGACCAGCAAGCGGCTCATCTAGCAGCAAGACCTCGGGTTCCAGTGCTAATAACATGGCTATTTCTAACTGCCGTTGCTCGCCGTAGCTCATCGCCTGTGCCGGCATGTTCGCCAAGTCTGTAAGGTTAGTCATGGCCAGCGCCCTATCGGTGCCCTCGGCAGTGTCCTTGTCAATTTCGGCTGGCATGACAAAACGCATGGCCGACCCCCTGCGCGCCCGTGCCGCCAGCCAACAGTTCTGACGGCAGGTAAATTCCAAAAAAATGTTCGTGACCTGATAGCTGCGTCCTATACCGCGCGCGGAAACGCGGTATGGAGGAAAGCCGGTGATGTCCTCGCCACGGTGAAAAACTTGGCCATGGGTTGGCTTGAGATCACCGGACAGCAGGTTGATCAGAGACGTCTTCCCGGCACCATTCGGACCAATGATGGCATGAACCTGGCTCATCGCCACTTCCAGATTGAGATTATGGACAGCGAGCAACCCGCCAAAGTTGATGGAAAGCTCGCGCGTCGCCAGCAACGGTGTGGTCATTTTTCACCCGCCTTTTGGTCACGGCTAAACCGCAGCAATTGCCCGCCAATTCCATTACTCATGAACAGCACCACGGCAATAACGAAGGTGCCGAGCAGGATCTGCCAGTGGTCGGCAAGCGGTCCGAAAATATGGCGTTCGCGAAACAATTCCTCGACACCCAACAACGCCATGGCGCCGAGCACCGGGCCAAACAACGTACCCACGCCGCCGAGGATAACCATCACCAGAGCCAGACCGGACTCACGCCAGCCCAATAACTCGGGAGGCACAAAGCCGTCAATGCAAGCGAACAAAAAACCGGCATAACCGCCAAGCACACCAGCGATAATGAAGCTTACGAGCTTGTAGTAATAGGTGTTGTAGCCGAGCGCGCGCATGCGGTGCTCATTGACCTTGATGCCCTGAACAACCTGGCCAAAGGGTGAGCGCAGGATCATCACCAAGAACGCATAAAGCGCCACCAAACTACCAAGGCTGAAGAAATAAAGCGCGCCGCGCCCATCCAAATCCAGGATCGTCACGTTGCCAATTGCGATGACCGGCTTGATGTAAATGAAAGCACCGTCCGAACCGCCAGCAATATCGGAATCATGGAAGAAATAGAACAGCATCTGGGCGAAGGCCAAGGTCACCATGATAAAGTAGATACCGCGTGTGCGCACGCTGAGCGCGCCGATAACTGCCGCCGCCAACCCACTGGCCAGCAAACACGTCGGCAAGGCCCAGAGCAAATTAACAGCCTCATCCTCGCGCGACACCAAGTGCAGCACGTAGGCGGCAAGACCGAAGAACGCCGCATGGCCGAAACTAACAAGTCCGGTATAGCCGACAATGAAATCCAGGCTCATGGCGAAAATGCCAAGCACAAACATCCGAGTGACCAGCTTAACCCAATACTTGTCGGCGCTGAACGGCACGAACGCCAGAGCAATGACAAAGATTACAAGTGCCAACAGAACGTTCTTGGGAGGCACGACAGTCATGCGCCCCTCCCGAACAAGCCGGTCGGCCGCCACAGCAGCACACCGGCCATAACCCCGTAGACCGCGACACTGGCGAGGTCAGGCAGGAAGACCTGGCCATAGACATCTGCCAGACCAATGGCCAGCGCACCAATGAAAGCACCCCGGATCGATCCAATGCCGCCGATAACGACAACGACAAAGGAAACAATCAAGATCTGCTCTCCCATGCCTGGATAAACGGTCTCCACGGGAGCCGCCAGCATGCCTGCCGTTCCGGCAAGCGCCACGCCAATGGCAAACACGATGGAATAGAGTAGCCGAATATTGACACCGAGCGCCTCAATCATGGCGCGGTTGGAGGCACCGGCTCGTATGCGCATACCAAGCCGAGTGTGTTGGATTACGACATACATGGCGCCTGCCAAGACCAAACAGACCCCTGAAAGGAATAGCCGATAGACGGGATAGCTCAATGTATCCGACAGCGGAATCGCTCCAGTCAACATGGTCGGCATGGGTACGCTGTTTGGATCTCCACCCCAAATAATTTGTTGCAATTCGTTAAAGATTAGAATCAAGCCAAAGGTCAGTAGTACCTGTTGCAGATGGTCGCGGTGATACAAATGGATGATGAACGATCTTTCGACCACGAACCCAAGCACCATGGTCATGGGGATACCCAGAAGAATGGCGTAAAGAAGGCTGCCGGTCAGTTCGGTCAGGCTGAAGGCCAAGTAGGCACCGATCATATAGAACGAACCATGCGCCAAATTGATAACGCCCATGATCCCGAACACGATACTAAGGCCGCTAGCGATCAGAAATAGCAGCAAGCCGTACTGCACACCGTTCAAGGTTTGGATGAGCAAAAATAGCCAGTCCATGCCTTAAACCTCAACAATCCAGATATGAAAGTTGTCGGATCATAAAATAAATGGCCACGGGCGCAAGAGACCCGTGGCCGAATTCAGATCAATCCATTGCCGGCCTTAAGCGCGGCAGCCTTTGGCTGGATCGGCAAGGTTTTCCATGGCCACCCGAACAACCTCGTTAACGCCATTCCTAACCTGGCGGAGATAGAAGTTCTGCACCGGATTGTGGGCCGACGAAAGCACCCATTGGCCGCGCGGCGAATCGATGACCGCGTTTTCCATGGCCGCGACCATCTCTTTGCGAGCGCCCATTTCGCCGCCAACAGCATCAAGACCGGCCTTGATTAACTGGCCCGCGTCAAAGCCCTGAACGCCATAGACGTCAGCTTCCTTACCATAGGCCTTCTTGTAGGCGGCCCGATAGGCACGGTTGGCCGGATTATCCAAGGTATCAGCATAATGCAGCGTAGTGCGAATGCCTTCCGCCGCCGCGCCCTGTGCCTTGGTGACGCCTTCCGTCAGGAAGCCGGGACCAACCAGTTCGATCTTGTCTTTGAGACCAGCCGCCGCCCAATCCTTAACGAATTTGACCGCGCCGCCGCCAGCAAAAAACACATAGACGGCATCGGGCTTGATCGACGCAATCTCAGTTAAGGCGGCCTGGAACTCCACTTTCGGAAACGGTACGGCGATTTCCTTGATCACGTTGCCGCCACCAGCAACGAAGGAATCCTTAAACCCACCGGCAGACTGCTTGCCCGCGCCATAGCCCCAATAGCATAGAACCACGTTCTTCTTGCCTTCTTCCAAAAGCACCTTGCCCATGGGGTGGCCTGGTTGCCAGTTGGAGAACGAAGTGCGAAAAATATTGGGCGAACACAATGGACCCGTCACCTGGTTGGCGCCAGCATTGGGAACAACTGTCATGGTGCCTTCTTCGCGCGCGATCTTGGCCATCGCCATGGCAACGCCCGAATGTACCGGGCCAACGACGAAGTCGACTTTTTCCTGGTTGATCAGCTTGTTAGTTAGCTCAGCAGCCTTTGGCGGCTTGGCTTCGCTATCGACCTTGATCAGATTAATCTCACGCCCGCCGAGCTTGCCGCCGGCTTGCGCGAACAACAGTTCCAAGGAGTTGGTGATAGAATTGCCGAGCCAAGTATAGGTGCCGGAATAAGGCAATAGTGTTCCGATCTTAATCTTCGCCTTGGCGCCGATGGCAAATTTGGTCGGCAGCACTGTTCCTGCTGCAACGATACCTGCGCCGGCGCCGAGAATGCCAATCACCGAACGCCTGGAGACATAATTTGATTGAGTTTTATTCCCCATAAATTTTTCCTCCCAGTTGGGCATTGGCCAGCTCCCAGCAAGCCACCGCCGTTTTGATCTTATCAATGCCGCTGAGCACATTCTCGCGTCATTTCCGCGCGCTTACAGTTACACGGATTGCCCAAACTTATCAAATAGACGAACAGCAAAAACCGTTGCCTGTAAGATGATGGGCTGCTGCGAAGCCGGTGTTTCGTTCATGGATAAAAAGGATCGAGATATTTTTCTGGCAGAAAAGAGCGACGGATGGGAAAACGCGGTTTGGACCGAAAATAATAAATCCACGCGAAGTTTCTAAGGGAGGTTTTTCCGCATGCGAACTCGGCACAGCATGAGAATACGCCGCCCTCGATGTTCCTCCGCGGCTCTCGGTTTCAAGTCATGGTGTGGAAAGCCTTGTTGAAAAT
>CAYXUT010000202.1:0-5210 GCA_964468005.1 uncultured Magnetovibrio sp. | reverse complement strand
CAACACCAGGAGCAACCACCGTATCTGTGCATACTATCTATGATATTGTGCGAAAACTCCCAAACGGCACACAAGTTGACCTCGATGCCAGTGGCGACGGCGAATTAGTCTTAAGTGCTGGCCGCTCGCGTTTCACCCTGCAGACGCTGCCAACGGAAGAATTTCCAGTGCTTTCGGGTGGAGAATTACCAACCGCTTTTTCACTAGCAGCTAGTGAATTGCGCACTCTCATCGATCGCTCAAGATTTGCTATTTCAACTGAAGAAACGCGTTACTACCTAAACGGAATATACCTACATAAAGCTGAGCGTAGCGGCTCTGCAATGCTAAGAGCAGTCGCTACCGATGGACATCGGTTAGCCAGTGTAGAAACCCCCCTTCCAGTTGGCGCTGAAAACATGCCTGGCGTTATTGTACCAAGGAAAGCCATTGCCGAATTACGTAAACTTATTGATGAATTCAACGATCAAATTCAAATTTCACTTTCCGAGACTGCGATATGCTTCTCTTTTGACAACGTTGTGCTAACATCTAAGCTCATTGATGGTACCTTCCCTGATTATGAACGGGTTATCCCCAACGGAAACGATAAAACTATGGAAGTCGACTGCAAGCTTTTCGCCGACGCTGTTGATCGCGTTTCTGCAATTTCTAGCGAAAAATCGCGCGCCATAAAACTTGCGCTTTCAAAGAATATGTTATTATTAACCGCATCAAGTCCGGAGCATGGTAGCGCCATAGAGGAACTGGAAGTGGCTTACAACTCCGATGCCCTTGAGATTGGCTTCAATTCCGGATATCTACTTGATATTTCACGTCAAATTGAAGGCGATACGGCACGCTTTACTATGGCCGATTCTGCATCACCCACTATTGTACAAGAATTGGACGACACTAGCGCGTTATATGTGTTAATGCCAATGCGTGTCTAAAGTCGAAAAAACGCGCACAGGTTGGTGCGCCACAAAAAGCAGGAGCTTAAAGCTGTTTGGTACCAGTGATCTGGCGAGCCAAAAAGCCGAAACAGAACAAATAAAACTAGCGGCGACAACTGCTCGTGGTTGTTCCGTTAGTTCCCTCACGCTCACTAACTTCCGTAACTATCAAAGTCTGAGATTAAAAGCACATTCCGGAATCCTGGTCTTTACTGGTGCCAATGGGGCCGGCAAAACTAATCTCTTGGAAGCTGTGTCGTTATTAGCCCCAGGGCGGGGGTTACGTCGTTCTAGGCTCTCGGGATTGGCTTGG
This sequence comes from uncultured Magnetovibrio sp., assembly GCA_964468005.1. Taxonomy (GTDB): domain Bacteria; phylum Pseudomonadota; class Alphaproteobacteria; order Rhodospirillales; family Casp-alpha2; genus TMED8. The sequence goes on along the minus strand of CAYXUT010000202.1, from coordinate 3,962 downwards.
CAAGAAGGTGAATTTAATAGTCGCACCTGGGCTGTGGCGGCAAGAGTAGATACACCAGACGGTCACTATGATGTTGGTACCGGTGTTAAATATTCAACTGGTTACGAAAAAAATGAGACCGAACGCCGTATAGTCCGGATTAATGGCGAAACCGCACGTAACCAAGCAGTATTAAGCGATATTCTGAGCATACATTGGTTGACCCCACAAATGGACCGACTGTTTCAGGAAGGGATGTCAACCAAGCGACGTTTCCTCGACCGTATGATATACGGCTTGGATCCAGCTCACGTCGGACGCATTTCCGCCTATGAACAGGCCATGCAACAGCGAATGAAATTGCTTCGCGAGGAGAGCCCACTTGACAGAGTTTGGCTCAGTGCGCTGGAAGAAACCATGGTGACAAAAGGTGTAGCCATCGCCGCCAGTAGACTTGATATGGCGACAAAGTTAGCCATTGAAGCAAAAGACGGGTGGGGGCCTTTCCCGGGAGCCGATGTCGCAATTAAAGGTGAACTAGAAACTTGGCTTGCGGAAGGTCCCGCACTGGCTGCTGAGGACAGGTTCCGCGCTGGTCTGATTGCGACCCGAGGAGAGGCTGCGCGTTCGGGGCGCACATGTTTAGGGCCGCAGCAGAGTAAGCTCAACGTTCGTCACGTGCAGAAAAATCAAGATGCGGTGCTCTGCTCCACCGGAGAACAAAAAGCGCTATTAATTGCTTTAATACTAGCAAATGCTCGACTCAGGGCGCATGAAGAGGGCGCGTTACCAGTATTATTGCTAGACGAAGTCGCCGCACACCTAGATGAGGAACGGCGCACTGTACTGCTCGATACGTTAAAAGACCTAGGTAGCCAAGTCTGGTTAACAGGCACTGATGAAATCTTATTTAAACACCTCCGTGGTCAGGCCAATTTTTTCACCGTCACGGCTGGCAATATTAAGTGCTTAAGTTAGGAATATTATGAGCATAAAATCCCCAAAAAAACAGGGCCTCACTGGCAACGGAGATGCCGAAGACTACGGCGCAGAGTCGATAAAAGTACTGCGTGGCCTCGAAGCTGTTCGCAAACGACCTGGTATGTATATCGGTGACACAGACGATGGTTCCGGCCTCCACCACATGGTCTATGAAGTGGTCGACAATGCCATCGACGAAGCCCTTGCTGGGTATTGCGACACCGTTTTCGTAACACTTAACGGCGATGGCTCTGTTACCGTGCGCGATAACGGTCGTGGCATCCCAGTAGACATCCACGAAGAAGAGGGCGTTTCGGCGGCCGAAGTAATCATGACACACCTACATGCTGGAGGTAAGTTCGACCAGAACTCTTATAAGGTATCTGGCGGCCTACATGGCGTCGGTGTATCAGTGGTTAACGCGCTTTCCGACTGGCTAGAACTCCGTATCTGGCGTGAAAGCAATGAATATTTCGTCCGTTTCGAAAACGGTGAGGTCACCGCACCATTAGGTGCCGTCGGAGAGGCACCTACCACCGAGACCGGCGAATTTCTAACTGGAAGCGAGATAACCTTTCTGCCCTCTTCCACAACCTTTTCATTGAAAGAGTTTGATCTTGGCACCTTAGAACATCGCCTTCGTGAGCTAGCCTTCCTTAATTCGGGTGTTGCTCTGCATCTAACCGATAGCCGTCCTGTCGACCCTGTGAATATTGAGTTGCACTATGAGGGTGGATTACAAGCCTTCATTAGCTATCTTGATCGCTCCAAAGCAGCTTTAAATCAAGAGGCTATCAACGTCGCTGGTGAGAAAGACGGCATAACTATTGAGCTAGCCATGCAATGGAATGACAGCTACCACGAAACAACTTTGTGTTTCACAAACAACATCCCGCAACGTGACGGCGGCACTCACCTCGCCGGCTTCAGGGGGGCCCTGACTCGCACCATCAACAACTATGCTGCAAATTCTGGCGCAGCATCAAAAGCTAAAGTCAACATCACTGGCGATGATGCTCGGGAAGGTATGACCTGCGTACTTTCTGCTAAAGTGCCTGATCCTAAATTTTCGTCCCAAACCAAGGATAAACTGGTTTCCTCTGAGGTTCGCCCTGTGGTCGAGAGCCTGATTAGCGAAGGATTAGATCAATGGTTTGAAGAGCATCCTAATGAAGGCAAAAAGGTTATCTCAAAAATTGTCGATGCCGCCACTGCGCGTGAAGCAGCACGCAAAGCTCGTGAGTTAACCCGGCGAAAAGGGGCGCTGGACATATCATCCTTACCGGGAAAACTCGCCGATTGCCAGGAACGCGATCCGGCCAAATCAGAACTCTTCATAGTTGAGGGAGACTCTGCCGGCGGTTCGGCAAAACAAGGCCGAAACCGTGCCAACCAGGCTATACTGCCCTTGAGGGGAAAAATCCTAAACGTTGAGCGTGCCCGTGTTGACAAAATGCTGTCCTCAAGCGAAATCGGGACTCTAATAACCGCGCTTGGGACTGGCATTGGAGAAGAAGACTTCAATATCGATAAGTGTCGCTACCATAAAATCATCATCATGACCGATGCAGATGTCGATGGCAGTCATATCCGAACATTGCTACTGACCTTCTTCTTCCGTCAGATGCCCGAGGTGGTTGAACGCGGCTATCTCTATATTGCTCAGCCCCCGCTATATCGTGCCAAACGCGGAAACTCAGAAGTCTATCTAAAAGATGATGGTGCTCTCGAGAATTACCTTTTCAGCACCGCAATCGATGAAGGCGCCGTATTCGTTACCTTTGACGGCACCCAAATTGCCGGCAAAGATTTGTATAACGTTCTCGATGAAGCTCGGTCCGCAAAAACTAAAATTTTGAATGTAGCACGCCATCTGCCAGCTGATGTCGTCGAACAAGCGGCGATTTTGGGCGCGCTTAATGCCATACGACTCGCAGATAATACTTGGGCATCCGAAGCTGCAAGTCATATTGCTAACAGACTAGATGGCCTGGCCAAACCTTTAGAGCGAGGCTGGGAGGGCATTAGTCTAGATGATGGTGGCATAGCCTTTATACGTACTCTACGCGGGGTCACCGAACGGCACGCAATTGATGGAGCTCTTGTACGTTCGCAAGATGCGAAACGACTTGATGAAGATACATTAGTGATGAAATTGCAAAAACTCTATGAGAAGCATGGTACCCTCAACTTAAAGGGCAAGGAAGTCCCCATAACAGGTCCTGTTTCATTGGTTGATGGGATTATGGAATTTGGACGTAAGGGTATAAATATGCAGCGATATAAGGGACTCGGCGAAATGAACCCTAATCAGCTCTGGGAAACTACGCTGGATCCAAACGTGCGCACTCTTCTTCAAGTCAAGGTTAGCCACACCGATGATGCGGAAGCCGTGTTTTCTACGCTGATGGGTGATGTAGTTGAGCCACGGCGCGAGTCTATTCAGCAAAACGCTCTAAAAGTTGCAAACTTGGATATCTAAGGAGAAAAAATGGCGCGGATTAAGGATATTGGAGCTGAGAATTTACCGTCCGACGCACAGGAAATTTTTCACCGCTTCATTACAGACTATGGACCCTTTGAAAATCAGGCCAAAATATTTGCCCAACGACCACCCGCCCTACGTCATATAATGGGTTTGTTACTAGAACTCGCGGATGAAGCTGTGCTGCCTAAACGGTATCTTGAAATTGCGCTCGTCACCGTTTCAAAACTTAACGACTGCCAATATTGTGTTGCCCATCACGGGCCCCGGATGACACAGCAGGGTTTTGATGCTGAAGCATTTGAGCACCTTCTTGATAATCAAGTGCCCGGATTTGATGAAGTAGATTTGTTGGTACGTGATTATTCGGTCCAAGTAACTAACAATTTCAACTATATGCGCGATGCTATCTTCGATAGGTTAAAGGAACACTTTAGTGAAGAACAAATTTTTGAGCTAACACTCCGAATTGCACTTTGCGGGTTCTTTAATCGAGTTAACGATGCGCTTCAGATCA
>CAYXUT010000201.1:0-5220 GCA_964468005.1 uncultured Magnetovibrio sp. | reverse complement strand
GGTAAGAGGCGTTGGCACAAAGCGGAAGGGGAGAGAAAATACCGCCCTTGTCGAAAGCTCATAAATACAGTCCGTTTGAACTTTCAAATTGTTGGTCTGGGATACACTCCCCGCCACAATATCGTCACCAAATTATCCTGACATCAACTTAACTAGGTCAACATCTGACAGTAGTTTTGATTTGTTTCTCCCTGAGGAGATGGATGGGGATTGGATCGAATACATCCCCCATGTATCGGTCTAACTCTGTCCATCTTCTCGAAACTTTTAGGTTCATTTTTTACAGGAAGGCACTCCATCCCATGATTTTAGAAGTTATATCCGCAGTTTCCATATACTCAGGAGCGTTAGCCTACCTGGCATCCGATAACCCTGTGCAAGCCATGGCTCCTGTAAGTCAGCCTAAGGTTGAGATGAAGGCAACCTTGGCAAGTTCAGACCTTAATGCTCGTGCAGGACTTCGTTCATTCACCACCGATGCCTCGGGGCATATCAAATACACCGATCAGCCTCAGACTAAGCATGAAAGTATTTGGGCGAAAGAAGACGGTAAATTCGAGGACTGGGTTAAGTAGGTGTTTATCTAAAGACTATTCAAAAAGGCGGCAATAAAGCGATGAATTTTGATGAAAATAGATACGGTCAAGAGAACTTCAAACCTCTGCCTCAAGATACCTATGTTGATGACGAGGTTTGTGGGCGCTGTTCCTAGCACCCGTAAGACTAATGCTTTTGTGGCGAGGAGTTCATTTGTCATTACCAGTCGCTAGACCGGTCGTCGATGACCCGCTGGCGCCAGGGGGTGGGCGAGGAACGGCTTCAGTCTCTATTGCGGGAAAGCCTGACGGTGAAGGCCGGGACACGGCTTTACCGTGCGTGGCATCGGTTATGTGTCACTGAAATACCCAAAACCGAACAATACGGTGACGGTCTGAAACGTTGGTATCGCATCGGTTCTGGTCCATGCCATCAGCCCGCATCCCGACAACACCATCAGTAGGCAAGGGCGGGGATTGTTGGATTAAGTCTCCGCTCCGCCGTTAACCTGCAGCATCTGGCCGTTGACGTAGCTGCCATCATCACTGGCAAGCATGCTGATCACTGCCGCCACTTCTTCCGGCGTGCCAGTGCGCCCGATGGGTACGCGCTCGGCCGTGTGTTGAATATGCGCAGCCGCATCCGGATCATCGCGCACGCCGGCAATGGGGCCGGGTGAGACGATATTGGTGGTAATGCCTTGCGGTCCGAACTCTTTGGCCAGTGCCTTAGTCAGGCCCCACACGCCGTGTTTGGCGACCGAGACATGGGCGCGGCCATTGTAGCCATGAATAGCGTTCATGCCGGCGAAGTTAAGAATTCGTCCCCAACCGCGTTCGATCATTCCCGGAAGTGCTGCGCGCGACAGCCAGAATGCCGCCTGCATGCCGACGGCGAGCACCCGGTCCCATTCATCTTCGTCCATCTCTAAAAACGGGCTTGATGGGCGGATCGCCGCATTGTTGATCAGCACATCGACGCCACCGAAACGTCCAATGGCTTGATTAGCGATATCCTCACATTCGTCGCGGTATCCGACATTGCCCATGGCCACGTGACAGGAAACGCCCTTGGCCATGACGACGATAGCGGTCTCCTCACATGCGGTGCGGTCCTCCGAGCCATTGACGACAATGTTGAACCCGTCGCGCGCGAGTGCGATGGCGCAGGCGCGTCCAATATTACGGCCCGATCCCGTGATCAGAGCGGTGCGGCGTCGTTCGGTCATGGTCTTCTCCCAGAATTCGGCTATGAACTTTGGCGGTCGTTCTGATTTTGGTCAAGGGCACTTACGATGTCGGCATGCCAAGCACAGCATGTGTGCGAGTGAAAAGAGGGGGGAAATGATTGGCTTCGAGTTCGGTATCAGTCCCTATGTTCTTGTTGCGGGCACCTTGATGGCCACTGACCAGTTAATCGCTGGCGTTGCCATGCTCTCTATGCTCGGGCCTACCATAGCTTGGTTGATCGGAAAGGCAGAAAATTTTCCTACGTTGGCGGGCGTAATTTAAGTTGCCCGATCTTCCTTGATCATGTCGGACGCCTTCTCGGCAATCATGATTACTGGCGAGTTAGTATTACCTGAGGTGATTGTCGGCATGATTGAGGCATCGACGACGCGAACGCCTTGGAGCCCATGAACTCGAAGCCGATCATCGACGACAGCCATGGGGTCGCTGCCCATTTTACAGGTTGAGACAGGGTGGAAAATGGTGGTGGCAATGTTGCCGGCCTCGACGGCCAAGTCTTCGTCTGAGTGGATATGAGCGCCGGGCAGAAACTCTTGGGGCTCGAACCTGGAAACAGCTTTGGTTGCCATTATTTTTCGCGTCAGTTGGATAGATTTTGCTGCCACATCACGGTCGGCTTGGGTCGAAAGGTAATTGGGCGCGATGGCCGGGTGCTCGTTCACGTCCGGTGATTTAATGTGGATGGTGCCTCGGCTTACCGGACGCAGATTGCAGACCGACATGGTTACGGCAGGAAAGGGGTGTAAGGGGTCGCCCAGCTTGTCAGTGCTGAGCGGCTGAACATGGTATTCAAGGTCCGGAGTGGCAATGCGCGGATCGCTTTTCATGAACATGCCGAACTGGCTCGGCGCCATGGAAAGCGGTCCGGAACGGGACAGTGCATATTGCAACCCCATGGAGACCTTGCCGATCAGGCTGTTGGCTTTTTCGTTCAGTGTCTTGACGTTCTTGACCTTGAAGACGGTACGGATCTGCAGATGATCTTGCAGGTTCTCGCCGACGCCGTTGAGTTCATGGTGTACGGGGATATCAAACTTGGAAAGCACGTCGCTACGCCCGATGCCCGAAAGTTCTAAAATCTTGGGTGAATTCACCGCGCCGGCGGCCAAGATCACCTCGCCCTCAGTGCCGGCTTTCGCTAGTTTTCCATTAAGGTCGAACTCAAGGCCGGTTGCGCGTTTACCGTCGAACATGAGCGAAGTTGTGTGGGCGTGGGTGAGGACTTTGAGGTTGGGCCGGTTAATGACCGGTTTTAGGAAAGCGCCGGCCGTACTCACACGTACTCCGCGCTTCTGGTTGACCTCGAAATACCCGGCACCCTCATTATTGCCACTGTTGAAGTCGGTGACGTCTGGGATACCGATTTCTTGTGCCGCTTCCATGAATGTATCGAGGATCTCCCACGAGAGGCGTTGTTTTTCAACCCGCCATTCGCCGCCGGAGCCGTGCGTCGGATTGGCGCCGTCGTGGTAGTCCTCGGATTTGAGGAAATAGGGTAACACGTCATCCCAACCCCAACCCGTGTTACCGGACTGGCGCCACTGGTCGTAATCGGCGGCCTGGCCACGCATGTAGATCATGCCGTTGATCGACGAGCAGCCGCCTAACACCTTTCCGCGCGGGTAGCTCAACGACCGGCCATTAAGCCCGGCTTCGGGCTCGGTCGACATCATCCAATCGGTGCGCGGGTTGCCCATGCAAAACAAGTAGCCGATGGGGATATGGACCCAGTGGTAGTTGTCCTTGCCGCCTGCTTCCAAGAGCAGCACTTTAACGTTCGGCTCAGCGCTCAAGCGGTTGGCTAAAACGCAGCCCGCCGATCCCGCCCCGACAATGATATAGTCGAATGTTCCCTGGTCACTTCGATCGCTCACGATTTTTCTTCTTTCTTCAGCTTTTCCAGTTCTGCGTTGCGCAGTTCCTTTCTGCGGATTTTACCTGTCGCAGTGAGCGGCAAGTCCGAAATGAATTCGATCATGCGCGGATATTCATGCGGGCTAAGGCGCGTCTTCACGAATGACCGGATGTCTTCTTCCAGATCGGGGCTTCCATTGATTCCGTCGGTGAGCTTGATAAACACCTTGATGTTTTCCGTGCGCACCGGGTCCGGTACGCCGATGGCGGCAGCCAGAGAGACAGCCGGGTGTTGGGTCAGGCAATCCTCAATCTCGCCGGGACCGACGCGGTATCCAGCAGTGGTGATGATGTCGTCGGCGCGACCGACGAAACGGAAGTAGCCATCCTCGTCCTTGACCGCCGTATCACCCATGCGCCACCAACCCTGGGTGAATTTAGCTTTCGTGGCTTCCGGATTGTTCCAATAACCGAGCATCATCGCCGGGTCAGGAGCCCGCGTCGCGATTTCGCCTTCCTGGCCGGGCTCCAGCACATTGCCCTCAACGTCGATAACTTCGACCCGGTGACCAGGGGCGGAACGGCCCATGTGTCCCGGCTTCACCTCCATGATCGTTTGACAGTTGGAGACCACCAAGTTGCATTCCGTTTGGCCGTAATATTCGTTGAAGGTGAGGCTGAAGTTCTCACGTCCCCATTCCAGCAGTTCCGCCCCCATGGGTTCGCCGGCGACGGCTACGGTGCGCAATTCAGTGCGGAAGCGCGGGATATTCTTGACCTGGCGCATCAGGTTAAGGGCTGTTGGCGGCATAAAGGCATTGCGCACGTTGTAGCGCGACATCAAATGCAGCGCTGCTTCCGGGTCATACTTTTTGGCCCTGTAGGCGACATTCGTAACACCGTGGTGCCAAGACGTCATCAGGCAGTTCATTAGGCCGCCGATCCAGGCCCAATCTGCAGGTGTCCACATGCGATCACCGGGCTCCGGAAAAAAATCGTGAAACATCTCCATGCCCGTCAAATGGCCAAACATGGTGCGGTGGGCATGCAGCGCTCCCTTCGGGTTGCCGGTAGTGCCCGACGTGTAGCAAATGAAAGCCGGGTCTTCGGCGTAGGTGTCGACGGGCTCGAACTTGCTTTTGGCCGGGGTCATGGCGGTCCAAAAGTCCGAAAAGTCGGCTCCGTCTTTGCCCGCCCCCACTACCAGGATGGTTTCCAGTTCCGGTAAATCGTCGCGGATCGCTTCGAGTTTGTACAGTTGATCAATATCGGTGATCAACGTCTTCGCGCCGGAGTCCTGTAATCGAAAACTCAAGGCATCTTCGCCGAATAGGGTGAACAACGGGATCGAAATAGCACCCATTTTCCACGCGGCAATGTGGGCGATGGCGGCTTCCACCGATTGGCTCAGAAAAATACCCATGCGGTCACCGCGCCCGAGGCCCTTGGCCTTTAGCAAATTAGCCAGTTGATTGGAGAGCGTTCTTAACTGGGCAAAGGTAAAGGTGACGTCCTCGACCTCCGGGTCGGCAACGATCAGGCCCGGCTTGTCGGGCGTCAGTTCAGCATGTTTGTCGCA
>CAYXUT010000200.1:0-5221 GCA_964468005.1 uncultured Magnetovibrio sp. | reverse complement strand
CCATTCACATCCACAAACCGGCGCTCGGGTAAATCCATTAACTACACACCAAACCTAAAATATCTTCTTCTGAAAACCGTTTGCGTATCATCAAGCCATCCCCGTCTGATCTAAAGAATGTTATACTAAAACCGAATCAGTTATAAGGGGGCAGGACAAGCTTCGCTCTAAAATCACTAAGACGGGTCAACACCGGAAATAGTAGCACGTTATTTTAGAATAAGGCTGTCAGTCTATTATGTTTAGGATCCACACCTCGTCACTACTCCCTATGCATATTTGCAGTGTTGTCTGGGATTTAGCTTTAGGCAATGGTACCCATATTATCGCTCTAGTGTGCAAGGAATATTGATGTCGACGGAGGAAGTTGTCATCGTCGTGCCATGCTTTAACGAAGCAGCACGCTTAGACCCAGATGCGTTTTTGTATTTTCTAAACAGCGTCTCTCATGCTCGGATTTGTTTCGTCGATGACGGCAGTAACGACTTCACTCGTTGTATCCTGGACGACATGGCTTCCCGCGGTGGGAGGCGTATTCATGTCATATCCCACGCAACTAATAGGGGCAAAGCAACCGCTGTCCGCTCCGGAATGATGTTTGGGTACAAGACGGATGCCACAATCATCGGCTTTCTCGATGCCGACCTGGCTACTCCCTTGAGTCAAGTTCTTCAGATTACAAAAGCCTTCGCGAATCCGGCTATTCGAGTTGCAATTGGAGTAAGGGGGAGTGCGCCAGGGGTACAACGTGCGCCGCTTCGCCGTCTTATCCAACACCTATTTGCTGCCGTAAGCTCCCTATGGTTAAACCATAAATTCGAAGATACTCAGTGCGGTGCAAAATTCTTCCGCCGCGATGATAACTTGCAAAAGGTCTTTGCAACCCCATTCCTATCCCGATGGCTATTCGACCTTGAGGTGCTGCTCCGTTATCAGGCAATGATCGACGTTGAGCAACCATTTGTTGGCTGGCTAGCGCAAGTCCCTCTAGAGCGCTGGTGCGAGCGACCAGGTTCACATGTAGTGGGGATGTCATATCTTCACGCTTTTGGGGAATTGATTAGACTGATGCGTCACTACGGGATCCGTTAACCCATCGTTCCAACATCATGGTCAGATGAAGGAGGACGACTAGATCAAGTAGATAACGGTATCGCGGGTCGGCGTTTAGGATGACAAACGGCAAAAGATAGAATGCTGCAAAGAGAGCCGTCCTTCTACCCCGGCCTAATCCATCATCACATCGCCGCCATAACATGACCATGAACCAAAACAAAACAGGAATAACCAGTATGGTTTGCACAGCAAGTTCAGCCCAGCCAGTGCTAGTTCGATAGTCGGGGCGGAATAAAGTTAGCGCTTTTACGAAAAATCCTCGAATAACATCCACAGGGTGTTCTGTGATAAAATTCCAAGCGAGCGCATTAAAAATTTCAGGAGAGACCTCATATGGTCCGTGAGGAATACTCAGCGCCCGCAGAGCTTTTCCAATAGAAGGCTCCACATGCATGTGTTCCCAAAGGGCGGCCTCAGTATAAGCGTTAAATCCACCGAACAGGTTGTACGAGCCATTAGTCGGCCATGCGAATATTTGCCCCGTAGCAGCGAGCGACAAAGCGATAAAGCCTAGTGTCATCGCCGTTGCTAAAACTATAGGCACTCTCCACGGTGCCCAGAGGGTCAGAGCACCAAACACTATCGGCATCACTGTAAGAATGTTTGGGCGAATCACCAATAACGCACCTAGTGTCGCTCCACACAGGAAAGTCCAGAAGCGTCCATTAAATCGACTGGGAAACCAAAGTACAAATATTGCCAACATAAAGAACGGCGGAGCGACCGAATTATAAGTGATGCGGTTAATGTTAAGGATCATATAAGGGTGGAAGGCAATAAGCGCCGTGCCTAAGAATGCAGCGGCTGGTGTCAAACCCCCATGTCGGAGAACCATCCAAGCCAATAACACTGTCACGCCGTATGCACCTGCTTGCGTCAGGAAAATGCCATAGCTATCACCAGCCAGTGAAATTCCCAGTGCTAACAACGCCGGATAACCAGCAGGCATAAACCTATCTGTTAATTTTTCCCCATTCAGCAAGGTATGTGCGTAGTCAAGGTATACAGGCGATGGCATCCCACGCGGAACAAAAACCCAGGCAGCGACAATGCCTAATAGGCCAAGGATCAACGGGGGAAAGATATCTTTAAAGACTCGAGACAAAAGGGCAAAACCTCTACAACTGAATAAGCCAAAGAAAAGTAATAATAACCTTTTAAGAAACTAGGAAGAGGCCAGCCCATTTTAGATAACCACCTAGAAAATTGAAGGGCTTTCAGGTTCTGAACAGCCGGACCCGCCCTTTCAGATTCAACGGTTCTGCCGCCGGAGCAGTCACCGATCCAGGTGGATGCCGCCGAATAAAAGAGGCCTTAGCCATGTTACAACGTTAAATACCGAACAGTCAGAGAGGCGGGACGCTCATCCCTCCTCGCTCCCACGTCGGCCAATAATCACATCCGGCCGCATCAGGCCCTCAACATGAAACCACCGCTGCCAGAAACCGTACTACATGCTGGTACATAGGATGGGGGCTTTACACACTGAGCCTGTTTTCTAATGGAGGATATGGCTCATCCTGGTTTGATGTTAAGCCGCTTGTCGTTGACAGTTCAAGAGGTGGCTTTGAGTGGTCAGTTTCTTGATCATTTTTCTCCTTTCGGTGGTGGCTATGTCACGCCACTTGTAATACATCACCTGGCTAATGCCAGCTGTCCGTTTCACCGTTTCAACTGTACTTCCCTACGCCCGATCTAAATCGATCTGAAGCAAGATCTCCAAAACCACCTTTTTCCAAAAACTGCTCTCGTGGCATCACATACCTTCCCACTAAACAAAGAAATCTTGTCAGCGGAGTTCAAGTATAAGGCGAAGGACGCCCAAGCGAGCGATGGTTTTAAACCTTCCTTCTAGGCGCTTTAGGTTTGGTCAAGTTCCAACACCCCCTGTCAACGGGGAAAATTCCCTGGGATGAAGCTTCAGCAACCTGTTAGCTTTTTCTTCAAGACGCACTCCCGCGCCATCTGCTTAGCTTTGTCGACTTGATCGGAGGACATCATCCTCTCAATTCTCATCTTGTTTTCAGCCGCACTCTTGATACCGTTCAAAGCTGAGATATTCCACCACATGTGAGCGCGGCGATGGTCCTTCAAAACACCCAAACCGACCGCATACATGGCACCCAAATTGTTCTGGGCCTTAGCATGTCCTTGTTCCGCTGCTTTGAGGTACCATCTGGCGGCCTCTTTATTTTCCAGATTGACGCCAAGCCCCTTTTCATACATCAAACCTAAATTGAACTGAGCCGCCACATTTCCTTTTTTCGCCACCATCTTCCACTCACGCAATGCCCGAGCGTAGTCACCGCGCGCGAAGGCGTTGTCGCCCGATTTGAAATCGCCTGACAAAGCAGGTAAGGCAAGCACAGGTGACGCGATTATTAGTATAGCTAGATAGCGTAACATTCCTGTTGGTTCCGCAATAGATTTTCCATCCTTAATTACATTCAACTTTACGATTCCAATACCCTCAAATGGAGACATCTAACTCCGACACCCATCATCGTTACCTCACAATCCGATAGTAGAGCCAATAGAGTTGCCCATGAAAATAAAAAATATTTTTCCTGCACGAGATTCCCTCAATGAATGAGGATCGAGGTGCAGCGCCAAAGGCTAATTCATTTAAAGGCATGCTCTTAATGCTAGGCGCAGGGTTCTGCCTTGGTGGTATGCATGCACTAATCCGTCATATCTCTGAAGACATCCACCCTTTCGAAATTGCGTTTTTCCGGAATCTTTTCGCGCTTTTCGCTGTCGCCCCTTGGTTTATAAAACTTGGGTGGGCACCGATTTATACAAAACGGCTGGGATTGATGTTCTGGCGGGCGGCAATAAATGCGGGGTGCATGCTGGCATTTTTCATGGCGATTAGCTTGGCGCCTCTCGCCGAAGTCACCGCGCTCGGTTTTACGGCACCAATTTATGTAGCGATCCTAGCGATCTTCTTTTTGAACGAGCGCATCGGCTTGCAACGCTGGACGGCTATACTTTTCGGTTTAGCAGGCGTATTCGTGATCTTAAGACCGGGGTTTGAAACCATAGGACTTGGTCAATTATTAGTATTGGGTTCCGCGTTCGGTTGGGGCGTATGTCTTGTTATTATCAAGATCCTTGGCCGCACCGAGACTAGCGTCACCATTACAATCTATATGTCGATTATGATGACACCCATGCTCTTAGGCCCAGCGCTCTATGTTTGGATATGGCCGACATGGCAGCAATTGGGATGGTTGGTGCTATTGGGGACCCTTGGCGGGATCGGACAATTGGGCATGGCTGAAGCGCTGCGACACGGGCCAACACACGTTATCATTCCCGTAGATTTCACCCGGCTCCTTTTTGTTTCGCTTCTCGCCTATTTGGCCTTCGGCGAGGTTCCTGATGCCTTCGTTTGGTTGGGTAGTCTGATGATTTTTTGCTCTATAGCTTTTATCACTTATCGTGAACATATGAAACGGCAGCTAGTAAAGACTGGAACTGGGAAATTTCCGAAACCACCAGTGAATGAACAATGAAATACAACAGAAAAAGCACACAACAATAAGATAAGCCAAATAGCTTATTAGGTGATTCCTTACATCACTTTGAAAGTGGACTGGCGTTAGCGTCCTTGGGATACATTGTGAGGTTTTCATAAAGGAGGGTTTCTGGCTCATCGTAGTGACCGAAAAGAACGAAGATGAAGCAGAAATCTATGAGCAAATAAGGACCCAGCCGAGAAGATGGTGCGGGACATTCAGGACACGTGACGCCTTGGTCGCTCTTCCATCGCGAGCAACGGCGTGAAATGAACACAACTGAGTATAGAGCATGGAAACTTACCACAGTTGACAGTTCAACGGATATCTCCTGGTTAATACGAGGTTGAGCGGCTAATCTCAAAAACCAGCTTGGCTTATTCAAAATTGGAATTTGCAGGCGAGCCGAAATCGGATCAATATGATCGGGTTCCAAAATAACAATAAAAATCGTCATCGGTAAAATTAGCTGTTACGCTGGCTCCGACATGATCAGAGAGCAATAACCTCATAACGGAGGAAAGACTTAATGGGAAAATACAAAACCCCTAGCCGCCGCGATGTTCTTATCAGCGCCGGATCGT
>CAYXUT010000199.1:0-5244 GCA_964468005.1 uncultured Magnetovibrio sp. | reverse complement strand
TCCGAAAAACTGCACGTGATTTTCGACCGGCTCACGGTCTGTTACCATGGTATTCTCCGCGGCGTCAGGGTCGGCAAAACCCAGCGTCATGCCGCAAAGCACGACTTCGTCGTCATCGATCGAAAGATGTTCACGGATGATCTTGTGATACTGGGTGAACGCAACCTGCGGGCATGTGTGTAGCCCCTTGGCACGCGCCATCAGCATGACGTTTTGCAAATACATGCCAACGTCCAGGATATTGCTGTAAGGCATGTCTCGATGCATGGTGACCATCAAGCCGATGGGTGCATCAAAGAACTTGAAATTGCGGGCATGCTGGTGATGCGTTTTTTCCCTGTCACCCTTTTGAATTTCCAACAGGCCGTATAGGTCCCAGCCGACCTTGCGCCGGCGGCCGAGATAGGGCTCGAAGAATTCTTCGGGGTAAATCGGGATTTCGGACGTGTGGCCGGCGCCACCGGCATCGAAGGCCTTAAGGATATCGGCCGAGAGCAACTCTTTCGCATCGCCCGCCAACACATAGGTCAGCCAGGGCTGTGAATTGGTACCACTGGGCGCGCGCTGCGCGGCATTAAGGATTTCTATCACCATCTCCTTGGACACGGGATCAGGCAGAAATGCCCGCATGGAATGGCGGGTGCGGATCGCATCTTCTACCGATTGCGAAGCACGTGTCGGTACTTTTTGAACAAACACTGACATATGAATTTTCTTTCTACTCCCCGATCCGAACCAGCCGGCCGCCGTCAACAGGCAGCAACACGCCGGTAATATACCGCGCCTCGTTCGACGCCAGAAACAATGCGGCATTAGCAACGTCCCAAGCTGTGCCCATTTTACCCAACAGCGGCACCTTGGCGTCGCGTGCCTTGCGCACCACCTCGCGCTCGACACCTTGTTCTCGCGCGCGTCGCTCGATTGCCATGGGCGTATCCATCAACCCTGGCAGAATGGCATTGACGCGCACCCCATAAGGGGCGTTTTCCATGGCGAGGTGCTGGGTCATGGTGTTGATGGCACCCTTGGACGTCTTGTAGGTAACAGTGTTGCAAATCGAGATCGAGGCCGTTGATGACACGTTAATGATTGAGCCCGACTTTTCCTCCCGCATGACCGGCAAAACATGCTTGATCGTCAGAAACATGCCGCGAAGGTTCATGTGCATGAGTTGGTCCCACGTGGCGGCTTCAAGCTCTGGGGTCGGACGATCCCCTTCCGAGCGACCGACGTTGTTGTGCAGGACGTCGATGCAGCCGTAGCGCTCAACGCAGACTTTTGCAATAGCTTTGCATTGCGCCTCATCTGTGATGTCAGCGCCAAAAGCGAAGGCAACGCCCCCTTCTTTCTTGATCATCGTAACCGTTTCAGCCGCAGACGCTTCGTCCTTGTCGACCACGACGACATTAGCACCCTCTCTCGCGAAGCGAATGGCAGTCGCTCGGCCATTTCCGACGGTCTCGCCCGGCGTCTGGCCAGCCCCGACGACAATGGTAGTCTTGTCTTGTAGACGCATTTGATCCCCCTGTCAGACTTAGATAGATTGCATGCGGATCGCACCGTCGAGGCGAACCACTTCACCGTTGAGCATTGCGTTGGACACCATATGCATGACAAGTGCTGCATATTCCTCAGGCTTACCGAGCCGGGATGGAAACGGCACTGAACTACCGAGGCTATCTTGCACCTCTTGCGACAGGCCGGACAGCATAGGTGTATCGAAAATACCGGGTGCAATGGTCAGCACACGGATACCGAAACGCGCGAATTCTCGCGCCGCCGGCAAGGTCATGGCAGCAACGCCGCCCTTTGAAGCGCTATAGCCGGCCTGGCCGATCTGGCCCTCGAAGGCAGCGACGGACGCAGTATTGATGATCACGCCGCGCTCACCACCATCCAAGGGATTAAGGTCTTGCATACCGGCGCCAGCGAGCCGCAGCAGGTTAAAAGTACCAACGAGGTTGATATCGATGATCCGCCGGAAGACTTCCAAGTTCTGCGGACCATCGCGGCCGACGATCTTGGCCGGCCTGCCGATGCCGGCGCAATTGATGGCAATGCGCGCCGGGCCATGAGCCTCGGCCGCACCGTTGATTGCGGTCTCTACGCCCTCAGCGCTGGAAATATCGCAGGCGAACGCGACACCGCCTATATCGCCGGCAACGCTTTTTGCACCCTCTCCATTAATGTCCAGAATGGAAACGTGAACACCCGATTTGGCCAGCGAGCGTGCGGTAGCTTCGCCCAATCCCGATGCGCCGCCACTGACGACCGCTGCCAAACCATTTACATCCATGGCCTTATCCTTGCCTCATTTGTTGTATAAACGGGTTTGTCTTAGCACGGGCGTTCGGAGCATCAAGTCCCATGGTCGGAAATCCCAACAATCGCCCACAGGATGAAACGGAGAAAGGTGCGTGGGTCAACCGTGAAATGCCAGCCAAAGTGCGCCGCACGCTCGGCAAGTTGCTTTTCGTCGAAAACGCCGTTGCCGCATGGTACTGTGCCCGTGATCCAGCCACGCCAAAATACGTCAAAGCGGCCATCGTCAGCGCACTAGTCTATTTCATCATGCCGATCGATGCGATCCCGGATGTCCTTGCACTGCTTGGGTACACCGATGACGCGGCTGTATTCTGGGCTGTCTATCGAACCGTCTCTAAACACATCACGGAGGATCATCGGGCCGGAGCTCGCGCCTATTTTACCGCTCTCTGAGCCAACTTGAACCAGCGCTTTTCGCCAGCCATACTCGCCGGGACGGGAACGACCAGAGGGAAGTCATGTCCGAGCCGCTGTGGACACCGAGCGAAGAGCGCATCGCCAACGCTAATGTAACGAAATTCCGTAAGGCCGTTGAGCAGCAATGGTCCGTGGATATACCGGACTCAAATGCGCTGGTCCAATTTTCAGTCGATGAGCGCGAAAAATTTTGGGATAGCCTCAGGGGCTTTGCCGGGTTTACAGCCAAAACCTGGGGAGACCGCGTACTCGTCGATGGTGACAAGATGCCGGGTGCGAAGTGGTTTCCTGATGCCAGGATAAATTTCTCCGAAAACCTTCTTAAGTACCGCGGCAATGAAGACGCACTGGTCTTTCGCGGTGAAGACCGTGTAGAGCGCCGCATGAGCCGTGACGAACTACGTGACGCGGTTTCCGTCGTGGCACAGGCCTTAAAAGCTGATGGGGTCGGTGTCGGTGATCGGATCGGCGCCTATATCGCCAACATGCCGGAGGCCGCTATTTGTATGTTGGCAACGGTTAGTCTCGGGGCGACTTGGTCGTCGTGCTCTCCGGATTTCGGTGTTGACGGCGTGCTAGACCGTTTCGGCCAGATTGAACCTAAGGTGATGATCGCTGTTGATGGCTATTTCTATAACGGTAAGACGCATGACATCTGCGACAAGGTCGCAGAGATCGCGGATAACCTTCCGACCGTCCAACGTGTCGTGATCGTACCCTACGCCAACATCGAGCCCGATGTGTCGTCTATTGCTAACGCGGTGACACTTCCTGACTATACGTCCGCGTACAACTCCAATGAAATCGCATACGCCTACGTTTCCTTCGACCATCCGCTTTATATTCTTTATTCATCAGGCACGACCGGAAAACCGAAATGCATCGTGCACGAAACCGGCGGCATGCTACTCAAGCATGGCGCCGAACACATGCTGTCGAGCGATATCAAGGAAGGTGACCGAGTCTTCTGGTTCACCACCTGCGGCTGGATGATGTGGAACTGGCTGGTTGGCAGCCTCGCCTTTGGCGCAACGGCCCTGCTTTATGATGGATCCCCTTTCTATCCGGATCGCAATGTCGCGTTCGACTTCGCCGAGGCCGAATCCATGACCCTGTTCGGCACGTCAGCCAAATATATCGATACCTGCAACAAAGCCGGCTTAAACCCGAAAGAAACACACGACCTTTCGTCCATGCGGACGCTTGGCTCCACCGGATCAACACTGGTGCCGGAGGGTTTCGATTACGTCTACAACAACATCAAGCCCGACATACACCTTATGTCCATGTCCGGCGGCACCGACATTGCCGGTTGTTTTTGCGGCGGTGACCCGACTAAGCCAGTATGGCGCGGTGAAATCCAAGGCCGCACACCAGGCATGGCGGCGGACGTCTTCGACGATAACGGTAACCACCTCCCGTCCGGCAAGGGCGAATTGGTCTGCACTAAGGCCTTTCCCACCGTGCCGTCGTTCCTTAACGACCCTGGCGACGAACGGCTGATCGATACCTACTTCAACCGCTTCGCCAACACCTGGACACATGGAGACTTCGTTGAATGGACGGAGCATGGCGGGATGATTATCCACGGCCGCTCCGACGCCACACTCAATCCCGCGGGCGTGCGGATTGGCACGGCGGAAATCTATCGCCAGGTGGAAAAGCTTGACGAAGTGCTCGAATCCATCGTCATCGGTCAGAACTGGGATAACGATGTACGTATCGTATTGTTCGTTATCCTGCGCGAAGGAATAAAATTAGACGAGGTCCTGTCAGACAGAATTAAGGGACAGGTCAAAGACAACTGCACGCCACGCCACGCCCCGCAACGCGTAGTCCAGGTCACCGACATCCCACGCACAAAATCCGGCAAGATTACCGAACTCGCAGTAAGAGACGTGGTGCATGGCCGCACCATTCAAAACGCCGAGGCACTGGCTAACCCGGAGGCTTTGGATCAGTTTAAGAACCGCGAGGAATTAACGACCTAGTCGACCAACGCAAGTTGATCGCGCGCGTTGGTCGGAACTTTCATCGCGCGCTTTTCAGAGTTGGTAAAATATTGAGTCAGCCCCGGATAGCTGAGAATGGCTTCGGCCGCCTTGATACTTCCGATCTCATTCCAGTGAACGTCATTTTTAAAACGAAAATACCTGTATGGCATCAAGTCGCCCGCGAGGTAAAACACGTTGCTAATCTAGGCTCCAAATAGCTTGCGCCCGACCTCCCGGTCGCTATCGCAAGGTTAAGACAACAATGTGAAACTCACGGCCTCGCATTACCACGTAATTTCGCCACTTTCTTAGGATCGTACGGAAAAATTTGACCAAGCCTTTGTATCCTCCGTCGGCGTTGGATCATATTTTCTCACGCCATCACGGTCATGAACTATCTAGATCGGTTGTCGGTCATCCGGAATGGCGATCGTGTTCTGTCTTGATCCTTGGGCCGCTCCCATATCGCCGACGAGGAGCGAAAACCCTATGATATCAATTCCTTGTA
>CAYXUT010000198.1:0-5276 GCA_964468005.1 uncultured Magnetovibrio sp. | reverse complement strand
CAATCGTGCCAATGTTGCAGTGCGGCTTCGTACGCTCAAATTTTTCCTTGGCCATTTTTCGGTTCTCCGTATGCCTTAATTCTGATTGCCCCTAATGTTTAACCTGCGAGTTGCGCCCGCAGTTCCTCGGATACCTGGTTCGGGACTACCTCATAGTGATCAAAATGCATGGTGAATTGGGCTCTACCCTGGCTCAGAGAGCGCAACGTGTTCACGTAACCGAACATGTTGGCCAGCGGAACCATGGCGTTGACTACCCGCGCGTTACCGCGCTGATCCATGCCACTGACTTGGCCGCGACGGCCGTTCAAGTCGCCAATGATGTCACCCATGTATTCTTCTGACGTCACCACCTCGACCCGCATGACCGGTTCAAGAATTTGTGGGCCGGCTTTCTCACAGCCTTCGCGAAAAGCGGCACGGGCAGCGATTTCGAACGCCATGACACTGGAATCAACATCGTGCGAGGCGCCATCATAGAGTGTCGCCTTAACATCGGTTACCGGGAAACCCATAAGCACGCCCGAGGTCATTGAGTTAGAAAGCCCCTTCTCCACACCCGGGATGTATTCGCGTGGTACGTTTCCACCGACAATCTTGCTCTTGAACTCAAAGCCGGAACCCGGCGGCAACGGCTCAAATTTAATCTTGATGCGAGCGAACTGACCGTGACCACCGGTCTGCTTCTTGTGCGTATAATCAACGTCGGTCTCGCGCGAAATAGTTTCACGATAAGCGACTTGCGGTTGGCCGATGTTGGCATCGACCTTGAATTCACGAAGCATGCGATCAACGATGATCTCCAGATGAAGCTCGCCCATGCCTTTGATGACGGTCTGGCCGCTTTCGTAATCGGTGGTTACCCGGAACGACGGGTCTTCTGCCGCCAGTCGACCCAGCGCGACGGACATCTTCTCCTGATCACCCTTGGACTTCGGCTCGACAGCGATCTCGATCACCGGATCGGGGAATTCCATGCGCTCCAGAACCACTTGATCGGTGGGGTCGGAAAGCGTGTCGCCGGTGGTTGTGTCTTTGAAACCAACCAGAGCAATGATATCACCGGAACGGGCTTCTTTGATCTCTTCACGGTTGTCGGCATGCATAAGCAACATACGGCCGACACGCTCGCGCTTGCCCTTGACCGTATTCATGATGCTCTGGCCGCTTTCCAGAACGCCCGAGTAAATGCGTGCAAAGGTCAGCGAACCGACGAACGGGTCATTCATGATCTTGAAGGCGAGAGCCGAGAACGGCTCATCGTCCGAGTTGTTGCGCTCAATCTCTTCGTCAGAGCCAGCCTTGATACCCTTGATCGCGGCAACGTCGATCGGGCTAGGCATATAGTCAACAATGGCGTCTAACAAGGGCTGCACGCCTTTGTTCTTAAACGCAGAGCCACAGAGTACCGGTACGAATTTAAGATCGGCGGTCCCTTTGTGAATGCAGCGTTTGAGGGTTTCAATATCGGGCTCGTTGCCTTCAAGATAGGATTCCATCACGTCGTCATCAATTTCGATGGCGGTCTCAATCAGTTTTTCACGGTATTCAGCAACTTTGTCAGCCAAATCAGCAGGAATTTCCTCTTCGTGGAACTTGGCACCAAGGCTCTCTTCGTCCCAGATGATTGCTTTCTTTTCCAGAATATCGACAACACCAACAAAATCAGATTCGGTACCGACCGGAAGCTGCATGACCAACGGAGCCGCACCAAGCCGATCAATCATCATATCGACACAGCGATAGAAATCGGCACCTATGCGGTCCATCTTGTTGACGAAGCAAATGCGCGGCACTTTGTATTTATCGGCCTGGCGCCAGACCGTTTCTGACTGGGGCTCAACACCCGCAACGCTATCAAAAACCGCGACTGCACCATCAAGCACGCGAAGCGAGCGTTCAACCTCAATGGTAAAATCAACGTGGCCCGGCGTGTCGATAATATTGACACGGTGATCTTTCCACTCCGCTGTCGTCGCCGCCGAAGTAATGGTGATGCCACGCTCTTGCTCTTGCTCCATCCAATCCATCGTAGCATTGCCGTCATGGACTTCGCCGATTTTGTATGACTTTCCGGTGTAATAAAGAATGCGCTCTGTAGTTGTAGTCTTACCGGCATCAATATGAGCCATGATGCCGATGTTGCGGTAGCGCTCAAGAGGGGTGGTTCTAGCCATTTTCAACGGTCTTCCGTATGAATTACCAACGGTAGTGTGAGAAGGCTTTGTTAGCCTCCGCCATCTTGTGCGTGTCTTCACGCTTCTTAACTGAAGCTCCCCGATTATTGGCCGCATCCAACAATTCGCCGGACAGGCGCTCGACCATTGTATTTTCAGAACGTTTGCGTGCGTTTTCCACCAACCAGCGAATAGCTAGGGCCTGGCGGCGGTCGGAGCGGACTTCCACCGGCACCTGGTAGGTGGCACCGCCAACGCGCCTGGAGCGGACCTCAACGGTCGGCTTCACGTTTTCGATGGCTTCATGGAAAGTCGTCAACGGGCTTCCGCCGATCTTGCTCTGGATTCCGTCTAAAGCACCGTAGACGATTCGCTCGGCAGATGATTTTTTACCATCAACCATAAGGCAGTTCATGAACTTGGTAATCACCAAATCCTTAAATTTGGGATCTGGTAGGACCTCTCGTTTTTCAGCAGCATGACGTCGCGACATATCAAGGTTCCCTTACTTCGGCCGTTTGGCGCCATATTTAGAACGGCGTTGGCGGCGATCAGTGACGCCTTGGGTATCCAGGGTGCCGCGAATGATATGGTACCGCACACCCGGTAAATCCTTGACACGACCGCCGCGGATCATCACCACCGAGTGTTCCTGAAGATTATGGCCTTCGCCTGGGATGTAACTCGTCACCTCAAACCGTTGGTCAAACGCACACGGGCCACCTTACGCAGCGCCGAGTTCGGCTTTTTAGGTGTTGTCGTATAGACGCGTGTGCATACTCCGCGCTTTTGCGGACAGGCCTCCAGCGCCGGCACCTTGTTACGGGTAATCGGTCGCTTGCGGGGTTTTCGGATCAGCTGGTTAATCGTTGGCATGCCTAACGTCCATCTCCATCATCGGACCAAAAAACCAAATGCAACTCAAAACCGCGGATAATTATTAAACAAAACCAATTGGTTGTGGATTTGCGACACCGTGATTTCAGCCAAAACACGCCGGGCGGGCTTGCACAGAACGCCCGAATGACGTGTTCCTATTTTTTTAGCTCCGTAATTGCGTCCAGGGCTGCGTCTAAACCGCTGGGCCTACCACCAGCCCCTGCAAAGTGGGCGGAATATAGTGAGGGCCTGTTGCAGCGTCAAGTACAAAGAACGCTGATTTTACAAATGATTGCAACGACCCGAATAGCCAACCCACCGCATCCGTACTGCACTACGATTTAAACTCAGTCAGCACCTTCAACGGGAGCCTCCTCCATGGGCGTTTCGAGGCCCAATTCAACGGCCATTTTCGCCTCGCGCTCGACTTCAAGCGCAGACAACTCGTCGTCGCGTTCTTGTGCAACCTCGCGGAAACGATTCATTACTGCCCCAGTCCCGGCGGGAATTGGGCGGCCAACGATGACGTTTTCCTTGAGGCCGAGGAGGTGATCAACTTTACCGGATACAGCAGCTTCCGTGAGCACTCGGGTGGTTTCCTGGAAGGAAGCCGCCGAGATGAACGAATGCGTTTGCAGGCTAGCCTTTGTGATCCCCTGCAACACCGGGGAACTCTTGGCAATCTTGCCACCGTCTGCCTTGGTTTCCGTATTGATCCGATTGAACTCCAAGCGATCTGCTAATTCGCCAATTAAATAAGTGGTATCGCCCGGATCGACTATCTCCACTTTCTGAAGCATCTGGCGGACGATGACCTCAATATGCTTGTCGTTAATACCAACACCCTGCAAGCGATAGACATCCTGGATCTCGTTGATCAGGTATTTCGCCAAGGCCTCGACACCGAGCACGCGAAGAATATCGTGCGGCACGGGATTCCCATCCATGAGCGAATCGCCGATCCGCACATAGTCGCCTTCCTGCACCGAGATATGCTTGCCTTTCGGGATCAAGTATTCAACCGGATCATCATCACCTTCGGTTGGAACAACAACGATTCGGCGCTTATTCTTATAGTCCTTGCCAAACTCCACACGTCCTTCATTCTCCGAGATTATGGAGTGATCTTTCGGCTTGCGCGCTTCAAAAAGCTCTGCAACCCGAGGCAGGCCACCTGTGATATCACGGGTCTTAGCTGATTCTCGAGGAATTCTCGCCAAAACATCACCGGCATGTCCCGTCTGGCCTGCATCAATCGAGAGGATTGCATCGACTGGCAGGAAGTAACGCGCTTCCAGACCGTTATCCAAAGTCACGACCTCACCCTTCTTGTCGCGAAGCGTAACTCGTGGTTTCAAATCGCCACCTTTCGGTTGCTGCTTCCAGTCGACAACGACCTTGGACGCGATGCCCGTCGCCTCGTCAAGGCGCTCTGTCATGGAAATGCCCTCGACCAGATCCATGTAGTGCACGATACCTTCTTTTTCGGTCAGAATCGGCAGTGTGTAAGGATCCCACTCGGCAAGCTTATCACCACGTTCGACCTTTTGCTTGTCCTTGACCAAGAGTTTAGCGCCATAAGGCACACGATGGCGGGCGCGCTCGCGCTTTTGGGCATCGATTAAAACCAATTCGCCGTTGCGGCTCATAACTATCTGCAAACCATCTGAGTTTTTGACGGTGTTGCAATCGTGAAACAAAACCTTGCCAGTAACCGCGGCTTCAACGCTGGATTGCTCAGTTCCTCGCTGTACAGCACCACCGATATGGAATGTGCGCATGGTCAACTGAGTACCTGGCTCACCGATAGACTGGGCGGCGATAACGCCGACAGCTTCACCTTTGTTGACCTGTGTGCCACGCGCCAGGTCGCGACCGTAGCAAGCTCCGCACACGCCCTCCTGAGATTCGCAGGTCAGAACGGAGCGAATCTGCGCTTGTTCCATCTCGGCTTCTTCGATGACAACGCAGTCTTCCTCGACGATCAACTTTCCGACCTTGACCAGCACCTCACCAGTATCCGGGTGAATAATGTCTTCCGCCGCGGTCCGGCCAAGGATACGGTCGACTAACGGTGCAACCACGTCCCCGCCTTCGATGATGGCATTGGCAGTAATGCCGCGTTTGGTCCCGCAATCGCTCTCGACGATGATACAATCCTGCGCAACATCAACGAGACGACGCGTCAGGTAACCAGAGTTTGCCGTCTTCAAGGCGGTA
>CAYXUT010000197.1:0-5285 GCA_964468005.1 uncultured Magnetovibrio sp. | reverse complement strand
CCTGGCGTGGCAAGGCGTATTAGTCGCGGGCTCCGCTTGAGAAGAAATAGATGATACTGTCGAAGAAGCTGGGTTCTTTTGAAGCTGGAGCAACTTTTGTTATCGATGATGCGGGCGTCGACGGCTCAGGCGGCGGCGTGCCCTCAACGCCAGGAAGGCCCCGCGTCGGCAGTTCTAAGTGCGCGGCGATCATGAAGTTCTTCCAAATGCGGGCCGGCAAGCCACCGCCGGTGACGCGCTTCATCGGCGCGCTGTCGTCATTTCCGACCCAGACCCCGGTAACGAGATCGGCCGTATAACCGATGAACCAGGCATCGCGGTGGTTCTGGCTGGTACCGGTCTTGCCTGCGGCGGGCCGCTTGAGGCGAGCTGCGCGCCCGGTGCCATGGCTGAGCACACCGGCCAACATGCCATTCATGGCCCTGACGTGTTTGGCCGCGACGACCTGGCCAAGGCCCGATCCTCGGCGTTGGTATAATTTGTTGCCGTCGCCGTCCATGATCTCGACGATGCCATAGGGCCATGCCGCATGGCCGCCATTAGCAAAGGGTGCATAGGCTGCGGTCAGGTCGATCAGCCGCATGTCGTGCGTGCCGAGTGCCAGCGAGGGATGTGGCCTGATGCGGCCGGGCACGCCTAATCTGGCTGCTGTATCGGCGACACGCTCAAGGCCGACTATGTGGGCGATCCGCGCCGCTGCCGTATTGACCGATCCGGCCAGCGCCTGACCCATCGAAATAGTGCCTCGATATTTACTATCGAAATTCTTCGGTTTCCAGCCGTTAATATCGATAGGCATGTCGTCGACGGGGCTTGCCGGCGTCATGCCGGCCTCAAGCGCGGCCAGATAGACGAACGGCTTGAAAGCTGAGCCTGGCTGGCGGCTTGCTTGTGTGGCGCGATTGAACGAGCTTTCTCCGTGGCTGCGCCCACCTACCAGCGCCCGGACCGCACCGTCACCGGCCATGGCAATCAGCGCGCCCTGGCTGACGCTGGCCTTCTTGCCAGGTCCGGCGATTTCAGCGGTCACATGACGCTCGGCGGCTCGTTGCAGGCCCAGGTTCATGGTTGTGGTGACGTTCAGGTCGCGGTTACCAAGTGTAACGTAGTCACCAAGCTGCGATAATACCCAATCTGCAAAGTAGCGTCCATCGGTGGCTGGCTGTCGGTACCGTTGCCTCCGTCTTTTCGTGGCCGTGGCCGCCCGTTTTTCCGAAAGGTATCCAGCGGAGACCATGTTCTTTAGAACCTGACGGGTGCGCTCCAAGGCAACGCTGGAACTGGCTTGTGGGTTATAGCGGCTCGGTGCCTTCAAGAGGCCGGCCAGGAGTGCGGATTCGTATAGAGATATGTCCGTGGCGCTCTTTCCAAAATACTTGCGCGCCGCCGCATCGACCCCGTAAGTACCAGAACCCAGATAGACGCGGTTGAGATAAATGGTCAGGATCTGGTCCTTGGTGAACTTATGTTCCAACCACAAAGCCAGTAGGGCCTCTTGGATCTTGCGCCTGAAAGAGCGTTCCGGCGTCAAGAACAGGTTCTTAGCCGTCTGTTGGGTAAGTGTGCTGCCTCCCTGAACGATGCGCCCCGCGCGGATATTTGCCCAAGCGGCGCGCGCGATACCGATGAGGTCGAGCCCGAAATGGCTGTAGAAGCGCCGGTCCTCAGTGGCGATAATCGCTTGCGTCAGCGTTTCGGGCAAATTGTTCACTCGCACCGGCACGCCGTAAAGATCTCCTCGTGTTGCGAAGACCGATCCATCAGCACTGAGCAGCGTAACCGTGGGGCGTCGTGTTACCTTCAGGGCATCATCGACATCGGGAAGGCCCAAGGCATACCAACCGAGGACTACGATCAGGGCGATTACCGTCCACACAGCGCCGGTGGCCAAGAACTTGAAGATTGGCCATTTCCAGCCGCTCCGATTTTGCGCGTTGTCGAACATGACCCGTTATGGAAAACCTGGGTTAGAATTCAGTTAAGGTTTGCAAGCTTTAGAAAATGTTATGGCATTAAAGTGATCTATTAAGTGGGCGTGCTTATAACGGCTCAAACCACTCTTTCGCATAGTTTCCAGAATAAACCCAATTCTTGGTTATCTGGAACAGCCCCGCTGCCAATATTTATGGGTTTACCCTCAAGTTCTTTAAAGATCTTGATGCCGGCTAATTTCTTGAGCAGTACCATGGCGGGTATGCTGTAGAGTGCTGTGATTGCACGAAACTCGGGGTTGGGGCGAGTGATGTCCATCTCCAACTTCGCCTGGCATGATGGTCTGGATGTTGTAAACAGAACCGCCCGCGTTGTAAGCAACGCAGCGCACGCCGTGCACACTGGTTTGTAATAGATCTAATCGCAAATGCCGAGGCCTACTGAGATATAGGGGCCGTTTGCGGGTCTCGTACCGAGCGCCACGAACTAGTTCTCGACCACGTCCCGCATTACCACAAACGCGCCAACGGCGCAAACGCCGCTAATGATGGCGGCCAATACGCCTCTATTGGCTCTCTTTGTCACGGAGAACGATGCCTTGGCGCCTGCTATTTCATTTGCTCGCGCCTAGGTTAACTTCTTGCTAGATCACGGATCTTGCTGGCCATTCAAGGTGCAGGATTGGGGTTCGTCACCCAAAAGACGTGGGTTTGAATAGTATGGTTAGCCGGAATTTGATTTGTTGAGTGATCCGTATCCGAACAAGGCTGGGCTGCCGCCCGTGTGCACAAATAGGACCTTATCTGTGATATGGAAATCTCCGCGCCTAATCATGCTGATCAAACCCGACATGACTTTCCCTGTATATACTGGATCAAGGACCAAGGCCTCAGTCTCGGCGGCTAAATGCAAGGTCTTGTCGATTTCGTCGGTAAGACACCCGTAACCAGGCCCGAGCCAGGTATCCTCGACGTTGACATCACTGACGCTGGCGATTGTCGCGGGTAGCCCCGCGAGTTCGACAATTTCCGCCAGCCGGCGTTCGATGCGTGCGCGTTGGGTGACGGCATCGCGGCGTACGCAAATACCGTAAACCGGCGTAGCATCGCCCGCCGCGCGTAAACCGGCTAACAATCCGGCGTGGGTCAGGCCGCTACCAGTGGCGACGACGACCGCGTCAAATCGAATGTCCATGGCCTTGGCCTGCGCAGCAACCTCGCGTCCCGCATCGACGTACCCGAGCCCGCCCCACGGCGGATGGTCAATGCCGAGATGAATGACATAGGGTTTGCAGCCTTTGCTGCGCAAATCATCGGCAATGGCTTCCAGGTTGGCATCGGCTGCCGCTTCGTTCTCTCCCTCCGGGAACTCGTGGATAGTGGCGCCGAGCAGATGATCGAGCAAAACATTACCGGAGCCCAGATAAGTGGCATCGTTGTGCGGTACCCGGTCTTCCAATTGGATATGACATTCCATGGAGCATTTGCGTGCCGCCGCCGCTGCCTGGCGGACAAAATTCGACTGTACCGCGCCGGTAGTCAGGACCGTATCGGCTTCCTCCGCTACCGCCTGGCCAAGGTAATATTCCAACTGCCTGGCCTTGTTGCCGCCCATAGCGAGGCCCGTACAATCGTCGCGTTTCACGTAGAGCTCGGGGCCGCCGAGCACGGCACCCAGGTTCGGCATGGCCTCAAGCGGCGTCGGAGTATGGGCTAAGCGCACGCGTGGCGCTATGCGGAGAGATGAGGTGTCGAGCATTGGTTTGAGCCCTTGTAGAACATTAGAAGCCAGATGCCCTAAAAACCATGCGTTCCAACGTCCGTCAACCGGTCTTCCGAGCAAAGAAAGGCTGGTTTCCAGGATGCTTAATTCAGTGTACGACTAAAACATGTGGAGACCTTGCCGACGAATTCTATGTCTGGCTGTTTTCTTGGCCGATTTTGTCGTAGCGCCGACATGGGCAAGTTCTATTGCCGAGGCTACCAAATCTGTGGTTGCGGTATTGCCTGAATGGCCGGGCGGGTACCGTCGGCAAGGGAATGCGCTAGAAGAGCCGGAGGGCTCGGCCGTTGCTGTGTTGCCCGGCGGCTATTTGGCGACCAACGCTCATGTCCTGAGCCGTGCAAAGCGCGTCGACGTGCGGTTTTCCGATGGGCGGCTGCAAGCCGCCGAAATCGTTGGTCGCGATGTCAGGACGGATATCGCCTTGATCAAGGTGAGTACGGAACTCCCGGTTCTGAAAGTTGCGTCGCCGCCGGCATTGGGGGAGCGTGTGTGCGCCATCAGCAACCAGTTCGGGCTCGGCACCAGTGTCACTTGCGGCGTGGTGTCGGCCTTGAACCGCTCGAATGCGGGGTTCAATCCCGTGGAAGATTTCATCCAGACCGATGCGGCCGTCAATCCCGGCGCATCCGGCGGCGCCCTGGTCGATGGCGAGGGGCGGTTGGTCGGATTGTTGTCGGCTATTTTCACCAAGCAGAGCGATGCCAATATCGGAGTGAATTTTGCCACTTCGGTCAAACTGATGATGCGTGTCATTGAAGATTTGCGTGACGACGGCCGAGTTCGGGCCGGGCGGCCGGGATGGCGCCTGGCCGCCTTGACGCCAATCGAGCGAAGACAGTCAACCGGTATTCGAGTTGTGTGGGTTAACACAAATGGTGCCGCGTCCAAGGCCGGCGTCCAGGTTGGCGACATATTGGTTCGCGTAAGTGCACGGTCCGTATACTTTCCGTCCGACGCCGTTGCGGCACTTTACATGCACCGACCTGGCGACCGGGTTTTGTTGCAAATGCTGCGCGATGGATCGCCCTTCGATGTGGAAATTTTCCTATCTGAATAACTGATTTCAGTTATTCACGCGCTCGTCACTTATTGTTGAGCCCGTTACTGGCATAACGTGTCTAGAAAAACGGACGCACTGCCACGGCCTATCCGCTACTACAAAAGCCGATATTGTTTATCGGTCTCGTTGCCACCACCTGCTGTTTGTGCATCTCGTGACGTTCAACTTGATCCGGGCCGCATTATTTTCTGTTTCAGGCATTAGCGTTATACTGGGCAACGGAATACAACTTATGTCGCTTAACGATATGAACATTTGCATCACCGACCTGAAACTGCCTCCCGTAACGCTGGACCATCTCTCGACCGTCGATCTTGAAACCATGGCGGAGGCAGGAAATCGGATCCTGGAGTGTTGCTGCGTGCTGAATAAGAGCGCCGCTACCGTCGTTGGTGAGGTGCTTAAGGGTCAGGGTGAGTTCTACGAATAGAACCACTATCCGTCAGGTGGTGTGTACGACTGGGACAGCCATTCCCAGTACTACTATCATACCCATCCTCCGGAAAAC
>CAYXUT010000196.1:0-5300 GCA_964468005.1 uncultured Magnetovibrio sp. | reverse complement strand
CGTTGTTGTCCAAGCGCCGATTTCTGGCCCTCCCTCTCGACCATCGTGATTGATGTCACGTTGGAACAGCACGATGATGTGCGAATTGCTGTCGCCGAGGCTATGTGAAAGTAGCTGGAGCTGATTTTAGCCTGTGTCGCTAGGATGATATCCGGCACGGTTTATGAGTTATCAAAATCGTTCTAGAAAAGTTTGAGAGTGACGGGATTGACCGGCGTGTAAGCCGTCGGATGCGAGGCCTCACAACCGTTTGGCTATCTCTTCAAACATTACTTCGGTAGCTCCACCACCCACGGAAAGGATACGGGCGTCGCGCACCATTCGCTCAATGGCGGATCCCTTGATATAGCCCAAGCCACCGTGGAACTGCTGGCAATCGTACATGACACGATTGGCCAATTCCGCGCAATAGGCTTTGACCATCGAGACTTCCTTGACGCAATCCTCGCCTTGCACGTCCAGCCATGCTGCGTGATAGACCAGTTGCCGGCCTGCCTCGACCTGGGCCAAGCGTTCGGCTAGGCGCTGGCGGATGGCTTGCTTATCCCATAGCGTTTGATTGAAAGCCTTGCGTTCCTTGACGTATTCCAGCGTTAGTTCGATCGCTTTCTGAGCCTCGCCGATGGCCTGAGCACCGATTACGATACGCTCGTTCTGGAAGTTCTTCATGATCGCGTAGAAGCCCTGATCGACTGCACCGAGCACGTTTTCATTAGGTATGCGGCAATTGTCGAGCACCAGTTCTGCCGTGTCGGACGAGTGCCAACCCATTTTGTTGAGCGCACGCCCCACCGAGAATCCGGGCGTCTCCTTCTCGACGATGAACATGGTGATGCCGCGTGAGCCTTTAGCGTCGGAATTGGTGCGTGCGGCAACGAAATAAAGATCGCCATGCACGCCGTTGGTGATGAACATCTTCGATCCGTTAAGTACCCAATTTTCCCCCTCTTTCTCCGCGCGGGTTTTGAGGGCGACGACGTCCGATCCCGCGTCCGGCTCAGTGACGGCGACGGCGGTGATTAGGTTGCCTTTGATTACGTTCGGCAGGTACTTGGCCAATTGTGTCGAGTTACCGGCGTTGACCAGATGTGGTGAGGCCATGTCAGTGTGGACCAGTACGGTAACTGCGAAACCGCCGAAGGTGCAGCGCCCCAGTTCTTCGGCCAGCACCACGGTGGCTAGCATATCGAGATCGGAACCGCCGTATTGTTCTGGGTAGCGGATACCGAAAAGGCCCAGTTCTCCCATTTCCCGGAGCACGCCACGCGGGATCATGCCTTCCGCTTCCCAGGATTCGCCATTAGGTAAGACTTTTTCGGTGATGAAGCGCCGGATCTGGTCGCGTAGCATTTCGTGCTCTTCGGAGAAGTAAATGCTTTTGTGTACGCCGGTCATTGTCCACTTGCCACCACTATGGACGTTTCGCTAGTTGCGGCTACCGTAGTTCGGCGCTTCGCGGCTGATGGTGACATCGTGCACGTGGCTTTCGCGAAGCCCAGCGTTGGTGATGCGGCGGAACTCCGTATTGTTTCGGAGATCAGAGATGGTCTTCGAGCCGGTGTAGCCCATCGACGCTTTCAGCCCGCCAACCAGTTGATGCAGGATGGTGCCGACGGGGCCTTTGTACGGCACCCGGCCTTCGATGCCTTCGGGAACCAGTTTCAGCTTATCAGAGACTTCGGCCTGGAAGTATCTGTCGGCTGAGCCACGTGCCATAGCGCCGATGGACCCCATGCCCCGGTACGATTTGTACGATCGCCCCTGGTAGAGGAACACTTCACCGGGGCTCTCGTCGGTGCCTGCGAATAGTGATCCGATCATCACGCATTCGGCACCGGCAGCAATGGCTTTGGCGACGTCGCCGGAATACTTTATACCGCCGTCGGCAATAAACGGAATGTCTGCCTCCTGGCAGATCTCTGCGACGTCCATGATGGCGCTTAACTGGGGCATACCGACGCCGGCGACCATACGTGTCGTGCAAATGGTGCCGGGGCCGATGCCGACCTTGACGCAGTCGGCGCCCGCATCGATTAACTCCCGCGCCGCCTGGCAGGTCGCAATGTTGCCGCCGATCACCTGGGCCCGGTTGGAAAGCTTCTTGATCTCGCTGACCGCTTTAATGACCCCGGTGGAATGGCCGTGTGCCGTATCGACGACGATGACATCGACGCCGGCATCGAGAAGCATCTCGGCGCGGTAGATGCCCGCGTTGCCAACACCGGTTGCTGCGGCGACGCGGAGCTGGCCGTTTTCATCCTTGCAGGCGTTAGGGTGCTGTTGTTCCTTTTCGATGTCGGTAACGGTAATCAGTCCAATGCTACAGAAATCGTCATCGACCACCAATAGCCGTTCAATGCGGTTCTTGTGCAGAAGTTTCTTGGCGTCTTCGCGCGAGATGCCTTCCTTGACCGTAATCAGCGGGTTCTCATCCGTGTGTGCGGTCATCAGTTCACTGACTGGCTGGCCCGGTTTGTCGGCGAAGCGCACGTCGCGGTTTGTCAGGATCCCAACCAGTTTTCCGCTATCGGTCTCGACCACGGGAAAGCCCGAATATCCATGCTGTTGTTGCAAGGTCAAGGCATCGGCAAGGGTGGCGTTCGGTGTTAGGGTCAGCGGGTTGACCACCATGCCGCTCTCGAACTTCTTCACGGCCTTGACCTCGCCGGCCTGCTCATTAGGTTCCAGGTTCTTGTGGATGACCCCGATGCCGCCAGCCTGCGCCAGCGCGATGGCGAGGCTGCTTTCGGTGACCGTGTCCATGGCTGACGACACCAGCGGAATGCCAAGTTCAACGGTACGGGTCAGGCGCGTCCTGGTATCGGTTTCATGCGGCAGCACGTCGGATTTGGCCGGCACCAGAAGTACGTCATCGAATGTCAATGCTTCAAGGATATCTTCCATGCCAACCTCCAAGGAAAGGGCTTGTCGGGTTGGCGCCCCATCATACATATGCCGGAAGGGATTCCAAGCCGCATAAAATCGAACTTGTGCTCACGGCAACAGTGTGCCCGCCGCGTACGGCTGCAGGATGGCGTATAGCGTGTCGTTGACCGGTGTCGCAACACCGGCCTCGCGGCCCATGCGCGTTACCGCGCCCGAGAGCCATGGCGCTTCCAAGGCCTTTCCGGCCTCTAGATCGACTAGCATGGAGGCCTTCATTTCATCGGGTAAGCCGTTGAAAAAATGGAGTTGGCGCTCCATCAGGTCGTCGGGGAGGGCGATTCCCTTGGCCTTACCCACCGCAATGACCTCGGCCATTGCAGCCTTGAACACCTTGCGCCCTAGTGGCTCAGCACGGATCGGCCCAATCGGGCAGCGGGCGCCGGCGGTGATGCCGCTCATCGGCACCAAAACTGAAAACTTCTCCCAGAGCGCCACGTCGATATCGTCGGAATACAGGTGATTGATGCCCGAATCGGCGCATGCCGTCTCGAAGGCCTGAAGGCGTTCAGAGCGCCGACCGTCGATCTCGCCGAACACCAGCCGCGCAAACTCGCCAACCTGTCGGATGCATCCAGGCGCCGATATCAGGGCCGAAATATAGGCAACGCCACCGCAAGCATATTCGGGACCAAGCACCCGAACCAGGGTCTCCGGCGCATCGACACCGTTGAGGAACGGGATCACCGCCGTGCCATCGCGCAAAAGCGGCCTGCAGGCCTCGGCGGCGGGTTCCATGTCCGCTAGCTTGACCGCAAATATGACGACATCGACCGGGCCGATATCGGCGGGGTTGTCCGTCGCCACGGTGGACTGGAGATGGATATTGCCATTGGGGCTTTCGACTTTCAGACCGTCTTTGCAAATGGTGTCCAAGTGCCGACCACGCGCGATAAAGCTGATTTCATGGCCAGCTTTGGCTAAATTGGCGCCAAAATATCCGCCGACCCCGCCGGCAGCCATGACCGCAATCTTCATGATGATGTCTCCTATTCTTGTCTTTTGCCCTTATGGCTGCGGAACCCAAGCGCGATGACGTAAGTCTCTGCCGAGCCGTCCCGGCTTGCCGGTGGCTTGGCGTGGCGCACGGTGTGGAAGTTCTGTTTCATGACCGTCAAAAGGTCAGTCTCCGTACCGCCTTGCAATACCTTGCCGACGAAGGCGCCGCCAGGCCCTAATATTTGGTAGGTAAAATTGAGTGCCGTCTCCAACAACGCCATGATGCGCAGATGGTCGGTGGCCCTGTGGCCTGTGGCTGGGGCCGCCATGTCAGAAAGCACTACGTCGGCGGGGCCACTAAGTGCTTCGACCAATTGTTCCGGCGCCGTGTCATCGAGAAAATCGTGCTCGATCAGCGTTGCTCCGGCAATTGGCTCCATGGCCAGGATATCGAGACTGACCACCTTTCCGACGGGATCCGTGTTCGCGGCATCGGCATTGCAGCGTGCCACCGCGACCTGGGTCCAGCCACCCGGTGCGGCACCGAGATCGACCACCTGCCTACCAGGTTTCAGGAAGCGAAACTGATCATCTAATTCGACTAGCTTGAAAGCGGCGCGTGAGCGGTAACCGAGCTTTTTGGCCTCGGTCACGTAAGGGTCGTTTAACTGGCGCTGCAGCCAACGCGTCGAAGAGGTCTTGCGGCCCTTGGCAGTATGCACCCGGGTCGAGACGTTGCGACCCGATACCCGCGCGCTGCGCCCCTTGCCCTTTTTGCCACGACCGGCGACCGGCCGGCCACGAGTACGGTTGCATCCATCGTCACTCATGAAGAGGGATGTATCAGATGCCGGCCGCCACGGGAAGGCTCGATGCCCCGGCTGGGTTTTGTCCAGGTGAGGGTTGCGGCCCTTGCGATGCAGCAATCATCTACGTCCCACCGAAGCGCGGAGTTGGTGTATAGTTCGCGGTGCGGACCATGCGGGTGTTGCCTTTTTCGTCGGGTTCGCTAAATAGACGTCCCAACGCATGGGGTATGGTGTAATTGGCAACACGACGGATTCTGATTCCGTTATTCCAGGTTCGAGTCCTGGTACCCCAGCCAAACTTATTTGTCGGCTTGTGCCGCAGAGATTGCGGGTTCCAGATGTGCGCTGCTCGGCATGCAAATGGCGACCACGACCAATTCATCGTAGGTGAGAAAGGTATCAAAGTTCGTATGGGCGCGGCCGTCGTGGCGGATGGCAAGGTCGGAGACGGCGTCATCGCGGCGTGAATAGCTGGCGACTAACTCGGCGCCTGGGATTTCGGCCAGCGCTTTGGTATGAAACTTGGCAATCGCCAGCCAATTTTTTAGGGTATGATGGGAATTTTTGGAAATTTGAGGGCAGACTAATCGTCATTTTGTTCAAGCTTCG
>CAYXUT010000195.1:0-5365 GCA_964468005.1 uncultured Magnetovibrio sp. | reverse complement strand
CAGCAATAGATTCTGGTTTGAGCATGTCCTCTTCCGTGAGCTGCGCAAAGTCGCGACCCGGGATATCGATGATCCCATCGACATTAACCCATGCCACATGTACCCCTTTGGGACCTAGGTCACGCGCGAGTGATTGCACTAGACCTCGCATCGCAAACTTGGCAGGACCGAAGGCTATTGACCGGGCACCGGCTTTGACCCCCGCGGTTGCCCCTGTAAACAGCATGGTCCCGTGCCCCCGTGCGATCATGGCGGGGGCGACGGCCTTAGCGCTGAGGAATGCACCGTATGCGTTTACTCGCCAGGTTGTTTCGAATTGTTCCGGAGTGATGTCCTCGATTGTGCCCAAGAGCCCGCTGCCTGCGTTATAGAGCAAGATTTCGGGGGGTCCGAGTTTTTCGCCAATCGTTTTGAAAATGGTTTCAACCTGAGCTTGATCCCCAAGATCGGCTGGGACTTCCAGCACCTTGCCCCCCTTCGCTCGAAGATCTGACGCTAGCGAACTCAGGTACTCGGCCCGACGAGCGTTAATCGCGATAGCGTACTCCCCGGCAAAGCGATGGGCTAGCGCGGCCCCGAGTCCTGGTCCAACTCCCAGTACGGCCACGACTGGAAGTGATTGTGCTTCTGACATTTTGCGTCCTCCCTTGATCTATAATGGTGTCTGGTAATCACTTCTGCAAGCTCTGTCGGTACTGTAATGGACTGTCCAGCCTCGCTTAATCGGTTGCACATAACAAGTGATAAGAGATGCGTCAACTACTTATATAATGGAGATTATTCGTGTAGAAGGGAACGATAATGACGCTCAGCGTAGGCATTAGACGGTCGGGTTGCGCGGTAAGTTGCTCTCTGGACGTTCTCGGTGATAAGTGGAGCCTCTTAATCGTTCGCGACATGTTGTTCCTCGGGAAGTGCTACTTTAAAGAGTTCCTTGCCTCGGGTGAAGGTATCGCGACGAATATACTAACGGACCGGCTTAGGCGACTCGAGAAGAGTGGGGTCGTTACCAAGCATTCGGATGCGGAAAACCGCCGGCAGATAGTCTACACGCTAACCGAAAAGGGTGTTGCGCTTATACCCGTCATAGTAGAGCTAGTCTGTTGGGGTACAATCTACGAGGCAGCGCCGAATGACCAACTGTCAACATTCGACCTTGAGAAGGCCCACCGTATTCAACGGGATACACGTTATAGAAGGCGTTTTATAAGGGAACTAAGACAACGGTGTCGAACAACTTCTTGATGCATTCTTAGACCGATCCAGTAGGACAAACGATACGTGGACAATTTTAGTAAGAGATTCTCGGGTGTCGGAAACGATCTAAATACCCCGAATTAATCGATCGAATGTATGTATGAACGGACGGGGCCATCTTTTACTGACGCGTCTCTTAGTGCTCGTGTTTGCCCTGAGTATGGCTAGCCCGGCGGCGTGGACAGGCCAATATGAAATGCATTCCGGACACCAGCAAGCTGAACAAACTGAACATAACGGCTCTCGTGATCTAATGCGGGACCACCATGGTGACCCAACCGCGCACCGCTTTCCGAGTGTCCACAAGGCACTCGAGCTATTTGAAAATGCCGAGCGTGATGTCTGGCAAAAACCGGACGAGGTAGCGGCCCACATGCGGCTCCTGCCGGGTGATTTGGTAATCGACCTTGGGGCGGGCACTGGCTACTTTGCTCGTCGCTTTGCAGAACTGGTTGGGCCGGAGGGAGCCGTGTTTGGCCTGGACGTCGAAGCTAGCATGGTCGAGTACATGAACGCCGATGCACAGAAGCGCGGCCTAAAGAATTATATGGCCCGGCAGGTCGAGTCCAATGATCCCCAGTTGAGTCCAAGGTCCGCGAATGTGATTTTCATCTGTAATACCTACCACCATCTTCCCGACCGAGTAGATTACGTGCGCGCACTCGTGCCTGCGCTACGGTCCAACGGTCGAGTGATAGTGGTAGATTTCAAGGACGGTTCGATTCCGATAGGGCCGCCGCCGGAATGGCGGTTATCATCCAATGCGGTCGAGAAGGAATTTCAACATGCCGGCCTGGATCTGGTCAGATCGGTCGAGTTCCTACCCTATCAATATTTTCTCGAATTCAGCCGTCCGATTACTGACTAACGCAAGAACGAGGGCTTGTGTAAAACCGGGCAATTGTTCCGTCAGACCACGCGTACTGGAGCCACATACTTCTGATTCGTGGGCCGTCAAAACTCTGATATGACGTGAGGCGAAGGAGCACGATAATGCAGCGACGTAATTTGCAAATGATCGAAACAAATGGTGTCAAACTCAGGACGGTAGTCGAGGGTAGTGGACCCCTTATCATTCTTTTGCATGGATTCCCTCAATGTTGGTATTTGTGGCGCCATCAGATCGATCCGTTGGTTGCAGCCGGTTTCCAGGTGGCAGTTCCTGATCAACGTGGGTATGGAGGTAGCGACTGCCCAGACAAGGTTGAAGCCTACGATGCCATTCAATTGACTGACGATGTGACTGGTATCGCTGATGCGCTTGGCCATGAAAAATTTTATTTGGTTGGGCACGATTGGGGAGCAATCGTTGCTTGGCACGTGGCTCTTCTGCGGCCGAAACGCTTGCATGCGTTGTTCAATATGAGTGTCCCCTGGCCCTGGCCGCCCCCTGCAAGTTGGAAAGTCGGAAGTTATACGAGGCAAGAGAGTTTCGGGGATAGGTTCTGGTACATAGTGTATTTCCAGGCGCCCGGCGTGGTTGAAGCGGAGCTTGAGGCGGACGTGCGTAAATCGCTTCGCACCGTCTATTTTTCGGTGTCCGGGGATGTGCCTGACGACATCGGGTTTGGCTCGAAGCCTGCGACTTCAAAATTCCTCGACGGCATGGTCGATCCACCGTCTTTACCGTCTTGGCTAACGGAAACAGACCTTGATTACTACGAAGCACAATATAGACAGAGTGGGTTTCGAGGTCCGGTCAATTGGTATCGGAACATAGACCGGAATATCGAACTGACCCCCCAACTTGAGGCAGCTCAGGTCGAGGTGCCCACTGGGTTTCTACTAGGATCGAAGGATTTAGTAATACAGTTTGAGGAGGGTTGGGTTGACCAGTTAGAGACGAGGGTCAAGGATCTACGATGCAAAATTTATATAGAAGGTGCAGGCCATTGGGTACAGATGGAACGTCCCGGGCCGGTTAATGAGGCACTCCTGAATTTCCTGACGAGCATCGGTTGAGATCCGGAACCGGAGGAAAGGAATATTGCCAAGCGTTGATGTTCTGGTTGTTGTACAGATGAACATGCACCTGTGAGGATATCCTATCCTAATGACGTCAATTTTCACTCGGGGTTACGGCTGCTCACGGCAGTCCGCTCAACAAGAGTGTCAACCCGGTGGTGAGGCCGGCGGGTACTGATGATTCGTTTTTGCCGCTGCTCCAGCGGGACTACTAATTTTGCCGTGTTGCTGTGTTGAACTTGTTCTCTGGTTTTCGTCTCCGGCATCTTCCGCGGATTCGCCGACTATACGGTAGCGGTGCGATGCAACTTGTGAAGTGATCTCGATGGTATGTTCATCGATCGTTCTCCAATCGTTGTATTTTTCACCATCGCGGAGCACCGTTACCCCTGCGGAATTTGGAAGCTGTGTAATTTTCCAGCTAGTTGTTTGCCCTCGTTTTGTGGCCGTAGCGGCATAAGTAGACATGTGTAAGGCGCCCTCGGTAACAATGTTGTGAGCCTCGGAGATGCCCAGATTAGGAAAGTCGACGCCTTCGACGGTCGGTAGCTGAAACTGCGGGTCATGCCGACCTTTGTAAATGTTTGTCCATGCCCCCCGTTCACCGATCTCTCGTAAGATCAACAGGCCATTAAGTTGGCCACGTGGATGCGGGTCGTCCAGGCCGAACGTCCATGCGAAACGATCTTCGTCGTCGCCAAAGAAATCGGGGCCGAACTCTTTGTCAGCGACAGCCATGAGACGTGACTCAGTGGTCAGGTCACCGACTTCCCGGGCCAGCATCAAAGTCATCGTGATCCAACGGGGATCGTTGAACGCTTGAAATATCGACTTCGCGGGATCGTCCCAGCGGAGGTCGCGTATCCCGGCCTCGTAGAGTTCCAGGCCGAATTCGGGGGCCTGTGGGTACAAGTAGAATAACGGGGCCAACATTGACAACCCGGCCAACCCGGCCGGTGGTGAATAGGCGAATTGTTCCAACGGGTCGTAATAAAACGCGAAAGATGTGATGTCGCCGCTGGTGTTACGAGTGGCGAAATGCTTTTTGGCGAATTCGATCCATTGGTCGTAAACCCAATGCGAATTGCCTCCAAATATTTTATCATGCAGTTGGAGGCTCAATCCCGCCGCGCTCAAGCAATAGGGCCAAATTTTCGTGTTTTCGCAGTTGGGTCCCTGTGGACGTTCCGACCATTGGTCCTCTATAAACTCGGTGATACTGTGTTGGGTCCACTGGAACAAGCGGTCATTGTATCCAGTGACTTGGAAAGGCTTTTCCCATTTGTCGTCACCGGATACATATGAATAGGTGCCGAGCAATAAATTGAAAAAGCCTCGGAAGAACAAATTGCCATCCGCTCCAATCGGGTCCGGCTGTAAGCCCCATGGTTCGACGCCGTTGGCCGTCCAACCTGGAGGATCGTAGCGACCCCTTACATGTTCGGGCATAAAAACTAGCCATTCGGGCGGATACTGGTCCTGGTGCGGGTCGTGGCCAATGAGGGACAACCAGTCAACGGCTCCCCAGAATGTCGCATAGCGGCCGACGAGTTCGTCGGCTATGCGAGTATACACTTCCCTCCACGCCGGCGTTTGGTCAGCCATTAGGGGTAAGGCATAAGATGTTTCTGACAAATCAAAGCGTGGAAACGAGCACATAGGTGGGGTGGTCGTGCGATCCCACCAAGGTAGCGGTTCGCCACTGCTACTCCAGTCGTCTTCCGTCGTAGCTTTTTCCCAGATGAAACGAAGCCACCCGCGCGTACGCTTATTGAGGCCGTGTGCCTCACCCATTGGCTTTCTCCGGTAGAGACTGCGACACGTCAACAACAGGTTTGAAAGTGTTGCTTTTTCCGTGAACCCGGGCTCCTTTTCCAACTTGCCACAGAATAAGTTTTTCACGCTGGGCAAATGCCTGTGCCCATGCTGGTGTAAGCATGTCGACCGCAGGTTCGCGCGTGATGCGGTCGGTAACTTTCCCCCCGGGGTCTGGAGTGGTGTACGCATCCGGCATGGCACATGGCCGGAAAGGGTGGCCTGGCACTCGGGCCATAACCATTTCATAAAACCACAGTACGTCGGCAGGGTCTCCTTGGATTCCGATTGTTTTGGATGCGAGACCGTCAACGACTTGTGCTATGCA
>CAYXUT010000194.1:0-5380 GCA_964468005.1 uncultured Magnetovibrio sp. | reverse complement strand
GTCCTTACTAAAAAAGTTCTTGTAGGGGTCTAAAGAATCGAGGCAACGTGGTTTTCTCTTACTATGGAGAGTGCTGTTTGGTCAAAAACTACAAAAACCAACTTGCTGGACAAATTGGCGAAAGCCTTATTGTTGGGGAACTTGGTAGGCGCGGAGCTTGCGCCGTATGAATGTCGTTTCGGTGGTGAAATTCAAAGTCAAAGACGGGTTTGAGGACGCGTTCTTGGAGGCTTTGAAGTCCTATGATTATTCCAACGCGATCAGTTCCAAAGCGCTGTTGCTCGGTGAAAACGAGTTTGTCACCATTTCCGAATATGCCAGTATTGATGCGATTGGCGACGACGAAGTCACCGGTTTGGAGTGGCTCGATAGCGTGACACATATGCTGGAATATTCCGGCGAGAGCCGCACCCAGTCATATTCCGGCCTTGTCGCCTTTGATACCAGAAACCCTGATATCAACTAAGTGTTGCACAGGCTGCCATACTCGCGACGTCGCCAAAGCGCGCGGAATTTTTAAACGGATTTTGCCAGTCATCGAATTGGTGGGCGAACACCGCTTCGTGACAGCTACCAAGACGCCGCTTGATCGCATGGGCCTTACCGTCGGTCCGCCTCGCTCGCCACGACTTCCAGCCACCGGGGATGACCTTGCTTGGATGGAACGGGTCGTCGAGGAACTTGAACTGAAAATCGCCTGAGGATTTCCCCATGCCTGTACTGGACACGATTATCCGAAACGCAAACGTAGTGACCGCGACTGATAATTACACGGCAGACGTAGGCATCCGAGATGGTGTTATTCAGACGATCGGCACTGTTGGAGAGACGGCGGAGAACGAAATCGACGCGGCTGGGCGTATGGTTACACCCGGTGGTGTTGATAGCCATTGCCATCTCGACCAACCGATGGACGACGGATCGATCATGGCAGATGATTTCACCAGCGGTACTATATCGGCGGCGTGCGGCGGCACGACGACGGTCATCCCTTTCGCTTGCCAGGTCAAAGGTGAAGGATTGCGAGCCGCCGTTGAAGACTACCATCGGCGCGCCGACGGCAAGGCAGTGGTTGACTACGCCTTTCATCTGATCGTCACCGATCCGACGCCGAACGTGCTGGGACAAGAACTGCCGGCTCTGATTAAGGACGGCTATTCACATTTCAAAATCTACATGACCTATGATGCGCTGAAACTGAACGATCGCCAAATTCTCGACGTCCTTCATCTAGCGAGGCGCGAGGGCGCCATGACCATGATACACGCCGAGAACGCCGATTGCATCGCTTGGTTGACCGAAATGTTTGAGGCCGCCGGCAACACTGCGCCTAGGTTCCACGGCCACTCCCGCCCACCCGTAGTTGAACGCGAGGCGACACACCGCGCCATCTCGCTGGCCGAATTGATGGACGTACCGGTATTGATCGTGCATGTCTCTGGCAAAGAGGCGATGACGCAAATTCAGAACGCGCAGGCGCGCGGTATTCGGATTTACGGCGAGACCTGTCCGCAATATCTGTTCCTGACAGCTGATGATTTGGCCCAACCGGGCTTTGAGGGGGCGAAATGCATCTGCAGCCCGCCGCCGCGCACAGCGGATGACCAAGAGCACATTTGGCGCGGCATCAAAACAGGTGTATTTCAGGTGTTTTCTTCCGATCATGCGCCGTTCCGTTTCGATGATGACAAAGGCAAGAAAAACGCTGGCAGCGACGCCAAGTTTAGTGAAATTCCCAATGGTATCCCTGGTATCGAGACGCGCCTTCCGCTGCTGATGTCAGAGGGCGTACTAAAAGGTCGGATCGATGCTCATACGTTCGTCTCGGTTACGTCTACGGGACCAGCGCAGATGTACGGCTTGTTCCCGCGGAAGGGAACCATTGCGCCCGGTAGTGATGCGGACTTGGTTATCTGGGACACGGAGACTGAATTCATGCTCACTAATGACCGTCTGCACCACAACGTTGACTACACGCCTTACGAAGGTATCAAACTTCAGGCGTGGCCGGCCACGGTTTTGTCCAGGGGGCGAGTGGTTGCTGAGAACGGGGAATGTATAGCCACTCCTGGAGATGGTGAATTCCTCCCCTGTGACACGCCGAACCCCTTGCGTCCCAACCCTAATTGATTGCG
Source organism: uncultured Magnetovibrio sp. (assembly GCA_964468005.1). Classification (GTDB taxonomy): domain Bacteria; phylum Pseudomonadota; class Alphaproteobacteria; order Rhodospirillales; family Casp-alpha2; genus TMED8. The sequence continues at coordinate 3,245 of CAYXUT010000194.1, read as the reverse complement.
AAAGAGGCACATTACGGTTACTGGTGGCCGGGAACTCCGTGACACAACGGATGACCACACTACGGTTCGATCTCATTGCCTTGCATCAAAGGAAATGACACCCTAAATTTTTGGCCGTGCCTAAAATTGCCTGTATAGTTCGACAATTAGGGCGCTAGCTCATGAAATTTGACGATGACAATGCGATAGCACGTGATCAAACCTCGGACGTAGAAGTTCAGTCCGTCGGGCATAATATTGGCCATCCCGGAACATCCATTCAGCAATCTTTCGATGTTGCTGTTGTAATTCCAACGATCCTTAGGCCCAGTTTACGGCGCGCACTGGAATCTATTTTCACTCAAGACTTTGAAGGGAGAATTCAGATCCTCATCGGGATAGATCAATCCGATGCTCCACGCGAAACTATTACCGATATCTGCCGATCGCTGCCTCAAAACTGCTTTGTGACAGTTATGGATATCGGGTACTCAACCTCGGTACGGTATGGCGGTCTCCACCTTGCTAAAGATGGAGGCGCTATGAGGACTGTTTTGAGTTACCTCGCTAACAGCAGGTACGTGGCTTATCTAGGTGATGACAATTGGTGGGATACTGCGCATCTCTCTTCATTAATGAATGCTATTAAAGACGTAGATTGGGCCTATAGCCTGCGATGGTTTGTGGATAAAGATACTAGTCACCGGTTATGCGTCGACATTTGGGAATCAACTGGCGTAGAGACTGGTTTTTTTCAGAAACGATTTGGCGGTTTTGTCGATCCGAATTGCCTGATGATTGATAAAATAAAATGCGAACCGGTACTCCGTTATTGGACGATCCCCCTAAAGGGCGATCAAAAAGGTATGAGCTCCGACCGGAATGTTTTTCATGCACTCAGAACTCAATTTAGGCATCAAGCAACTGGCAAACCTACTTGTTATTATGCCATGAACCCAGAGGATGGCCTTCACTCGAAGCGAATGAACTGGATTAGGAAATTTACAGAAAACATTTCTCAACATTATAAAACAAGAAGCATCTCTTCAGATCAAGATCCAATAAATATTAATCAGGCCTTGCATTCGGCTGCACAGTATCAAAGTTCTGGCAGGCTAAGGAAGGCCAAAAGTGTTTATAAAAATATATTGGAAAACGATCCATACCATCCTATTGCGTTATTTAATCTTGCTCTGGTTAACCAGAAAATAGGAAATAAGAATGAAGCTGTTGAGCTTTTTTCGAGAGCTCTTATTTTTAATCCGAACCACGCCGAGGCCTACAACTGCCTAGGGGTAGTTCTGCAGGAATTAGGCGAGTTAGATAAAGCGATTAAAAGTTACCGCAAAGCGTTAGATGTTAATTCTGACTACGCCGTAGCATATTGCAACCTAGGCGCGGCGCTCAAAGAGTTAGGAAAGTTGGATGATGCAGTAACAAGTTATCAGAAAGCCCTACGTATCAATCCAGATTATGCGGGCGCATACTATAATCTTGGAAATACATTACGAAGACTAGGGAAGCCAGACGAAGCTGTTGATAGTTATCGCAAAGCACTTGAAATAAACCCTAATGATGCTAAGGCACATACCAGTCTTGGGTTTTCACTTCAGGCGTTGGGTGAACTCGATACAGCAATAGAAAGCCATAAAAAAGCGCTTCAGCTTAAACCTAATTATGCACTTGCTCATCTCAATCTTTCATTAGCGCTGCTATCCCTTGGTAATTTTGAAGATGGTTGGAAAGAGTATGAGTGGAGATGGAAAACGACACTCGCTAAGAAACCAGCCCATGAGTTTAAAAAAAATTTGTGGGATGGAAAGTCGTTAAATGGAAAAACAATACTATTGTTTGCCGAACAAGGCCTTGGAGATACAATACAATTTGTTCGCTATGTTGAAGAAGTTTCCAAGTTTAACGGTAATATAATTGTTGAATGCCAGAGACCGCTTTTTAGATTGCTTTCAAACATTTCAGAAATAGATCATTTGGTTGTTAGTGGAGACCCTTTACCTGAATATGATGTTTGCGCACCACTTTTAAGCTTGCCCTATATTATGGGTACAACCGCCACATCAATACCTGAAAATATACCTTATCTCTGCCCAGATAATGATGGTCTCTATCTAAATAACCTGAAAAAGGAAAACAAAAACGTTGGAATCGCGTGGGCAGGCTCTGTTACACACAATAACGATAAAAACCGATCGATACAGCTCCGTAATTTCATACCCATGGCATCCATAGTCGGTGTACAACTATTTAGTCTACAGGTGGGTGATCGGAGAAGCGACCTACAGAGTATTTCTGGTGACGCGACTATTGTAGATGCCGCAAAAGATATAAAGGATTTCGACGATACCGCGAAAATTATTGATCAACTGGATCTTATAATTTCAGTAGATACCGCTGTTGCACACCTTGCTGGCGCTATGGGAAAACCGGTCTGGATGTTATTACCATTCGCCCCAGATTTTAGGTGGTTGTTGGATAGGGATGACACACCATGGTATCCGACAATGAGATTATTTAGGCAAAAAAATCGAGGCTCTTGGTCCGATGTCTTCCATAAGATAAGGACTTTACTCGTACAATCTCAGAAGAAAACAGAATTTGACGTAAGTTTTGATTAAAATGATGGCCGATTAGAAGTACCAAATCTTTACGATGTGTTATTGGTTCAGTAGCTCAAAAGTTTTTATATCGTAAGAGAAACGCCGTAAAGGAATTATATCAAACGTGATTCATATATAGGGGGAAGGACATTGAAAGCGTATGTCTGTATGAGGGGCTTTCACAAACCTCTTCCAAAGTGTCCCTGATTATAAACAAAATTAACCAAACTCACTCATGGGGGGATCTATAAGCATCATAACGTCACCCGAGGGTTTTAAAAATGGATTTTGGAGAGGTTCTGTGGGAGTGTTCTGCGTTGGGCCTTGGCTAGATTCGGGAATACGGAACAATCCCCATCTACATGGATTTTTGCACGGTAGTTCGGTAACTTGGTCTAGATTAGCTAATACTAGTTTCTATCCTACGGGAGGACCGTAAATGGAACGGCGTCTCACTGCTATACTAGTTGCCGACGTAGTGGGTTTCTCGCGGCTCATGGGCAACGACGAAGCTGGTACACACATTGCGGTTAAAGCACTGTGGAACGAGCATTTCGGATCCAGGGTTTCCGAATACCGAGGCCGCATGGTCAAACTGATGGGTGACGGGGCATTGGTGGAGTTCGCGAGCGTCGTCGATGCAGTGGGATG
>CAYXUT010000193.1:0-5390 GCA_964468005.1 uncultured Magnetovibrio sp. | reverse complement strand
AGCCGAAACGCACGGGACCTCGGTTGTCCATGGCGAGCACCCGTGCGGTGCCTTCATCTTTGTAGCGCGCCATTTCCGTGTCTTCATCTCCGAAATCTGTCGGTGAGACGACTGGCAAGGTTAGGTTGACTTGACTGACACGATGTTTTCCCCATTTCAAATGTGTTCGGATACGTTAGAACACGCGGAAATCTATAGATCCCGACAGCCCATTTTCCAAGTATGGGGTGGAGGTGAGGAAGGCCACGCTCCATCCACAAGGATTTCGTGAATTGGCGGCCTTCTCGCCCATAGAAAAAACTGTTCGAGAACGGGGCGTCACCCGACAGCTCAGCTAATTTGCCGTCAGCCTCACCGACGTTAGTGTCGCCGTCCATGAGGTCGCGGTAAATGGTTGCTACCGCGATCATGTCGGTATGGTGTGGTGACAGGCAAAGCACCTTGACCGACCCTTGTCATCACCATAAGAATGCGCGCGGCCTCATCATCAACCCGTCTGGAATTTCAAGAGTTGGCTCCGTGACACCGACAGCCCAGGCTGAAAGCAACGGCGTTGCGCGCCGAAATGTGTGGGTCCTGGCCGTTTGCCAGGCGCTCTCCATGACCGGCACGTCGATGGTGATGACAATCTCGGCCCTGGCCGGGCTGGTGCTGGCGGAAGACAAGACGTTGGCGACGGTGCCGCTGGCCTTACAGTTTACGGCGACCATGGCGACGACGATCCCGGCATCGCTGCTGATGGCTCGGATCGGACGGCGCGCCGGCTTCACCTTTGGTCAGACATTGGGATTTGCTGGCGGTGGCTTGGCCTGCTGGTCCATCTTCCAGGGCGATTTCTGGATGTTCGCCTGTGCCAGCTTATTGCTCGGTGCGCACATTGCGTTCTGGCAGTACTATAGGTTCGCTGCCGCGGACACCGCGGGGCCGGAATACCGGGCCAAAGCCATCTCCTATGTGCTAGCCGGCGGGGTGGTTGCCGCCATCTTGGGACCACAAATTTCTAAGTGGACGGTCGACCTGTTTGATCCAGTGCTTTTTGCTGGAGGTTATGCGGCGATCATGGTGTTGAGTTCCTTGACCATTGTCCTCCTACAAGGCGTGCGAATCCCCAAGCCGACGGTTAAACGTCTGGCGGGTGGCAGGCCAATTTCAGAGATCGTCCGCCAGCCGACTTTCATACTCGCGCTCATGTCCGCCATGTTGGGGTACGGCGTAATGACATTGGTGATGACCGCGACACCTTTGGCCATGACTAATTGCGGCTTTAGTTTTTCGACCATGGCAACGGTGATACAGGCCCACATTCTGGCCATGTTTGCGCCTAGTTTCTTCACGGGCAACCTGATTAGACGTTTCGGCGTGATAAACATCATTATTGCCGGGTCGGTGCTCAACATTTCGGCCATGGCGATCAATCTTTCAGGTATTAATGTTGCCAACTTCACCGGCGGCCTGATTATGATGGGACTAGGTTGGAATTTCATGTTTATCGGTGGCACCACGTTGGTTACGGAAACCTACCGGTCGGACGAGCAGGCCAAGGTTCAGGCAACGAACGATTTCATGGTTTTTGGCACCACGGCTGTTGCTAGCTTCTCATCTGGCGCACTGCATGCCAAGCTTGGTTGGTCAGCGGTCAACATGATGCTCGCGGTGCCCATGATACTGGTTTTCGTGGCAGCCGTTTGGTTCAAGATTTCATACTCTGAAAGACGCTCTTCAGGCTAGGTTTTCCGGGCTTTTTGGGGGGGCATCAGCTTGTATGTTTGAGGTGGAAATGGTAGGGTCTCATGACTCGGGGCGACGCCAGGTTGCGCCGATTTTATTTATCTAAGTATATGAAAGTAAGTGGTAATTTCCTTTGACAACGCCTTCCGACCCACCATCTGATTCGGCGTCTGAAGACGAGCCGCCAGCGGGGAGGACAGAAACGCACGATTCCGATGTGATCCAGGTCACCATCGAAGATGAAATGCGCTCATCCTACCTTGATTACGCAATGAGCGTGATCGTATCACGGGCGTTGCCGGACGTGCGCGACGGCCTCAAGCCGGTGCACCGCCGTATCCTCTATTCGATGAAAGAAAACGGCTACGAGTACAACCGACCGCACCGAAAGTCGGCGCGTGTCGTCGGCGACGTCATGGGTAAGTACCACCCGCATGGCGATCAGGCGATATACGATGCGATGGTGCGCATGGCGCAGAATTTCTCTATGCGGTTGCCACTTATCGATGGCCAGGGAAATTTCGGCTCCATGGACGGTGATAAGGCTGCCGCCATGCGTTATACGGAAGCGCGCATGGCCCGCGCGGCGCATGCTTTGCTTGAAGACATCGACCGGGAGACCGTCGATTTCCAACCCAACTACGACGAATCGGTTAATGAGCCGCAGGTCCTTCCGGCCGGTTTTCCGAACTTGCTGGTCAACGGTGCTGGCGGTATCGCCGTGGGCATGGCGACAAATATTCCGCCGCATAACTTGGGCGAGGTCATTGATGCCTGCTGTGCCGTGATCGATAACCCGGACGTTACCATTGATGAGTTGATAGAGAACCACATCCCGGCACCCGATTTTCCGACTGGCGGCGCCATCCTTGGGCGCAGCGGCGTGCTGTCGGCCTTCCATACCGGGCGCGGCTCTGTTGTTATGCGCGGCAAAACCTCGTTCGAGGAAATCCGTAAGGACCGCATGGCGATCATCGTCCACGAAGTGCCCTACCAGGTCAACAAAGCGCGGATGATCGAGAATATGGCGGAGGCCGTGCGCGACAAGCGCATTGAGGGCATCGCCGATCTGCGTGATGAATCGGACCGCGACGGCGTGCGCGTGGTGATTGAATTGAAGCGCGATGCGGAGCCCGAAGTGGTTCAGGCGCAGATTTTTAAGTTCACGCCGCTGCAAACGTCATTCGGCGTGAACATGCTTGCACTCGATGGCGGCCAGCCAAGACTGATGAACCTGAAGGAGATTCTGGTCGCCTTCATCGCGTTTCGCGAAGAGGTTATCCGCCGGCGTACAGTCTTTGAGCTAGGCAAGGCGCGCGAGCGCGCCCACGTGCTGGCCGGCCTGGCGGTAGCCGTCGCTAATATTGACGATGTCATCGCATTGATCCGTGCCGCTTCTGATCCGGCAACGGCGCGTGAGAGATTGATGACACGCGAATGGCCGGCAGTCGATGTGGCCCCGATGATCGAGCTCCTAGATGAGCCCGGCCACACCGTGGTCGACGGTAAATACAAACTTTCCGAAGCCCAGGCTCGCGCCATCCTGGAATTACGCCTGCACAGGCTCACCGGGCTTGAGCGCGATAAGATCGGCGACGACCTCAATAAACTCGGCGTCGATATAGAGGAATATCTCTCGATCTTGAGTTCGCGCAAGAAGCTCTACGGTATTTTGCGCGCCGAGTTGATGGAAATGCGCGAACAGTTCGCTAATGAACGACGCACGGTGATGGAAGAATCGGAATTTGAGCACGACATCGAAGACTTGATCCAGCGCGAGGATATGGTCGTCACGGTGACTAACGCCGGCTACATGAAGCGTGTGCCCTTGAGCACCTACCGTGCACAAAAACGCGGTGGTAAGGGACGTTCCGGCATGGCGACGCGCGATGAGGATTTCGTCAGCCAAGTGTTCGTAGTCAATACCCATACACCGGTGCTGTTCTTTTCGTCGACCGGCATCGTATACAAGCTCAAGGTCTACAAGCTGCCCTTGGGCACGCCACAGGCGCGCGGCAAGGCGATGGTCAATCTGCTGCCCTTGAAGGACGGGGAGACCATCACCACTATGATGCCCTTGCCCGAAGATGAGGAAACATGGGTAGATCTCTTCGTCATGTTCTCAACCGCGTCGGGCAGCGTGCGCCGCAACCGCCTCAGTGATTTTACCAACGTCATGGCTAACGGAAAAATCGCTATGAAGCTTGGGGAGGGCGATAAGCTTGTGCGCGTGCGCACCTGCACCGAGGATGACGATGTGCTTTTGTCGGCACGTGGTGGCAAGGTGATTCGCTTTCCGGTCGAGGCTGTTAGGGTGTTTTCGAGCCGGGCGTCGACCGGCGTGCGCGGTATGAAGCTCAGCCCTGGCGACGAGGTCATAGCCATGTCCGTGGTCCGCCACGTCAAGGTGGGGATCGAGCAGCGCGACGCCTATCTACAAGCGGTCGGCGCTGCTAGGCGTCTCAATGGCGGCGACTATACCGATCGCGCCGAGGATAAGGAGCGTGACGAGGAACTGGCGGCAAGGCTCAAGCAACTGGAGTTTCAGGAAATGGCCGCTAACGAGGAGTTCATCCTGACGATTTCCCAAGATGGCATGGGCAAGCGTTCGTCGGCTTATGAGTATCGCATCGCAGGGCGTGGCGGGAAGGGGGTTACTGGCATCGAGCTTGGCCGCGGGAAGAAAGTCTCGCCATCGACCATCGTCGCTGCCTTCATGGTCATGGATGGCGACCAGATCATAATGGTATCCAACGGCGGCCAGATTATCCGCTGCCCTATTAACCAGATTTCCATCGTCGGGCGCGGGGCGCGCGGCGTCACGGTGTTCAAGGTCGCCAAAGAGGAGCGTCTGGTGTCTGTTAGCCGGCTTCGCGACGAGAGCGGCGAAGATGAGAATGGCGAAGATACTGACGTCGAAGATGCCGAAGCCGGCGATCAGCAAGGGGACGGCGCTCGTGAAGACGCCGAAGGCAGTGAAGATAATCAAGATGACCAAGGGGGAAAAGAGGATTAGTCATGAGCTCCGAACGCGTAGCAGTTTATCCAGGAACATTTGACCCCGTCACCAATGGGCATATGGATATCATTTCGCGCACTGCCAAGCTTGTCGACAAGCTGGTCGTCGGTGTCGCTGTCAATATCGGCAAGGTGCCGCTGTTCACGTTGGATGAACGCGTGGAGATTGTAAAATCTGAGATCGCGGGACTTGAGGACGGGGCTCACATCACCGTCGCGCCATTTGACAATTTATTGATGGATTTCGTTGTTTCCCAGGATGGTAACATGGTGGTACGCGGGCTTCGCGCTGTCTCGGATTTCGAATACGAGTTCCAAATGGCGTCAATGAACGCGCGTCTCAACAACAAGATCGAGACAGTGTTCCTGATGGCTTCCGAGCGCCAGCAGTTCATTGCGTCGCGTTTCGTAAAGGAAATTGCCCAACTGGGCGGCGATATCTCTAGCTTCGTCTCGACCAATGTGCATGACCGGGTGAAGCAAAAGATCGATGCCAGGTGAGCAAGGTGCGAAGGCGAAAATATCGCCTGAATGTGCAAAAGATATTGACCGAGAGGACCGACCTTCTTATGTTCCCGCTCGCTCTTCGGCGCGCTTAGCTCAGTTGGTAGAGCAACTGACTTTTAATCAGTAGGTCACAGGTT
>CAYXUT010000192.1:0-5414 GCA_964468005.1 uncultured Magnetovibrio sp. | reverse complement strand
CTCCTGCCGATACAATTCCAAGGCCATATCTACCGCACAACGTACGCCATCAAGAACCGGAATGGGCAGGTCACCGGCGATGGCATCGGCAATCCCCGAAAGGGGGCCGCCGCCGATAATTACTGCTCCAACATCCTGTTCCGAGACTAAGCTTTCGCACGCGTCGGCGAAGGCTTTTTTATGGGCCGATGGGTCGGAGGAAACTTCGGCGACAGTCCACGGAAGAACTCGAATTTCTGTTAGTTGTTCGGCCACACCATAGTTGGTTGCATTTTCATAAATTACTTCACAAAGTTGCGGTCCCAGAGTGATGATAGAAAATCGATTTGCCATCCGTGCCGCCGTCTTCATGGCGGCCTCTGAGATACCGAGCACAGGGCAGGCCGCGATCGCCCGCGCTTCAGAGAGACCTGGATCGCTGAATGCCGCAATGATGATTGCATCAACATTTTCATGGCGCGTTTTAACCAAGTCGAGAACCGCCGGCACCGTAGACATGGACTGTACGATGGTTTCGATGAATTCGATACCGGATTGGGCCGAAACCACCTCAACCTCGTTCGGGGCATGGATTAATGGCTCGACAATACCCCTGATTCTAATATTGGTGACGCTGCTAGTATTTGGATTGATGATTAGGATCCGCATGAGAACCTTGATCCCAAAAGCGGAGAAGACCAGAGAGAAAGGGTATTGTATATACGGTCAGTGACGCTACACCAGAGCAAAATTACGCCGAAGAGAACGAATAGCGGAATGGACTTCGGAGGAAAGTTATTCGTGATTGACCACAGCTGGTTACCGTAGCTTTCTAGCGGTACTATTCCCATATAAGCCACCTAGCCGAAGTCCGACATGAATAACCCGGCGCCGACTGCCAAGCCTTAGGCGAAACCGAACGTGCCAGCGATCTCTACAATATAACCACCAATCTTATCAACCTATTGCAGAGAATAGGAAAAAAAGCTTCCGCGTAATAGCCTCAAAAACAATCAGCAAAGATAGAAAATAGGAGACATACCCTAAAAATAGAAAATGTGATGTTAAACTTGCGAATTGATACCATAGCCGCCCTTGATATCTAAATCCGTTCTGCTGGGCGGGTTGTTAGATGACCATGGTCCGTCCCCATTGAGTGGTCTAGTGTGTAGGTTGATGTCTGAGTGGCTTTTGGTCCTTCCGGACGATGTGTTTTCCAGGACCGGTACCCCAAGGCACTGTTTGGTCTCTTTGTTTTGTAGTGTTTTCCCTATTTGTCGATGATTATTTGTGCCTCTTTCAAAGTGTAGAAGATTTCGCTGTTTAGCAACTCGTCCCTAAAACGGACATTGATTCTTTTTAACATCCATTTTTTCATGGGGAGCATGGCTGAATAGCTGGAAGATCAAAAAACCAACCATCCAAAACCGTCGCTTGAACCATCAACGCCAAGCGGCTTAACATCAAACAAAGATGAGCCACACCCACCGTTAGAAAAAACGCTCAACAACCCCAATTGTTTTGATGACGGACAACATTCTTAATCAGGCCAAATCAAATTTAAAGGTTAATTTAACGTGACTAATCCATCTCCAAATATCCGCCTCGCCATAGACATCGGTGGCACCTTCACCGATGTCGTGCTCGAAGCAAAGGACACACTTACGACTGTGAAAGTACTGACTACGCCAACCGCACCCGAGGAAGGTGTGCTGGAAGGTGTCGAACATGTTCTAGGCCAAGCCGGCGTTGCAGCTTCAGAGCTAGGCGTCTTCTTTCACGGCACGACGCTGGCCACCAACGCTATTATCGAACGCAAGGGTGCGGTGACGGCGCTGATCACCACAGAGGGCTTTCGCGATGTTTTGGAGATCGGCTACGAGAGCCGTTACGACCAATACGACGTGATGATTGAAAAGCCCACCCCTTTGGTGCCTCGTAGCCGCCGCTTTACGGTACCGGAGCGCACCGACGCGCAAGGAAATATTCTCTCCGTTCTCGATGAGGATGCGCTTCGAAAGCTTGTACCAGAAATCTTGGCAACTGGCGCGGAAAGCATCGCGGTCGGCTTCATGCATGCCTACGCTAATCCTACCCATGAAATGCGGGTCCACGAAATCCTAGAGGAGATTAGCCCGTCATTATGGGTATCGCTATCGTCGGAGGTATGCCCGGAAATCCGCGAGTTCGAACGTTTCACTACAACCAGCGCCAACGCCTATGTACGGCCTTTAATGTCGAGTTATCTAGGCCGCCTGCAAGATCGACTGATAGCGTTAGGTATGCGCTGTCCAGTCTTAATGATGACATCAGGCGGAGGCCTGACGGTATTAGAAACGGCGCGGAAGTTCCCCATTCGTCTAGTGGAATCAGGTCCGGCTGGCGGCGCTATCCTGGCGACACAAATCGCCAGCGAACTGTCGCTCGATAAGGTTATTTCCTTCGACATGGGCGGTACTACGGCAAAAATATGTTTAATTGAAGAACAGACGGCAGGTACAGCGCGAGAATTTGAAATTGACCGCCAGGCTCGATTTACGAAGGGCAGTGGCTTGCCATTGCGCATCCCGGTCATCGAGATGGTTGAGATAGGAGCGGGCGGTGGTTCCATCGCACGCGTCGATTCCATGAACCAGATCACAACCGGTCCCGACAGCGCCGGTGCCGATCCGGGGCCCGCCGCGTATGATCACGGCGGCACCGAGCCCACAATTTCAGATGCCGATATCCACATGGGTCGCATCGATCCAGAATTATTTGCTGGAGGGCGCGTGAAGCTTTCGCCGGAAAAATCAACGTCTGCTATCGAAAGATATGTTGCCGCACCGCTTCACCTTTCCACATACTTGGCCGCCTTCGGGATTATCGAAATGGTAGATGAAACGATGTCCAATGCGGCGCGCGTGCATGCGGTTGAGCAAGGCTATGAGGCCAGCGATCATACGTTGGTCGCTTTTGGTGGCGCGGCGCCTTTACATGTAGGCCGGCTAGCTGAAAAGTTGCGTATCGCTAAAATTATTATCCCTACCAATGCCGGTGTCGGCTCCGCTATCGGCTTCCTTCGCGCGCCAGTTTCCTATGAGGTGGTGCGCAGTCGCTCTATGCATCTCCACACACTCGACATAGTCGCCGTCAATGCGATTATGCAAGAGATGCGGGCTGAGGCGACGGCTGTTGTCAAAGCCGGCGCGCCCGGTGTAGAAGTCGAGGAACACGCCATTGCATTCATGCGCTACGCCGGCCAGGGCCACGAAATCGTCGTACCATTACCAGCCCGACACCTGACCGACGACGACATAGATATTCTTCAGGACACCTATGACCAAGAGTACGCCAAACTCTTCGCTCGCACGTTACCCAATGCTGACGTGGAGGTACTAACCTGGGCGCTGACCATTTCCACAAAGGTAAAAACGCCAACGAAGATTGAAAACATTGCAGTAGCAGGCGCAGCAAAGCCCTTTGGCAAACGCCATATCTTCGACCCCGCACTGGGAAAAGAACGTGATATCCCACTCTATTGGCGACCGTATTTGGCACCAGGCCAGACCATCGAAGGCCCCGCGGTAATCGCCGAGGACGAGACATCATCCTTTGTGCCCAACAGCTTCAATGCCAACATCGCCGCCAACGGCTACATTATCCTTGAGCGCAAACCGGAGTCACCAGCATGAGCAGAAAATCGCAAGCCCTTGATACCATTCATATGCAAATCATGTGGAACCGCCTGATTTCGGTTGTCGAAGAACAAGCTCAGACCTTGATGCGCACGGCCTTCAGCCCAATTGTGCGCGAATGCGGTGACCTATCGGCTGGCGTTTTCGACAGACGAGGCCGCATGCTCACCCAGGCTGTCACTGGAACCCCGGGACACGTCAATTCCATGGCTGAGGCGGTCAAACATTTCATCGATCACTTTCCTTTGGAGGAGATGTCAGAAGGCGATATCTACATCACCAACGACCCGTGGATGGGTACCGGTCACCTCAACGATTTCGTCCTCACCACGCCGGCTTTTCATAACGGAAAACTGGTCGGTATGCTGGCCTGCACTTCTCACTTGACCGACATCGGTGGGCTCGGCACCGGGCCGGACGGAACCGATGTGCACATGGAAGGCATCTACATCCCGATGTTGAAATTGGCCGACCGGGGCGTTATGAACGACACGCTGCTTGCTATGGTGCGCCAAAACACTCGCCAGCCGGTAGAGACCGAAGGCGATGTCTATTCCCTTGCGGCCTGCAACGACATCGGCTGTAAGCGCTTGGTCGAGATGATGGAGGAGTTCGGCCTGGATGATCTGGAGGGCATATCGGACTTTATCTACGAGCATTCCCACGATGCCGTGATGGCGGAGATCGCCAAGCTGCCGAAAGGCACCTACCGTAATTCAATGACCATCGACGGTTTCGAGGAGCCACTTGATCTCGTTGCCAGCCTGACGATCTCAGACGATGCTATCAGCGTCGACTACGATGGCACTTCCTCGAAATCACGGTACGGCATTAATGTGCCGATGGCTTACACCACCGCCTATACCTGCTTCGGCATCAGTTGCATCGTACGCCCGGACGTACCTAATAATGCTGGCTCTCTGGCGCCGCTCAAGGTTACCGCGCCGGAAGGCAGTGTCCTTAACGCGCCCTACCCCGCCGCTGTCTGCTCACGCCATATCATCGGGCAGATGCTGCCGGATGTGGTGTTCGGCTGTTTGGTGCAGGCCGTGCCGGACAGGGTGCCGGCGGAAGGTGCATCCGCGCTCTGGAACCTGACTTTTCGGGGCGAGACCGACCGAGGCTCCAACAATGCCTCGATCTTCGCCATTACCGCCGTCACCAATGGTGGCACTGGCGCGCGTTCCACTAAGGATGGCCTTTCGGCCACCGCCTATCCTTCCGGCGTGCGCGGCACACCGGTCGAGATCAATGAGACCGTGGCGCCGCTGATCTTCCACCGAAAGGAATATCGAACCGACTCTGCCGGCGCCGGTGCAACCCGAGGCGGGCTTGGTCAGGTGATTGAAATCACGTCGGCCATTGACGCCGACATGGAACTGCTGGCTGCGTTCGACCGGGTCACCTTCCCGGCGCGCGGCCGCATGGGCGGGGACAATGGTGATGCCGGGTCGGTTACCCTGGCATCTGGCATGGAGCTTGCGGGCAAAGGTACGCAAATGATAGAGGCCGGTGAACGCGTCATACTGCACACACCCGGGGGTGCGGGCTATGGCTATGCAAAAAACCGCGACCGGGCGAAAGTTGCCGCCGACGTAGCCGACGGGTTGATTACGGTGGAAGCGGCAAGGACAGTTTATGGGTTCGATGCTACGTAGAATCCAATGATTGATACGCTCAGCCTGTACGTACAGCGCCATGCTGTATGGTTTTGGGCATTAGCGCTTTTTGTCGGCCTCGGTTTCCAGGACTTGGCGG
>CAYXUT010000191.1:1208-5476 GCA_964468005.1 uncultured Magnetovibrio sp. | reverse complement strand
CCACGGCATGAGCAACAGCTTTGGCCTGAATTCCGGCAAAGGGAGCGAGGAAGTCGGAGTGCAGAACATGCCTATTATCGCGAACCGCGGACACAGCATCCGCGCCAGCATTAACAAATACGCTGACGACACGAGAGCGATCTTTCTCGGTGACGATCCCGTCTTTCACTTCCAAGCCCGCGCCCATAAATGCTTTGCGTGCCCCGAGGACGTCAAGTTGGTCTGCCATCAGGCCTCGGCTTGCGATCTGTTGTCCGGGAGCACCTTTGACATTGCCTATCACCACAGCACGGCAGGCAACCTGCTCGCCCCCGGCCGAGGTAGAAGCAACGGAAGAAAACAGAGATTTGTCAGTATTTATCTTTGCGTCGTCCACCTGATCGCGCTGCAGTTCGCCAGTAGCTATTGCAACGCCAAGCGCAGACGCGCCCTTGGCGAATGACGAGGCAGCGGCTGCGTTGGTGCTGACTACTTTGGCGTTACGGCTTTGGGCTTCCATGACTCGTTGCGGCGTCATTGCCGGACATTTGATTTCCACGCATTCAACATCTAAGGGATCGGTGATGACTGCGTCCTTCATCGCTGCTGTTACCGTGTCGGCAACCAGATCGACCTGCACCATGGTACCCAATTCTTCTGGTTTGAGTTCACGCGAACTGGCGACCCCCAGACTGAGGCGTTTAGCTTGTCCACCGTCTTTGGATGCAGGTTTTTTCACGAAGATGTTGATGTGCGGAGACATGATCCCGCCGGTACCTCCAATCATCAGCATGGGAATGCGATCGAAGACTTCCGCTCGAGAAATGTCTAGACGCTCGGACAGAAGTACTTCTGTCGCTAGTGTCGCATAACCGCGGCAAAAAGGATCGCCTTCAGTCTGTGCCATGATCGCAACGATATGTTGGGGATTAAGTGCGCCGCTATCGAACAGGTCAGCGATTTGTGAAACGTCGCCCGGTCCGCTCATTGGCACTCGAATGATTTCTGATTCCTGCATAATTTATTGCCCGTTTTTCGATTATCAGTTCAGTCGACTTAACCTTGGACGCAAGTCATCGTCCAGGGATTTACACGCAAGCGAGGATAGTTAAAATGATGCATAAAGGCAATTAATTTCGAATAAAGATTGAAATATGTAAAATATACTGGATGTGGTCGAATTTTTATGTTTTTAAGGGATCACGCTCCTCCATGCTCGTAGCTTAGGGGGGCCTTTAATGTTAAAAAATGAGGACTCAATGACACTAGATGAACTGCTACAAGACGAAGTCCGTGTCATAAATGTTGGCTTGGAGGCGTTCGCCGCAGATCTCGAAAAGCAGAATGTGCCCGTCGTTCATGTTCTGTGGACGCCGCCGGCACGCGGCAACCCCCATCTGGCAAACCTGCTCTCCAAGCTTGGATCGTGACGCCATGGTTGTGCCTGCAGGTATCGGTGAAACCGTTGATGCGGCCAATGGTGAAGCCGTTAAACGGATACTGGCCGGCAACCCGGTGTTGGCCGATGTCCAGCCTGCAGGTGACGTGCTTGATGGGTTCGGTGACCGGACTATCCTCCATGCGGGGCCACCCATAACTTGGGAACGCATGTGCGAACCGATGAAGGGAGCAGCACTTGCGGCGTGTGTCTTCGAAGGCTGGGCCGAAGATATTAACGAAGCAGAAAAGATCATCTGTTCGGTCAAATTCGAGCCTAATCATGAATTCAATGCGGTTGGCCCTATGACTGGGATCACGACACCACATCTTCCGGTGCTGGTGGTGGAAAACACGACATTCGGTAATCGTGCCTTCTGCACCATCAATGAGGGTATGGGCAACGTCATGCGGTTTGGTGGTAATAACGCTGAGGTCGTCGAACGGTTGAAATGGATTGCTGGATATCTCGGGCCGGCGCTGGGAGCGGCGATCCGCCATAACAACGGTGTTGCACTCAAGACCTTAATTGCGCGCGGCTTATCCATGGGTGACGAGATGCATATGCGCAACGCTGCTTGCACCGGTCTGTTCGTGCGCGAAATTGCCGCGCCATTGGCGGCAACCTGTCGCGATATGGATTTGCTGGTCAAAATCCTGCGCTTCATTTCCAGCAATGATATGTTCTTTCTCAATATCGGAATGGCCATGGCCAAGTCGATCATTTCGGCTGCTCATGGCATTACCGGGTCGACCATCGTGACAGCCATGGCCCGAAACGGAACTGAGTTCGGCATAAAGCTGAGCTCAACCGGAAATGTATGGTTCACTGCTTCTGCCGAGCCGGTGGAAGGACTTTATTTTTCGGGCTTTAGCGAAAATGATGCAAATCCCGATATTGGCGATTCCTGCATTGTTGAGACAGTTGGACTTGGCGGATTCGCGATGGCGGCGTCGCCTGCTGTTGTTGGTTTTGTCGGTGCTGGCAGTCTTACCGATGCCGTCAATTATACTTTGAGCATGACTGAAATCACTGCTGGCGCGAATCCTGAATGGTGCCTGCCGACCCTGAACATGATGGGCGTACCGACGGGTATCGATGTCAGAAGCGTGGTCGAGGCCGGGCTTGCCCCTATTATCAACACGGCAATCGTGCATCGCCGATCAGGTAAAGGGCAGATCGGCGCCGGGCTGGCCCGCGCGCCAATTGCATGTTTTGAGACAGCCCTAGAGGCATTTGCTGCGACCATGGGCGTAAAATGAACGGTAAGCCGAAGACGATGACTAGATACTGGGACGGAATGCCCAATGACGAGGTCACAGGCAAAGTAAGATGGAACTGGTAGAAAAAATAGAAGAGGCAAATCGTGAAGCCTTAAGTCGCATAATAGCAGCGGATCCGGTTCTCATTGATGTGGTGCCTGCCGGAGAGGCAATGCCCGAGCTTGGCGAGCGAATGATCCTTCATGCTGGGCCGCCAATCTCGTGGGATCAGATGTGCGGGCCAATGCGCGGCGCTGTCACCGGAATTTGTGTTTTCGAAGGATGGGCGGAAAGCCTCGAAGCCGCCGGCGACATGGTTGCAGCCGGTGAGATTGAGCTTCATCCCAATCATCATTTTGATGCGGTCGGTCCGATGACGGGCATGACCACGGTGAGCCAGCCGGTGATGGTCGTGGAAAACCGAGAATTCGGCAATCGCGCCTTTTGTGCGATTAATGAAGGTCTCGGTAAGGTCATGCGCTTCGGCGGTAATGACATTGAGGTGCTTGATCGTCTGCGTTGGCTACGTGATGTTCTAGGCCCGGCCCTGGGCAAGGCGGTCAGATACAAGCAAAATATTGAAATTAAAAGTTTGGTTGCACGCGGCCTATCCATGGGTGACGAATTGCATCAGCGCAATATTGCTTGCTCGGCATTGTTGTTGCGCGAATTGGCCCCCGCGCTGGCGCAAACGTCCGAAAGAAATGAGACGCTCACTGAGATTCTTGGTTTCATAGGTGGTAACGACCAGTTTTTCCTTAATGTCATCATGGCTACCGGCAAAGCGATGATGGATCCAGTGCACGGTATTGACGGGTCGACCGTGGTCACCGCAATGTGCCGCAATGGTACCGATTTCGGTATTAGAGTAAGCGGGATAGGCAACACCTGGTTCACAGCCCCGGTTGAAATGCCGGAAGGACTCTATTTCCCCGGCTACAGCGAGGCTGATTCCAACCCTGATATGGGAGACTCAACTATTGTTGAAACCATTGGCCTTGGTGGGTTTGCCATGGCAGCGTCACCTGCGGTCGCTGGGTTCGTCGGTGCAGGGTCTGCGGCCGATGCTGCCGTGACGACCCGGGCGATGGGCGAAATTGTCGTGTCAGAGAATCCCGAATGGACCATCCCTGCGCTTGACTATTTGGGAGTGCCAACAGGCATTGATATTCGACTGGTTGTGGAGACCGGCATTGTGCCGACCATCAATACCGGGATTGCTCATCGGGAACCGGGCGTGGGACAGGTCGGTGCTGGTGTCGTTCGCGCGCCACTGGCTTGTTTCGAACAGGCTGTTGTTAAATTCGCTGAAATTATGGGTGTATCATGAAAGCTACGGTAATTAATGAGATCAGATCAGGTTTGTACCTCGATTCCGTCTCCTTGATGCGTATATCACGTACCATTGCTGGGCTGGAAGGCGTCGAGGAAGCAGCCTTGATGATGGCGAGCCCGTCTAATCGACAAATTATGGCCAACGCGGGCCTATTAAATTCATCAAGCGACGGTGCCGGTGGCGGCGACCTGATTGTCGGCATTCGAGCACAATCGAAAAATGCTGGCGAAGAAGCATTGGCTGAGGCCGTTCG
>CAYXUT010000191.1:0-1108 GCA_964468005.1 uncultured Magnetovibrio sp. | reverse complement strand
AGTTCAAATGCGGCGATCCCAGGTGTACAAGGCCTTAGTGACGAGAAGAAGACCCACAAGCTGATCGATCTAGGGGCCGATGAGTATACAAAAGGCAAGCCTCATCCAATGATCGATCCGAGCGTGCGTTTCGATGCTTTCACCGAAACACTGGCCGACAAAAGCGTCGGCTTAGTCCTCCTCGATGTAGTAATCGGCTACGGTTCGCATGACGACCCTGCCGGACAGCTGGTCGAGTTTCTAAGTAACTGTACTGGCGATCGTCCGGTTCTGATCGCTTCCGTCACCGGGACCGAGCTGGATCCGCAGGTTC
This sequence comes from uncultured Magnetovibrio sp., assembly GCA_964468005.1. GTDB lineage: Bacteria > Pseudomonadota > Alphaproteobacteria > Rhodospirillales > Casp-alpha2 > TMED8. The sequence goes on along the minus strand of CAYXUT010000191.1, from coordinate 795 downwards.
GCTCGCGCCAACTTGGGAAGCTCGAACAGGCCGGGGTCATCGTTGCTCCCTCCAATGCCGATGCCGTAGAGGTTGCGTTGGGGGCGATTGGCAAGAGTGTGCGGTAGATTGCATCATGACCAATGCCAATCCAATTCCAAAGCGTCTGCTCGTAGCCATTGGCGGCAACGCCACTCATCCCGAAAATATCACAGGGACATCTAAAGAGCAGGAGAATATTGCTGCGGCGACCGCCAGGGCGCTTCTTCCGCTGACACAGCTTGAAAATCAACTCATCATTACCCATGGCAATGGCCCTGTGGTTGGCAAGATACTCATGCGTCAGGGCCTGACAGCGGATCGTGTAGCGCCCATGCCGCTCGATATCTGTGTGGCACACAGTCAGGGCGGCATTGCCTATCTACTCATGCAAGCGATTGAAAACGCGCTCCGCGAACAAGGCAATGAACGCCATGTTGCGGCCTTGTTGACACAGGTTGAGGTAGATATCGACGACCCCGCCTTTGCCAACCCGAGTAAGCCGATCGGGCCGTTCTTCACCAAAGACGAGGCAAACCATGTCAGCAAGGAACTAAACTGGCTGATGGAGGAGGATTCCGGACGCGGCTGGCGACATGTGGTGGCTTCGCCCGAACCGCAGCATATCTGCGATATCTCTCTGATCGAGCAATTGTCGGCGCGTGGTTCCGTGGTGATAGCAGGCGGCGGTGGCGGCATTCCCGTGGTGCGTAACAAAAACGGTACGCGTCATGGTGTTCTAGCCGTCATTGACAAAGACTTGACGTCCGCCCTGAT
>CAYXUT010000190.1:467-5529 GCA_964468005.1 uncultured Magnetovibrio sp. | reverse complement strand
AATCCAGAAACTTACAATGCAGTGCTTACTAATTTTTTGAATAGCCTTAAAAAAAGCGATCCTGGGTAAGGCAGTCCAAAATCAACTTCGTTCCCGAATCAAACAAGACTGTGTAGACCATCTTAGAAACCGACGATGACGTTGATAAGGATGAAATACTTTTCGAGCTAGTCGAACTGTACTATGACCAAAGCGGCAAAGTTGTCGGCTATTTCCTGGTTGGACATACTGGCCGACCATCACCAAGCACGGTAAAATGTCCAAACTGATGCCCTGCATATGCCTGAGCTATCGGCGCAGCGCCCTTTGGCAAATGGTTTCCTACAAATTGCTCTGCCAATATATTCTCAGCTATATTTCTGGCATTCAAACCAATTGCAGACGCCAAGTTATGATTAAAAATAATTTGTTTTGGCTCCTTTGCTGGCGCGGGCTCTAATCGACTGAAAAAACCTCCGGTAGCCGTGCGTAACTATTGTCAAACTTCCAGTCTAATTCGGGCATACAAATCCCATTTTTCAAAAAATTTTTTCACCTTATCACTAAAAAATTATAGTTAAAAACGTCTAGGGAGGCTAGGGTAGACCTACTGACGTCAAGTTATTAGGCCCATGGCAGGCAGAGACAAGGCATCCTAATCTAGTTAACACTTAAATTTTCAAGCCAACATATTGACCTCCATAACCCCCTTATGATCTGATGTCTAAATACTGGTAATTGACATAATATGTAAGAATAACGCTTTCCCTTAAAAAGTTAATAATCGCAACTACGCCGATAGTTTCACTTATTCTTTATTTTACAATGCCTAGCGTTATCTGAAGTCCTTCTAACGTAGTTTCTAACAAATCCGTCTTATGTTTATTGAATGCTTTTATAATCGATGACAGTCCTAATTATTGGTGCAAGTGGGATTATCGGCAGAGCCCACGTACAAAATCTAGCCGAGCGAAACTACGGCAAAATTATAGCCGCATCAAGGCGTCCCGAAACAGATCTACCCTCAAATGCACTACCTTTCCCGATTGATTTGATGTGCCAAGGGCAGATAAACGAAACTGTCTTGGAATCGGTGACCCGTATGGTCTATTGCGCCTATACAGATGCACCCACTTGGAAGGCTCAGCGAGCCCCGAATATTGCACTTTTTGATGCAGCGCTCGATCTCGTGGAAATCGCTTGTCCACACCTTAAACACATTACCCTTCTTCAGGGTACAAAAGCCTACGGATCTCATCTGGGGCCTTTCAAGACACCAGCTAAAGAAACGGACCCACGAATTGCTGAAGGTTTTTTTTATTATGATCAACATGACTCGCTTATAAAGCGCTCTAAAAGTCGAAATTGGAGTTGGACTGTCTTGCGTCCACATGTGGTGATTGGGCCTGCTCGCCGTTCACCACTCAACTTGATGGCCGTACTTGGTGTCTATGCAAGTCTAATGAAAGCAATGAAACAACCACTCGCTTTTCCAGGACCGCCAGGTGCCTTTGAAGCTATTTATCAGGCTACAGACTCCAAACTTCTATCGAATGCTATCAACTGGTCCGGCGATGCAAAAGTGGCCGCAAACCAAATTTTTAATGTTACAAACGGTGATTTTTTCCGCTGGAGAAATTTGTGGCCGCGTATCGCCTCTGTGTTTGGCCTAGACGCCGCCGACCCCAATCCACAATCCCTGGTCGAAACGATGGCTGATGTGGCTCCTGTCTGGAAAGACCTTGCCGTTAAACATGGTCTTATCGTGGAAGATCTTTCGGCTTTAGTGTCATGGAGCTTTGCCGATTACGTATTTGGCACAACCTGGGATGTCATGTCTGATACCTTAAAAATTCGGAATGCCGGTTTTGTTGAGTGTGTTGATAGCGACCAAATAATCCTTAAACGAATCAAAGAATTAAGGGATCTTAAAATCCTACCTCCATAAAGGACGAATAACGCGCTAACGCGCTCTAACTCCCTTACATTCATTCGCAATAACCATATTAGTTTAGATTAAAATGCGGTCAGCACAGTAGTCTTTTGTATGTTTGCAGAAAAGTTGTTCAAAAAATCACTCTACAAATTTGATTTCAACTCTATGAGCCTTCACCATATTCAGTACCGGCAAGTTTCCAAATAATAAACTTCTTTATATTTTTGAATTTTTTAATAGTGAGTGTTGCAAATGATCATCTTTATAATAGATCTTACGTTTCCTATAAACCGTCCCAGTAAGTCACTTTGGGCGGATTGGTCCCAAGGCCGGAAAAGACTATGGTAATGGATTCAACTGTGGAACGCCCTTACACACGGCAAGTACTACCGCCTTTGCTATGCAATATCGATCGCCTTATATACGCCATGGAAGCCCGCGGACTTGACGGCATTGTAGCCTGCACACCCGGGAACATGTTTTATCTGACGGGTTTCAATGGAATAGCCCATAAATCTGATGAACCGCGACCGTATTCAGTGATACTGGCGCGACAAAACCCGGACCACCCCATAGTAGTGATCGCTGATTATTATCTCGCTACATTCGCAGCTAACCCGTGTTGGGTCAGCGATATCAGACCGTTTCGAGCTGTGATGATGCCTTTAGACTTGCCGCCCAAGCAAGAGGACATTGAACGGTTCATCCCTGAAGCTAAATCTGGCATTGGTTGGATCACGAATTCTAAAAGTCATTATAGTTTCGATATGGCAAGTAGCCTAAAAGGAGCACTCCAGGACCTAGGTCTGCATCAAGGTAGGGTTGGGTTCGATGATATAGGGTTTGGTCTTCGGCTTGATCTGGAAAACGTCACTATCATTGATGCATATGATCCCCTGATGTTTGCTCGCTCAGTCAAAACAGAACCAGAAATAACCCTACTAGAGCGGGCAACGCAATTGAACGAAGCGGCGATCAAGCAAACAATAGTAAGCTGGGACAAAAGTTCAACCTGGCGTGATCTAGATGAAGCTTATGCCCGAGCAGTGACTGAATTAGGAGGATTCATTCGAGACCCAGGCGGCATGGTCTGGGGGCATCCGCGCGGATCGGATCCCGCAATTACGCTACATACGGGGGTCAATGATGGTGAAGTAGGGGAGGGAACCCATGTAATGTTTGATTGCCATGGAACACTCGATCTTTATTGTTGGGACGGGGGCAAAACATGGGTTGTAGGAGGTGAACCACGTGGAGCCGCGAAAGGTATAGCAAGTGCTACAGAGATAGTGGCCGGAACACTCCTTGAAGCTATGCGACCTGGGGCGAGAATTTCAGAATTACAGGCTCTGACCCGCGCTGCTTATCGAAAGATAGGTGTCTCAAACGCCGACGCAGCCGTCATATTCTTTCATGGTCTGGGTCTTTCGCATATGGACCTTGAATTGACCGATCCTAACGGTAGGGCTAACAGTGATTGGCAGTTGGAAGAGGGCATGGTCGTTCCCATGCACTTACTCTACCCAGGTGGAGCGAAGGAAAGATACTGGCTGGAAGAAGTGGTTCACGTAACCAACAATGGTGGCCGCCCTTTGTTTAGCTGGGGGTTTGGACCACTGACAGAATAGGATGGCCGGAGTAAAAATACCCGCTTTTGGAAAGACATAACCCTTCAAGACCATGACCTTAACTGGAGTAACGTTGAGTTCTGACTTGAGAGTGACAGGATGACACCTATGACTGCTATTAAGACCCTTTGAGAAAAAATTATGTTCCGATGTTTAGCAAAAAAATACTAATTAATGCGGCCCTAGTACTCTGCTCGATACTATTTTCACTATTTATTGCGGAAGTTTTTCTACGTTCGGTGAAACCGTATTTTTTGACAGCCCGTTTTCTTTTACCTCCCAACCTTGACGTTAAATTCAAGACACTTGAATTTGACACAAAAGTAAAAACAAACAGCATCGGCATTAGAGATGAACGTGAGTATTCACTCAAGCATAATGGAAAATTTCGGATTGCGGTAATTGGGGATTCGTTCACGTTCGGTTGGGGTGTCAACAATGATGAAACCTTTCCTGCCAAGCTAGAGAACCATTTTAGAAAATCCAACCACAGCAACGTCGAAGTAATCAACTTTGGCCGCCCAGGAGAGAATCTCGAAGGTTATCTCCGTACTTTTAATTTTCATGCCAAACGCCTCCAACCCAAAATAGTAATAGTAGCCATTACGCCAACAGTGATTGCAAATTAGCATTTCCTCCGGGATATATCGGTGGTGCGGCGAGCATCGAAAAATTTGCAACAATAGTGACTGAGAGGGGGCTACGTCCCTGGGAAAAGGTTACCTCCTATCTAGGTCGGCTTATTACAACTCGGATCACAAAACCACTCCGGTTAAAACTTCGCGCAGCGCTGATAGAACCTTTCGAGGCAACGGCCGCCATCCGAGACCCGATTGACGGCAGTGACAATCCACTGATGCCCAACAAATTAGAAAAAATGCTTAGTAGCAACCCCGAAGCAACGGTTCGATACCATAGACTAAATAAGGCTGGGTGGGTTGCCAAAGGCCTAGGTTGGGATGTCGCCCCATGGCTGGTGCTAAGCGCGATATTTGGGCCACGTGTTACGAAAAACGTGCTTCTGCTAGATCCTAAGACACGCCCAGCGTTCGAGTTTCAGTGGAAAATTTGTGCGCAGGTCATCAAGAACTTTCGAGCAATCGTCGAAAAAGCCGGTTCTCGGTTTATCTTGGTTTTGTTGGCTACGCCGGCCCAAACAAGCCTTGAGTTTCTAGCCAACAGGAAAGCACTTGGGATTGACATCCCACGCCTTGCACTAACAGATTCGCGTGTCAATGACGGCTTGATGGTATTCTGCAAACGTGAAGGTGTTCAATGCATCGATACCCTTGAACCCGCCAGAAACGCCGCACGACATAATCCCCGGCTATTCTTCCCGATTGACGGCCATCCAACACTAAGCGCGCATTCCCTATTTGCATCCATAATTGCGCGAGAACTTAGGTCTTTTTTACCCGATAGGTAGACCTAATCCTTGAAAAGGTCTAACAGACAGGGCTTGAGAGGCATTTAACGACACTATCAGAAGGAAATGTGAGAGATGGGCTATCCAAGCTAT
>CAYXUT010000190.1:0-457 GCA_964468005.1 uncultured Magnetovibrio sp. | reverse complement strand
CTTGAAAAGGTTGAACGGACAGGGCATGGAGATCTGTGCGACGGGATTGGTTTTGAGAGGTGTGCCCCATTCCTTACGAGCCATTTCAAAGTAGTGACGCAGTACTGAGAGCTCTCGATGAACTGTACCTTCCTTTACTAGCCTAAGTCGTTCATCTCTGTATCTGGTAATATCGGGACCAGCTACTTCACAGGCTAATAACGATCGCAGACCGTGTCGTCGGAAGTGGCTGATAATATACGACTCAACTTTTGCACTTTTTTTATTCGGTGAGACTTCTTCACTGTAGCGTTTAAGAAGGTCCCCGGTTTTTGTGCTAGAGCTCCTAGCTGAACCGTTATTGATCTCACCTGTATCGATTTTTCTCTCAACTAACCTTGCCCAGGTTTCAGCGTCTGCTTTGTGAGAGAATGAACGCGTTTGATTATGTCCTGATCGTCTGATCTGAACATGCCAT
>CAYXUT010000189.1:0-5545 GCA_964468005.1 uncultured Magnetovibrio sp. | reverse complement strand
CCGTCAAGAAAGATGGCATGAAGGACGAAGGCGGCCCCGGTATAGGCGCCAAGCCACAGCCCGAAGGGTAGGGCGTTCGTAGGAGGCGTGTCTGTTATTTTCTTCCTCACCCAAACCCTCCTATCCCAGGGGGGAGGGATTTCCACTGGTACCGAAGAAAAAGGCATTTTCTTCTTTCTCTTGATAGGGGGAAGGCCGATATGGGGGTGGAGATGACAGGGCGCTCTTTCGCCGGCTTGACGCTCGATGAACCCCGCATTATGGGAATCGTCAATGTCACGCCTGATAGTTTCTCCGACGGTGGTGAAACCTTTCAACGGGATGACGCCCTGGCGCGCGGTCGCGCCATGATTGCTGCAGGTGCCGATATTCTCGATATCGGTGGCGAATCGACCCGGCCTGGGGCCGATCCTGTTGATCCCGACGAGGAGATTGCGCGCGTTGTTCCCGTGATCGAAGCGCTTTCGGCGGAGAGTGCGCTGGTCTCCATTGATACCCGACGCACCGCCGTCATGCGGGCAGCCATCGCCGCCGGGGCGAAGATAGTTAACGACGTGACAGCATTGACCGGTGATGAAGGCTCAATGGCTGTTGTAGCCGAAGCCGGCGTGGACGTTATCTTGATGCACATGCAGGGCGAGCCTCGCAACATGCAGGCTAATCCGACCTATGACGATGTAGTTGCCGATGTTCGCATCTTTTTGGCGGCACTCGTGAGTGCTTGTGCGGAGGCCGGCATTCCAAAGGAGCGCGTCGCCGTCGACCCTGGCCTCGGATTCGGCAAGACGCTGGAACACAACCTGGAGCTGATCCACCATATAGATGCCTTCCAAGATCTCGCCGCGGCGGTGGCTATTGGCGCGTCACGCAAGAGTTTTATCGGGAGGCTTTCGGGTGTTGATGTGGCTGCCGATAGAATGGCGGGGTCAATCTCCGCCGTACTTGCCGCGCGTTCGCGGGGTGCGCAGATCTTCCGGGTACACGATGTTGCGGAGACCCGTCAGGCCCTGGAAGTGTGGGAGGCAACAGTTGGCACGCGGACATGAGAACTTTTTATTAAGAAGCATATTGTAATAAAAAGTGACGTCGTCCGTCCGTCGCTTGGCGTTATAAAGGTAGAAACTTTGGAAAGTTTCAGACAGACTCATGACCCGTAAGTATTTCGGTACCGACGGCATTCGCGGTACCGCCAATTCAGAACCCATGACAGCCGAAATTGCGCTCAAAGTCGGTATGGCTGCCGGTGCGCAGTTCATCGCTGGCGATCATCGTCACCGTGTTGTTATCGGCAAGGACACACGTTTGTCCGGCTATATGCTGGAACCGGCTTTGACGTCGGGCTTCGTTTCGGTCGGCATGGACGTGATCTTGGTCGGACCGATGCCGACGCCAGCCATCGCCATGTTGACCCGCTCATTGCGAGCTGATCTCGGCGTTATGCTATCAGCATCGCACAACCCGTACCACGATAACGGTATTAAGTTCTTTGGGCCCGACGGCTATAAGCTTTCCGATGAGGTCGAAGCCACAATTGAGGAGCGTGTGGAATTTGGTCTGGACGCGCTGCGGGCCAAGCCGGACCACCTTGGCCGGGCGCGGCGATTGGACGATGTGGTCGGGCGCTATACAGAATTCGCCAAACGCACTTGCCCGCGTGGTCTCAGCCTTGATGGCCTTAAGGTCGTGGTCGATTGCGCCAATGGTGCCGCCTATAAGGTCGCGCCCGAGATTCTTTGGGAATTGGGTGCCGAAGTCATTCCCGTCGGCGTTGAACCGGATGGCTTCAATATCAACAAAGGGTGTGGTTCCACCGATACGGCCTTTATGTGCGAGCAGGTTGCAGTACATGGCGCCGACATTGGCCTAGCCCTTGACGGCGATGCCGACCGACTGATTGTTGCCGACGAACACGGCGAACTGATCAACGGGGACCAGATTATGGCAGTGATTGCCGAGCGCTGGGCTGGATCCGGTCAGCTTGCCGGCAACGGCGTGGTCGCCACGGTCATGTCCAATCTTGGCTTTGAGAAACACCTTGCCGGAAAGGGCATCGGTCTGATCCGCACCCAGGTTGGCGACCGCTACGTTGTTGAACGCATGCGTGTGGAGGGTTATAACCTGGGCGGCGAGCAGTCCGGCCATATCGTGCTTGGCGATTACGCCACTACGGGAGACGGACTGATTGCGGGCTTGCAGGTGTTGGCCGCCGTGGTTGACGGCAAAGGTGCGGCGAGTAAGATCTGCCGGCAGTTCGAGCCCATACCGCAGCTCCTGGAAAATATTCGGGTCAGGGCTTACGGCGCCGAAGACGCCGCGACCGTCAAGGAGGCCGTTGCAGAGGGTGAAGCCCGGCTGAGTGGTGTGGGCAGGCTGCTGATCCGAAAATCCGGAACCGAGCCTGTGATCCGAGTGATGGCAGAAGGCGAAGACGCGGGGCTAATCTCTTCGGTGGTTGGTGACATTGCCCAGGCTATCAAGCGGGTTGACGCCGGCCATTGAGAAAGCCCGTGAACGGTCGCGTGCTGATTGTCGCTGGACCCTATTCTGGTGACGGCACTGGGTTTCTAGTCGATATCAAGATGATCACCGCGCTTGGCGGCTACGCGATGGTCGCAATCACGGTACTGACCGTGCAGAAAATGCTCCACGATCTCGGCGCCGATGCCATTAAGATCGGCATGCTGTATAGTGTCAGTGCTATCAAACCGGTAGCGGAAGTACTGGCCGATAAGGCGGCAGACGTTCCGATCGTCCTCAACCCGGAGATGGTGGCTAAGGGCGATTCGGCTCTAGTACAGGATATGGCCGTTTTCTCGCTCACGAAAACCCATTGGCTGAGCCGCGCTTCTAACCCCTAACGTGCCGGAGGCAGAAGTTCTGACGGGTATGAAGGTCGTCGACGCCGATGGCCGACGTGCTAATCAGCACGTCCGGCAAGCAAAGCTTTTCAAGCCCGTGCAAGGACACACAGCACACCCACGGAATCGGCTGCACGCTGGCTTCCGCTTGGACCAGCACCTGCGTTGGCTGGTGACATTCATGTCGTGCGAAGTCTCTTCCAAGGTATTGGGTTTCCGATGCCCAGCCTAACAGTATGCGGTGTCGGCACACGGCCAACGGCGAAGGCTTCCCTGGCCAGCAGGAACACGCCGCGCGCTTCGGCCTCGGTCTGGAAGTCGGATGTCGCCAGGGCCCAAGCAGATGAAGCCAGACATAGTGGCCGTTCGGGTGGGTAGCTGGACCTAAGCGCCCGAGATGCTCGTCAGAGATGGCGTAGCGTGCGCCGTTGGCCTTGCGTTGCAAGAGCGCCAGTTCCTCGCTGGTGCCGTCCTCAATATCCTGCGGGGCGATGAATCCAAGCCGGCCTTGAGGGAATGAGGGCGCATCTGTTGCAGCTGTTGACGATGACTAAAGGGCTGCTAGCATGGTATAAATCCGAGGGTCGTGTTGATGATGGCGCGTCGTGCCATCAAGTTGCTGGAGGCCGAAGGGGCATACCGCGTAGCCGGTAAGAAAGATTTTAAATCTTTGAGCGATCCCAGCAGGCGATCTCGCGCCTGTAGTTGCTGCCGGAACTGATGCAGTAATTGATCTCGTCGTCCGACCCGAAGGGTGACGTCGTGCGTATGGCCCTTGCGGTGCTTCGTTTTCAGAGGCTATGACGCCTTCGTTGATCGCAAGCGCACCTTTGACCCCCAGTGGCATCGCCATAACCCAGCGCGGATGATATATAGCGCGAGAAGGAGAATAATATGCCGGTATTGACCCACGATGAAATGCGCGAAGGTTTGGAGATCGTACGCCGGCACATAGCGCCGACACCAACCCACCACTGGCCTTTGTTGTCGGCCCGTACCGGGAGCGAAGTTTGGGTCAAGCACGAGAACCATACACAGACTGGAGCGTTCAAGGTACGCGGTGGTTTGGTCTACATGACTAAGCTGAAAGCTGCCGAACCGGATTGCCCGGTCGTCATCTCGGCGACGCGTGGGAACCACGGCCAGTCGGTAGCGCGTGCTGCCGGCGCGGTTGGCTTGAAATCGGTGATCGTCGTGCCGCATGGCAACAACCCTGAAAAAAATGCTGCCATGAAGGCCCTCGGTGCTGAGTTGATAGAGCATGGTGACGATTTCCAGGAGGCCTTGGAGTTCACCATGGATCTGGCCAAGGAACGCGGTCTGCATTTGGTGCCCGTTTTCCATCCTTGGCTATTGATGGGGGTTGGGACATACGCCTTGGAACTTTTCGAAGAGCACAAGGATCTCGACACGATTTACGTTCCGATCGGCATGGGATCAGGAGTTTGTGGCTTGATCACGGCGCGAGATATTCTTGGGCTCAATACCAAACTCGTTGGTATCGTGGCAGAGAACGCACCTGCCTATGCGCTTAGTTTTGATGCCGGCAGGGTGATCAGTACCAACACGGCCGATACCATTGCTGATGGTATTGCCTGCCGCACTCCGAACGCGGAAGCTGTGAAGATTATATGCGAAGGCGCCGAGCGCGTCGTGCGCATCGAAGAGGAAGAGTTCCTCGATGCCATGGCGGCTTACTTCGTTGACACGCACAATGTTGCGGAGAGTGCCGGGGCTGGCCCGTTGGCTGCACTGTTAAAGGAGCGTGACGCCATGGCGGGCAAGAAGGTGGGGCTGATTTTATCGGGTGGAAATTCCGACCGCGCCATGTTCCGCGATGTGCTGGCGCGCAAACTGAATTGAGGAGGGAGAGAATGACAGTAGAGATTTTCCGGGAGGACGCTTACGCCAAAACCGGCGAAGCGACGGTGGTGGGCGTCGATGTCAACGGCATCGAACTCGACCGTACGATCTTCTATCCCATGGGCGGCGGCCAGCCGGGCGATATCGGCAAGCTGTGTACCGGCGACGGCCGTGATGTAACGATTATAGACACGAAAAAAAACCAGAGTTTTGGCAGGCTCATGCACATCCCGTCTGAGGATATGCCAGCCCTGGCTCCAGGCGACACGGTTACCATGGAGATCGACTGGGGGCGCCGATACAAGCTGATGCGTATGCACACGCTATTACATCTGGTCTGTGCATCCATCGACGCTGAGATCACGGGGTGCCAGATCGGTGAGGCTAAAAGCCGCATCGATTTTAACACTGACGGCAAGCCGGATAAGGAAGCAGTCCAGGCGAAGCTTCAGGAATTGGTGGCCAATGATCTGCCTACCGGCGTGCAATGGATCACGAATGAGGAACTGGCGGACAAGCCGGAGTTGGTCAAAACCATGTCGGTTCATCCGCCGACCGGGATGGGTAAGGTACGGCTGGTAGCGGTCGAGGGCATCGACCTGCAACCCTGCGGCGGCACGCATGTGGCGCATACCGGAGAGATTGGCAGACTACGCGTCGGCAAGATTGAGAACAAGGGAAGACACAACCGACGGATCAACGTCCATCTCGAGGACTGACCTCGTGGTGGTCAACGTCTCACAATTGAACAGCAACATTTGATTGGTGGCGGGAAAAACGGCAGATATGGTGCTTAGCGTTTACATAGATGACTTATCCGATGA
>CAYXUT010000188.1:0-5547 GCA_964468005.1 uncultured Magnetovibrio sp. | reverse complement strand
AATAAATGATCAAAAACGAGGAACGATCAGTCTAATAGATTTTTGTGATATGACATGGGATGACGCATGTTTAAGGTTTTTTTTAATGCTGATCGGTCAATGAGTACAGCAAGTGCCACACAGGTGCGCAAACCCTTTTACAGTGGCACAGTTGACCACTGGAAGAAATATGAGAAACAATTGGCACCGTCGATAAAGACATTGAAGTGAATAAGGCGGGGCAACAACCTCAATGGTGTTCAATTAAACATTGCTGTTATGGCCCGGATCAAGTGCTCCGTGGGCTCCGCAACACTTTCCCTAAGTCATAACCGGCTGAGCCGACGTTAATGGACAATGCCTCAACGCAACAGCAGACACAATTTCATGTTGATGATGACCACCCGACGCAGGAATGTATAGGCAGCCAGATAGGTTCCAGTTAGCTGATGTGTTGGTTCGGGAACGACAGAATCGGAAAGTAAAATCGCCATACCGAAAATAATAGTCCCACCCGTATAAGGCCGAGCTTACCTTCGCCTAGAAATTCCGGGCCAATAATGCTTAAATTACTGGGATAAAAAGTCTATATCCGCAGGGGAAAAGAAATAACCCATGAGCGCCATCCGCCAACCGGCTTTCGCCGGCCAATTTTATCCGGAAAACCCGACCGAACTTAGCGCCGCCGTCAAAGAGTATCTCGATGCTGCCGACGATGGTGACGCGCGGGTACCAAAGGCGATCATCGCACCACACGCTGGCTATATTTATTCCGGCCCCGTCGCAGCGACTGCCTACAAGCGCCTAACCCCAGCCCGGGACACCATAACCCGCGTTGCCCTTTTAGGCCCGTGTCACCGTGTCGCGGTAAGCGGCTTGGCGCTGAGTGGCGCCGACGCATTTGCGACGCCGCTTGGCAACATTAAACTTGACGCTCCCGCCGCAGCCAAGATCCTAGAACTTCCACAGGTCGACGTGTTCGACGAAACCCACAAATTGGAACACAGTCTCGAAGTTCACTTGCCGTTCCTCCAAACTGTACTAGACGAGTTCACACTTGTTCCTCTAGTGGTTGGCGAAACGTCTCCCGAAAACATCGCTGAGGCTCTAAATGTGCTCTGGGGCGGCGAAGAAACACTGATCGTGATCAGTTCCGATCTCAGCCACTTTCTGGACTACGACAGCGCCAGAAAACTGGATGGTAAGACAAGTCGAGCGATTCAGGATTTGGCGCCCGAGAAGATTGCCCGCCAGGGTGCGTGCGGTCGTTTTCCCGTCAGCGGCCTTCTAGCGCTGGCTAAACAACGCGGCATGAGTGTCGATATGGTTGATCTGCGCAACTCCGGAGACACCGCTGGCCCCAAGAACCGCGTTGTCGGTTATGGGTCATGGCTATTCTTTGAACCTGCCACCGATATGGACAAGGCTGCAAAGAAGACACCTGCGACGCTAGTCTGGGACAAGAATGTCAAGCGTACATCACAATCTGCCAGCAAAGTTAAAAACAATGGAGACAAGCCTTCCGTAGTGGAAGGAGAGGAAGACTTCGGTGCCGGCACCCGTGCTCTGCTTGACCAGCACGGTCTGGCACTCGTTCTTCTTGCTGCTGCTTCCATCGATCACGGGCTTAAACATGGTGCGCCGCTTCCCGTTAAACTCGAACAACAGGCATCAGAACTTAAAGACAACGGCGCAAGTTTCGTGACCTTAAAACAAAATGGTCAATTGCGCGGCTGTATTGGCTCCCCACGGGCCCACCGCTCACTGGTGCAAGACGTTGCAGACAATGCTTTCAAGGCGGCATTTGGCGATCGCAGATTTCCTGCCCTCACCCCCCAAGAGCGCAGTGGCCTGGACCTATCTATTGCTGTGCTGAGCCCACAAACTCCAATGAGATGCAGTAATGAAACGGATTTCCTGCAACAATTGCGAGCTGGGAGAGACGGTTTGATCATCGCGGATGGCCACAGGCGGGCACTGTTCCTACCAACTGTTTGGGAACAATTACCTGAACCAGAAATTTTTGTCCAACACCTGAAACGCAAGGCCGGTATGACCTCCGATCATTGGTCCACAAGCTTCCAGGCCTGGCGTTTCGTCACCGAAAGCGTTTCCATCGATAGCTTCGTCGACGACTGAGCCTCCTTGTCACCATCTTGACATCAAGCCGCTGGTGCGCGACCCATACCATCACGTTTTGCCAGGCTTAAAGGAGATTGCTGTGTTGAACATCGGGCTGGGATTAGCGAAAGATGTCGCCGCCATCGCGCGCCGCGCCGGTGACGAAATTATGAAGATTTACCAGACCGATTTCGATGTCGAGGCGAAGGAGGATTCGTCACCCATCACGCAGGCCGACCGCCTAGCGGAGGAGCTTATTTTCCGCGCTATCCGCGAAGGCATTACTTCCGATTTCCCTATCATTGGCGAAGAAGCCGCCAGCGCGGGCCACGCACCGGAAATTGGCGCCAGCCCCTTTTGGCTAGTCGACCCCCTGGACGGAACCAAGGAATTCATCAGCCGTAATGGCGAATTCACCGTCAATATCGCACTCATCGACAACGCCCGTCCGGCACTCGGCGTGGTACACCTGCCCGTCCAAAATCTGACCTATTGCGGTCTAAGTATGGGTTCGTTCGTATTGCGCGGGTCCGAACCGCGTGAGGAAATCCGCTGTCGTACCCAGCCGCCCGGTGGCCTCACGGCACTGGTCAGCCGCTCACACAAAACGCCGGAGGTCGATACATACCTCGCTAAATTGTCGATTGCCGAGGAGATGAGTGCGGGCAGTTCATTGAAGTTCTGTAAAGTCGCCGAGGGTGCTGCGGACATCTATCCGCGCATGGGACGAACCATGGAATGGGACACTGCAGCCGGCCATGCCGTTGTCCGGTTCGCTGGCGGCGTGGTTTCGACCACTGAAGACACCGAACTTTCCTACGGAAAACCTAACTTTGAAAACCCGAACTTTATTGTTGCCGGGCCTGGCATCGTTGGACATTGACCACGCCTATATCACTACCCGGCGACGAAGACAGCATTGAACGCTGCGCCCGCGCTATTGCGGACGGCAGCCTCGTCGCATTTCCCACCGAGACAGTCTATGGACTTGGCGCCGACGCCACAAACGACGAATCTGTCGCCGCGATATATGCGGCCAAAGACCGCCCGACATTCAATCCCCTGATCGTTCATGTGGCAAATGTTCAGGCTGCACGTTCTCTTGTTTATTTTTGCGATCAAGCCGAATCCCTGGCTCAAGCCTTCTGGCCCGGGGCCATTAGTCTGGTATTGCCTAGACGCAATGATTGCGGTCTGTCACTCCTGGTCAGCGCAGGCCTAGAAACTGTTGCCATCCGTGTGCCAGCGCATCCACTAGCGCATAATCTTTTGGTCCGCGCGGCGTGCCCGATCGCCGCACCCAGCGCTAACCGATCGGGAGAAGTGAGCCCAACGAAAGCCGACCATGTCTTGCAGTCGTTTGCCGGCAGCGATGGGGCGGAGAGACTATTGATCGTAGATGGTGGTTCGTGTCCGGTCGGACTGGAATCGACTGTCATCGATCTTTCAGGAGGCGATGCAACTCTGTTGCGTCCAGGCGGAATCACCGCCGAAAAGATCGAAGCTATCACCGGTAAATTAGGTCTTGCCGGTTCGAACGGCAACACCCCGAAGTCACCTGGCATGTTAAGCCGTCACTACGCACCGAAAACACCATTACGCCTGAATGTAACGCAAGCCGTTGAGGGTGAGGTTTTGCTTGGGTTTGGACCAGCACCAATCGGAACCGTATTCAACCTCAGTTCGACTGGAAACCTTTCCGAGGCTGCAGCCAATCTATTCGCTATGCTGCATGCACTCGATCAGGAAATTTACACCGGCATTGCGGTTATGCCTATTCCTGAAATTGGGCTGGGCATCGCCATCAACGACCGGTTACATCGCGCCGCAACGTCAGCGAAAAAAATGTGAGCACCAGATTGATGGCCGACGCCTTTGTTATATTCGGTTCTGAACGGACCACCTGGGAAAGAGCAAAGGCTTGATACTGAAATGGGCTCGGTGATGAGATGGATCTCATTCAGATCGGCAGGACGAAACCCATTGATAGGTGGGAGCTTGAAGAGAACCAGCATATAGGGATCTTGAATTCGCCCCGTTAACAATCGGGTTCTCAGCAACTCTTTTGTCAACCTGATGGGTATCACCGAAGAGATAGTTGAAAATGATGGGCTCCTCTTTCCAAAAGCGATACCCGCAGTCGAGATCTTCTTGGGCAGCAATGTGAATGTCCTCTATACGGACCGTCATTATTTGACCGGCGCCTACTTCAGTTTCAACTTCGTCCCCGGCAAGAACAACACAGCGAAGAATATCAGAGCTGCTAACACGGCCATCACCACGAATAACACATGGAAACCCCAGTTGCCATGCAGTGCCGAGATTGCCGGCACGGTCGTCGCCATAACAGCAAACGAGATGACGTAGCGTGCCGAATAAGCTCTGGAACGCCATTCGCTTTTGGCAATCCGCCCGATCAAGACGTCATTGATCGGGATTTGTCCAAATACCACCAGCATGAACGCCACACCGACGATCAGCGCCGGCATCCCAGTCAGGTTAAACATGACCGCAAACATGACAGCCTGCCCCCCAGCAACGGCGGCAAACACGCGCCTGACCGAATGACGGTCGACCATATAGCCAACCACCAACTGCGCGAAAGAAGCAACCGCAAAAACAGCAAATGCCCACCAGCCAACCTCCTTACCGCTGCTAGCAAATCCCGCCAAACGCTCATCAAAGATTTTCGGCAAGGCAAATGTAGTGCTCTGGAAGATAAAACTGCCGAGTGCCGCGGTGAAGAAGATGATGCCGAAGACCCGTATCAGCGTAGTGCGATCAAGATTAAGCGCCGAATCACTCGTCGCATTTGCAGGTTTCTTAGCATATTCGTCGGCCCGAACATGAGCAATGCGGAGAAACACCAGATAAGCGATACCGGTGGCAATACATAGTGCACCGGGCAACAGGAATGCCGCGCGCCAGCCCCACTGCTCGATCACCAACAAAGTCACCAGCGGTGCGGCGGCAACCCCTAAGTTTCCGAACACGCCGTTCATGGCAATGGCGATGCCTGTCTTATCGCGCCCTTGTACGACCATGGCTATCCCAACGGGATGATAGATAGCGCCAAACACGCCAATCAGCAATATTGCCGCCGCCAGATGCCATGGCGAGGTAGCGAGTGCAGTGAGCATGGCGGCGCTACCCATGCCGACAAAAAATATCACGATCATGCCTGGACGGCTCCACTTGTCGGCGATCCAACCAGCCGGAACGGAGCACAGTCCAAATGCGGTAAAACCCGCAACAGAGAACGGAATCAACTCCGAGTAGCTCATGCCCCATTTACTGGTGATACCGGTGATTTCCACTTGTCGATCGGTGGCAATCGCCATCGCCACCGTGGCGAATATCAAGATCAGAAAGTGATCAAAAAAATGCCCTGCATTCAAAAATGCGAAATCGACTTTCCGTCGGCTCTCGTTGTTCAATTTTATTTCC
>CAYXUT010000187.1:0-5650 GCA_964468005.1 uncultured Magnetovibrio sp. | reverse complement strand
TCGCGCGACGAAGGGCGCCCTGCAATCCGAGGAGTTGATTTAGGTGTTAATTCAAAGGGGGGTTTGCTCAGTGGCGCTCCGAACTCGGTTGTGGCGGCCTCGGTTTCCATCGTTAGCCCGATGGCGCCGATGCCATTGAGCAGGTAATGTTTACATAATGGATCGATGGCGAATTTGACCTCGCCGTCGTCGAGACCGGTAATGCTCTGGCTGGTAAGATCGATGGTGAGTGTCGCGTTGGATGATCTGCGGCGGGAATCGGTGGCAACGATAGCAGATCTGTTTCATCGCTGGAGGCTAGACTGTTGCCATTCGACGCGAAAGCCGATTAACGTGACAAAGCCCCCAGGGGGACAGTAGGGGGACAAATATCTGGCGTATCACCTTAAGGGTGTTACGTCAGCACTTGCCAACTCAAACACTCCGGTGGATGCTACTCCTCTAATTAGGGAGGCGGATTCACGGTTTCCCGACCCCAACTGTTTAGCTATCATCGAGCCCTTTTTGAGGCCTCATATGAGGAATATCAATTAAATAACGTCATTCCATTTTGGTGAATATGGACTCATGAAAAAGGTCAGGAAAGGTAAACACCGGGCACCAAGGTCGAAACGCCGCTTGAAACCTAAGCCGCGATCAAAGGCGTGGATGCGTTCAAACCCACAGCCGGGTCGCTCCAAAGAAGAAGCCACACTAAGTCCTAAGGGTCCTGAAGGCCAATTCGTGATTCCGACCAATAGGCTGCCCCAGGCCGTTGCTGCACTTGACCAGGGCGATCCATACCTGGCATTTGATTTATGCCGCGAGGTATTAACCGCTGATCCCACGAATACAGAAGCGCTAAACCTTGCCGGCATCGCGGCCTTTCAGACGGGGCTAGCCGAAGAAGCCCTAGACCTGTTGCGAAAGGCGGTTTTTCACTCGCCCCACAATGCTGAAGTTCAGACTAACCTGGGCAATGTCCTGGCCCATCTCGGCCACAGGGGGGACGCTGTGGCAGCCTATGAGCAGGCCATGGAGGCAGACCCAAATTATTTGGAATCATTCTTCAATTTCGGCCTCCTGATGGAGGAAGACGGCCAGCCCGCCATAGCTGTACCCGCCTTTGAAAAAATTTTGGAACAGAACCCATATCATGCCCTGGCATGGCAGGGGTTAGGCAATGCATTGAAGGAGCTGGAACGTTTGGAAGCGGCGCAGTCGGCTTTTCAGGCGGCACTTAGGCAGGACCCGAACATGGCCACGGCTCGCACCAATCTTGCCGCAGTGCTTCACGAACTGGGAAATTTTGAAGGCGCCGTTAAGCAGTGCCAGCAGGCACTCAAGGTGGCACCAGATCTCGTTGAGGCACGTTATAACCTAGGGATTTCTCTTCAGGATCTGAGTCGCCACGAGGAAGCCATTGAAGCCTATAAGCAGGTTCTATCGAACGTGCCAAAACATGCCGCGGCAGCGATGAATATTGCCTACGGTCTACAGCAGATGGGCCAGCTAGAAGCGGCGGCCGAAGCATTCGAACGAACCATCTCCATAGACCCTAGTTTTGCCAAGGCCCATGTAAATCTTGCAGATCTCCGGCTACAGCAAGGGGACCCGGTGGCAGCTCTTGCCGTCTGTGATGGGTTTCTCGACAGATACCCTGGAAACACAAACTTACTAGCGTTTAAAGCTATCGCCCTTAGCGATAATGGGCATGCAAACGCAGCTGAGGACCTCATTGATTTTGATCGATTTCTCCAAGTCCAACATATCGGACCACCAGCTAACTATATAAATATTGACACTTTTAATGCTGCGCTGAGCGAGCATATCAGGTCCCACCCGACGCTCACTTACGCGCCACAGAGCCATGCGACGCGCCTCGGTAGTCATTCCGGCGAATTGCTGGTCGAACCAAAGGGACCGTTCGGCGATCTGGAAAAGCTAATATGGGAGGCTGTTGACTCCTACAAGGCTAATATCGGAACAGACCCGACCCACCCATTTCTTAGCGCGCGGCCCGATAGAATGACGTTGTCTGTATGGGGGGTAGTCATGGCAACTGCGGGCCATCAAATTCCCCATATACATCCCGCAGCATGGTTAAGCGGCGTTTATTACGCAAAAATTCCTGATATCGTTGCCGAGGATATTGAGAAACGGGCCGGATGGATCGCCTTTGGCTCCGTGCCCAACCACTTCCATAACCGCTCCAATATCAAAACCCGAACGATCCAACCAGAACCGGGCCTGATGGTGTTGTTCCCCTCCTATTTCTATCACCATACAATTCCGTTCCATACGGACGAGACGCGGATCAGTATCGCATTCGACTTGACCGCAGCATAACACCCGGGAAAGTACTGGAATAGCCCCCGTGAAGTGGTCCACCAACCGGGATAGATTTATCCCCTGAAACTGGAGGACTACAAAATGGCAAGAACACACGATAAGCCGGAAGAAATTGTCTCGAAGCTACGCCAGGTTGAGGTGCTGAATGGTCAAGGAATGCCGATAGCCCAGGCAGCACGTGAAGTTGGCACAACGGAACAAACGTATTATCGGTGGCGTAAACAATATGGCGGTATGTGCCGTAATCAACTCAAGCGTCTTAAGGAGCTTGAGAGGGAGAATTCCCGCCTTCGCCGTGCTGTGTCGGATTTAACGTTAGATAAAATGATCCTGACAGAGGCTGCACGGGGAAACTTTTGAGCCCTTCGCGTCGCCGTGGAGGCTTTGTCACGTTAATCAGGAGAAGCACATGTCGGACTGTCTGTTTCATCGCTGGAGGCTAGACTGTTGCCATTCGACGCGAAAGCCGATTAACGTGACAAAGCCGTTTGCGCGGCATTGGCGCGGCCTCTGTCAATTCACTCGCCGTCAACGGCTTCGACGTCGCCTATATCTATCGCAGCGCCAAGCTGGAAGCTGCGTCGTCGTCAATGCCGGGATCAATGTGCTGCCCGCGCTGGTTGCAGATTTCGCGTCCGATGGTTTTCGGAAACTCGTCGACACTAAATATAATCGGTGCTTTTAATGCGTTGCACGAAGCTGGACGAGACGTGGCGGACAACGGTTTGATCATCGCCTCTGGCAAGGGGTCATGGGAACATGGGCAGATCGTGCAGACAGAACGGGGGCTGGTTTAATTTCTGCCAGGGAGAATGCAGATGATTTATGGCACGCCGGCCGACGAGGCGGCGAAGGGCGCGGTGGAGATTGAGGTCAACGGTCGCGACTATACCCTGACGGGCTGCGTCGGCTCCGCGCCGGTGCGCGGTTATTACCTGGAAGGTAATGAGGCCAACGATACCGGCGAACCGCAAGGTTTTCTTGTTAATCAGCCATCGGATGCCGTGACCGAACCGCACTACCATGAAACCAACCAGTTCCAGGTGATTGTTGGCGGTTCAGGGCGTTTCGGCAAGTTCGATGTCGCACCGTTGAGCGTACAGTATGCAAACGGCCATTCGCCCTATGGGCCGATCGTTTCGGGCCCGGAGGGTATCGATTACTTCACGCTCCGAGCGCGCTGGGATCCGGGCGCGAAGTATATGCCGGCATCGCGCGATAAGTTGATCAAGGGCAACCAGCGCCAGCGTCTGGCGCCAAACATCAAGGTGAGTTCGCCGGAGGAACTGGCTAGACGCTTCGGCGCCGAATTTGAGATCGTCATCGATGCAGAAGGGGATGGGCTCGTTGTTTATATCGGGAGGTTCGGGCCCAAGGCGACGGTCTGCGTGCCGGTGGCGCGAAACAGTGGTGGCCAGTACTGGGTCGTGGTGAACGGCACCATGTCACACGAGGGTGATGGCCGAACTTTCCCCAGGCTATCTTGCTTGTTCGCCACGGCAGACCATCCGCCGACGTTGGTAACGGCGGGCGATGAGGGCATGGAAATGCTGGTTCTGCAGTTTCCCGAGAAAAATTTTGTCGGCATGGCGACCGAACCAGTGGAGTGACCTCTACGCGTAGTTCGGCGTCACCACATAAAGCTCGCGGCGGTGCAAACCCGCCTCTCGAACGGAAAGGCGGGTTACCATTTTTTTAATCCGGGCATTGGTGTCTTCCTCACCGAATTGATCGAGGAGTTTCTGTTTGTGGACGTTTTGAGCCTCGACCACGCGTTTGTTGGTTTCGACGAATTCACCGGTCATGTCGTAGCACACCTCGATCCGCCAGTCTGTCTGCTCGAGCAAAGCGGCGTAGGTGGCATCGGTTTCGATATAGGGCGGCCCGTTTTCGACGGCTGCTTCATGGTCCGGTCCCGATAAGCCGGGTGTCACGGAAATTACACTGAAAACCATCTTGCCTTCAGGCTGGACAGCGTTGCGGCAGGCCTGCAATGCGATTTTCTTTTCCGGGAGGCAGCACAAGACATCGGAATGGCTGATGGCGTCGAAAGCACCATCGCTGAATGGCAGCGCCGTAGCGCTCGCTGCCACTGTCAGGCATGCATCCGCGAGCCCATCGGTGACAGCACGACCGGTGGCGGTATTTAACCCGGCGTGCGGCATGTCGGTGAGCACGACGCTGCAACCACTGGTCCTAGATAGATAGAGTCCGGGCCATCCGGCGCCGGCGCCGATTTCAAGCAGGCGGGTGGTTGGCGTCAGCCCGAGAAGCTCGCGCACGCGGTTGGCTTCGGCGCGTGTCGTCCAACTGGTAGTGCCGTAATCCGAACCGCACGAATCGCACTCGATTGCCAGTATGGCGTCGGTATGCGTAACGTCGTATTGCTGGCGGAAGTTGTTCCAGACTTCCGAAACTTTCATATTGTTGGTCATTTTTCAGCCCAGCAAGTCATTTGCGCTTGGAGGCTTGTACCATGGTTTCGAAGGCCGACAAAAACCTGGATCGGTCCCGCTTTGAAAATGGTAGCGGCCCGCCGGTAATCGTACCCGTTTCACGCAAACCCACCATCAACTCGCGGTTGGCCAGGTTCATGCCGATGGCGGCTTCGGTGAAAGGCTCGCCATTGGGTCGGATCGCCTTGGCGCTTTTTTCGATACACCGTGCCGCCAAAGGAATATCGTTGGTGACCGTGATGTCGCCAGCGGTTATGTGATCGGCAATCCAGTTGTCGGCGGCATCTTCGTCCGGTGGCACGATGATGAGCCGTGCGAGCGGGTTGGCCGGAGGTCGGATACCACCATTGGTGACCAGGAAGACGTTGATACCGTGCCGCTCGGCGACGCGCAGCACCTCGTCCTTCACCGGGCAGGCATCAGCATCGACGTAGATCGTCATCAATTCAGAAGTGCCGGCATCAGGTCAGGAACCTAGTTTCTTCACATAGGAGATGTATTCTAAATTTCTCGTGGCGGTGAGGCCTTTGAGCCAACCACTGAGGAGGGCGAAAAAACGGTCAACATCGACGACCTGGCAGTTTTCCTCGTGCGCGTTCTTGTAGGCATAAACCTGATGCGAAATAGCACAGTGTACTCGCATGTGTTTGATCAGGTGCGGATTGCTGGGCGATTCCATCAGCGCTTCCTCACGGCCGAAATGGCGGTCGACATAGCCAATCAGAATATCGAGGATTTGTTCTATATCGTCGGCGCCTTCTTCGATACGGTCATAAATTCGTTGATCGTGTAAAACAGGCCTTTATGGTTGTCGTTAATGGCGTCTATGCCGGTTAGGTATTTCAACGACCAGTTCAAGAAGG
>CAYXUT010000186.1:0-5668 GCA_964468005.1 uncultured Magnetovibrio sp. | reverse complement strand
CACCAAACGAATTTATCGAACCTCAGCCCGGCGCAGAAGGCGAAGCAGTCGGCTATATCGGCTAATGCTGCGCTCGGTTAGGAGAGGATCGAACGCATGGCGCTGGCATCCTAAAGCAGGAACTGGTTCTTGCAGGCGGCGCCCCAGGCGTCCATGAACGCGGCCAGGTGCGGGCGTTCGCCGCCTTCGTTCTCGATCATGGAGATGATGTCGGCGACGGCCCGGTTGTAGTCCTCAAGATTGAGGCTGCCCCGGTGCAGCATGAATCTGAGGTAGATCAGGTAGGTATTGAGCACGTCGGTCTCGCAGTAATTGCGCACGCCGGTCACATCGCCCCCGTCGATCATCTCCGCCACTTTAGAGCCATCGACGCCAAACTTGCCGGGATAGCCAAATGCCGCGCAGACCTCCGCCAGCTTGACCCGTGCAGACGCGCCGAACTCCGAGAGCTGTTCCATCAGGTCGCAATGCCAGTCCATGGAATAGCGGCTCGCATAGCTGTTCCATTTATCGCCGGCCTGGTGTAACCATGGGGCCTGGATACCATGTACCATGGCGCGGTACTTAAGGACAGGCAGATCGAAACCACGGCCGTTGAAGCTGACCAGCCGAGGTTTCAGCCGTTCGAAATATTGGAAAAAGCCTTGAAGCAGCTGTGTTTCCGAGAACCCGGCCTCGCCGCCGGAGCGCAGTTCCTTTAGGTAATAAGCCTCGCCGCTGCCGGCAGGCTCAATCTCTGCTTCGAGGAAACTGATAGCCACCACACGATGAAACGGCTGGCGCGGGAAGGCATTTCGGCCGTCGGTGATTTCCAGGTGATAGCGTTCGAGCTCTTCGCGCCGCGCGCTCATATTCGGGTCGGTGAACCCGGTCAGGTTTTCCACCGCGTCGGTATCCGGCACGGTTTCGATGTCGAAGACGAATAGGTTTCTATGTTGCATGGCCTTCCTGCCCTGGTGATGGTATACACGCCGGAAGCCAAGCGAAAGGGAAACGCCTATGAAAAATCTCGGCCAAATGCTGAAACAAGCGCAGGAAATCCAGGGCAAAATGCAGGATGTTCAGGAACAGCTCGGCGAGATGGAAGTCACCGGCTTATCGGGCGGTGGCATGTGCCAGGTGGTGCTGAACGGCAAGGGCGAGGCGCGTAGAATCAAGATCGATCCGGCGCTCATTAACCCCGACGATGCCGAGGTGCTGGAAGACCTAGTTCTCGCCGCCATCAACGACGCCAAGGCCAAGGCTGATGAGCGCATGCGTGAAGAGATGCAAAAACTGACGGGCGGCCTGGCGCTGCCGCCGGGCATGCAGTTGCCGTTCTGATCTAGTCATGACGGCACTTGCCGAAGTTCAAGGACATACAATTTTTCTGCCGGCGCTTGGCCCGGATCCCATCGTGCTCGACCTCGGTGCTTCCTACGGCGAGTCCGCCTTGGAAATGCAGGCGATGACGTTTTTCGATTGCTATTGCGCCGAGGCCTCTCCGAGCGCTTTTCAAGTCTTGGAGCAGCATAAGACGATCGAAACGGTTCTAGTAGCCATAACCGGTGTTGACGGTCCGGCTTCGGTCTATGTCGGTGGCTGCGAAGGCGACAAGTATTGGGTGATGACGCAGGCTGGTGTGGTGGACAATAAACCCGCTCAGGAAGTGCCCGGGTTGACACTGAAATCATTCATGGCGAAATGCGGTATTGAAACCGCGGATCTTATAAAGGTCGATATAGAAGGTGCCGAACTAAATATGTTCGAGGCTTGCTCCGATGAATTACTAAGCCGGGTCGGACAATTCAGTGTCGAGTTCCATGACTTCATCGACCCCTCTATGCTGCCGCGCGTTCAAGCGATCATTCAAAGGCTCGAACGGACCGGTTTCGAAGCTATCGTCATGACCCGGAACGCCCATGGCGATGTTTTATTCCTTAATCGTGCCTTGTTGGGTATTGGCGCTTGGGATTTGTTTTACATGCGATCGGTCGAAAAGTACCGGCGAGGGCTCAAACGGATGTTTTCGCGCGGGTTGAGGAAAGTCGTATGACCAGCCCTGAGATCGAACGGCTCATCCAAGCTCTCTCCAAGTTGCCGGGGCTAGGGCCGCGTTCGGCCAGGCGTGCGGTGCTGGCCTTGATTCGCAGTCGCGAAACCTTGCTAACACCGCTGGTCAAGGCGCTTTCCGAGGCGGCGGAAACAGTACGGACTTGCGCAAACTGCGGTAATGTCGATAGCCGCGACCCCTGCACCATCTGCGCCGATCCCGGCCGCGACTTAGGCGTCATTTGCGTGGTCGAGGATGTCGCTGATCTTTGGGCCCTTGAGCGCACCCATGCCTACAAGGGGCGCTATCACGTATTGGGCGGCACGCTCTCGGCGCTTGATGGGAGGACGCCGGATGACCTGCGGGTCCCAGAATTGGTGGCGCGCTCCGCCGAAGCGGGCGTCAATGAGGTGATCCTGGCGACCAGCTTGACGGTCGATGGGCAGACAACGGCGCATTACATCACTGATCGGCTGGAAGCTGCCGAGGTCAAGATTTCCGAACTAGCGCATGGCGTGCCGGTTGGAGGTGAACTGGATTATCTAGACGACGGCACGCTATCGGCAGCCTTGAAACAACGTCGCGAGGTCTGAGGGAAGGCAGAATTTGCCATGATCATCACCGATAAATTGCAACACGCCTTGCAACTGCACTAGGCTGGCAACTTGGACGAGGCCGACTAACTCTACCGGGAGCTCCTTCGCGATGCTCGGACCAGGCAGCCGCCCTCAATCTGTCGGGCGTCATAGTTATCGACGGCAGGCAAGAAGGATGCTGCGGTAACGCTATTCGAACGTGGTTGCGAACTGGCGCCGGACTTCGCCTGATCCTTCGTCAACAAGGTCAACGTCCGCAAAACCGTGGCCTTTTCGAAGAGGCCATTGCTGATCACGACAAGGTGTTCGAGGTCAACCGGGGCTTCATCGACACCATAAAGATCATCCGCTATGCTCGCCTGGTCGGCGAAATGGACGGGGGCATCACGGTCAAATTTCACCCTCAGAGAAGGAGGCTTTTTGCGGCCACGCTTGGCATTGATCAATGCCATGATCTAGACACCTAGCTTCCGAACTTCGGTTTCCACTGCCTACGCATGACCTTGTCGCATATCCTGGACGGCAGCGTGGCTCAAGTGCTGGCGAATGTGCCCTACATTGCTGTCCTTGGTGGCGTAGCCTAGGGGCTAAAGGGCGGGCTCGTCTGGCCAGACAGGCTGACGCGGGTCGATAATCACAAGCGCTTGTGTCCGATAAGCGAGCTTCAACCGTTGCGCGACGCTTCCGGTGTCACCTTCTGCAGTCTGCAGGTTGAGAAGTTTAAGCACGATCTCTCAGAACTTTCCGAAGGTTGATAATTTGATCGATTTGGCGAATAGTTTGTGCGATCTCGGCGATACCACGGCAACGGTTGGTGCGCTTGATCTGGTGTTGTCCCTTGATGTTTTCGTGCTGCACCTGTCCGGCGCGACGGCGAAACCGGCATGGGGCCTGATCTTCAGGCCGACAGGATTTCTGTTACAAACGGAGCGTGACGAGAGCCCCTGGCACCCGATGCGTCGTCTCTGTCGTCAGCCGGAGCCGGGAGAGTGGGCGACAATGATTTCAAGGGTGGCGACAGATTTGGTGGCGCTGAGCGATGGTGGTTGACGGCTAAGTCTCCCCAACCTCCCTAAGTTGAGGCGGCGCTGGCGTCTCGGGCGCCAGGTCGTCGGCCGGCGTTTCGTCGGCGAAGTGCAAGTCTTCGATTTTCTCGCCTTTCTTGATGATCTTGTCGGTGGAGATGCGGATCTCGCGCATGTCCTTGACTGCTAGATCGAAGTGGTTTTGCAACCTGTCGACGCGCTGATCCAAGCGCCCAACATCATTGAGCAGCTTTACCACTTCTGCCTGGATGACGCCGGCCTGTTCGCGCATCGTGGCGTCCTTCAGAACTGCGCGCACTGTATTCAGCGTTGCCATAAGCGTCGTCGGTGAAACGATCCATACCCGGCGACGAAAGCTTTCCTCGACGACGTTGCGATAATTGGCGTGCAGTTCTGCGTAGACGGCCTCGGAGGGCAGAAACATCATTGCTGAATCGGCGGTTTCGCCCGGTATGATGTACTTGACCGCGATGTCCTTCACATGGGTGATGACGTCGGCACTGAAGGCGCGCGACGCTTGCACTCGCGCAGGGTCGTCCTCAGCGACCTGCAGGGCTTGAAAACTTTCCAGTGGAAACTTTGAGTCGATCGCAATCGGCCCCGGTGGGTTGGGAAGCCTCAACAGGCAATCAGCGCGTTTGCTGTTCGATAGGGTTACCTGGAAGTTAAAAGCCGAGGGTGGCAACGTGGTCGTCACCAGATCCTGTAGCTGGATTTCGCCAAAGGCGCCCCGGCTTTGCTTGTTCGATAGAATATCCTGCAGGCTGACCATCTGCTGTGAAAGATCCGTGATAGTCTGCTGCGCCCGGTCGATCACAGCAAGGCGTTCGGCCAACTGCTTAAGGTTTTTCCCAGTTTTCTCGGTCTGCTTATTCAATCCGTCGCCGACCCGTCGGCTCAGTTGGTCGAGGCGCTCGCTAACGCCCGACTGTGACTGCTGCAGGCGGCCTGAAAGTTCGGCTTGCGCGGCGGCCATGCGTTCTGCCAGTTCGCCTTGGTGGCGAACGAGGCCTTGTGACAGTTCTGTCAGGCGGAGAATTTCTTTGGCCGCTTCACGCCGGTCGCGCCTGGAGGTAACGACCAGCGTGATGACAGCCGCCAGAACTACCACCAGTCCGGCCGTTAGCACAATCACACCTTGCTCACCGTGCAAGAAAGTCGTCACAATTGCGTCCTAATTCTTCCGTATTCGACCCGTACATCCTGCCCGAGGTGTTTAGCGAACGCAAACTGGTGACAGCGCGAGAGGATTGGATATGAACAAAGGGTGGTTACAGAATTTGTCACTGCCGTTTCTGTCGTGGCAGCGGCGGGCAGAACCGTCCAAGCGCACTGAGCGCCCGCCGACCAGCAACGAACGGAGTTGGTGCTTATCCTCTATGGCGACGAACTTGCCCTCGTTACGGAATGCCGCTAGATGGTTTTCGATAGCGGGAGCAATAGCTTAAGACAATCCGACGTGAGCTCCGAGCCGATCCCTGACAACCTGATCGAGACTTTTGAAGACGCCGTTGAGGGATTGTTGCGGCAGTGCCGGCCGGTCAACCTGGCGCTACGTGCGGTGATGGTGGCGCGTGACGGTGGGCCGGGGCGTCTAATCCGCCGCCGCCTGACCACGGGTACCGAGATCGGTATGCCGACGGCTCTGCTGTCTCTGCAAAGGAGTATGATTTTGCGAATCGGCGAGCGGGGCACTCTCAATCGGTAAGGCACTGAACTTTCGAAGGCTTGCTCAAGGCTCTGCGAATCAAACCTAGCTTAATCCTTTTCGTCCACGCGTAGAATGCCTGCCGCACCATCTGTTAGATCAACGTGCCGGCCGGGGATCAGGTGGTACTTTACTGCCGCACCAGGGCGCGGAACTAAACTAGCAGACCGTTGGAAGATGATCCGTCGGTTGTCCTTCCTTCAACACCCTTATTATCGTCCTCTGCTTAGGATGAGGTTGTTCAATGGAGTATGCCTCATTGTGAGAGAAGCGGTTGGCCTCTGTC
>CAYXUT010000185.1:0-5669 GCA_964468005.1 uncultured Magnetovibrio sp. | reverse complement strand
GCAGCGGACTCCCTATTCATGCACCAGTCATCGACATGATAGAGATTGGAGCTGGTGGAGGGTCGATTGCGCGCGTCGATAATTTGGGCCTTTTAAAAATTGGACCAAATAGCGCCGGGGCAAAACCTGGACCTGCATGCTACGCGCAAGGCGGAGTTGACCCAACAGTAACCGATGCCAATCTTTTGTTAGGCTATCTTGATCCTGACTATTTTCTTGGTGGCCGAATGTCTCTAGATAAAGAAGCTGCTAAACAGGCTATGGATAAAGTTGCAAAGCCTCTTAACCTTGACACCTTGCAAGCTGCGGCAGGAATCATTGACTTAGTAGCAGAAAATATGGCTGGCGCCGCCCGTGTTCACATCGTTGAAAAGGGATGCGATCCGCGGCGTTACGCCATGGTAGCCATGGGCGGTGCCGGCCCATTACATGCATCACACGTAGCACGTAAGTTAGGCGTCTCTGAAGTTATTGTTCCACCAGCCTCTGGCGCTGCTTCAGCACTCGGGTTTTTGGCGGCGTCAATCGGTTACGAGATATCGCGCTCCATGCCAACCACACTTAAGAGCGCAGACTTTGCGACTATAAATGATTTATTAAGCGAGTTGGAAAAGGATTGCCGCGAACGATTAGTCGAGGCGGGAGGAGGAGCCGACGATGTAATTATTGAACGGTTTGCTGAAATGCGACTGAGTGGGCAAATGCACGAAATTACGGTCCGTCTCCCTGACGGACCGCTAGCAGATGAGAGCATTGTTGAGCTGAAACAGAGTTTCAGCGAAGAGTATACGCGGTTATTCACTCATCTGTATGAAGGGGCTCAAGTCGAGATTATAAATTGGCGCGTGCGATGTACCGGACCAGAACCAGACCTTTCGACCCAGCTTGATGGGTTAGATGATGGAAAATCAGCACTTAAAGGGCATAGGTCAATATACAACCATGAGGAACATGCGTTGGGTGAAGCGCCAGTTTACGATCGCTATTCCTTAAAAGCCGGCACCCAGGTCTCTGGCCCCGCTATTATCGAAGAAAGGGAGTCTACCACCATATTAATGGGCGGCGACCAAGCGGTTGTAGATAACGAGTTAAACCTACTTCTGACTATCAATCTACAACGGTCGGGTGATGTAGTGGTTGCATCGGACACTGCATTTGAGGAAGCCGTACAACGTATCGAAAGCGATCCAGTTGGCCTGGAGATCATGTGGAGTCGCCTCATTAACATTGCGGAAGAAAGCTGGCACACAGTAATACGCACCGCATTTTCCTTGATCATAGGAGAAGCACAAGACTTCGCTTGTGAAATCCTGGATGCCAAAGGAAAGCAAATCGTTCATTCCCCGCGCGCAATGCCCGTCTTCAATTTGACCCTTCCCATAGCCGTGAATGCCATGATTGAGCACCATCCGATTCAAACTTTAAAAGAGGGAGATGTTTTAATTACTAATGACCCATGGCTTTGCGCAGGTCATCTTTTCGACATTGCAGTCGCTGTACCTGTGTTTCGTGAAGGACGTATCGTCTCCTTTGTCGGTATTGTTGGTCATGTGTCGGATATTGGTGGGATCAAGGACGAATTGAATGCCCGTGAAATTTACGATGAGGGCCTCCAAATTCCACCCATGAAACTTTTTAGAGCCGGCGAACCAAATGAGGATCTCTTTACAATTATAAAGGAGAATGTCCGCCAATCTGACCAAGTGCTAGGAGATATTCATGCTTTGGTTGCAGCTGGAGTCACAGGTGCCGAACGCATTAAAGAATTCATGGACGATTATGGCATGCATGATTTAGAAGCCTTGGCGCATGTCGTTCAAGATCGGGCCGAAATTGCAATGCAAAAGGCAGTAGAAGAACTGCCCGACGGTGTTTATGAAAATATTCTGGATTCTGATGGCATCGATGAAGTCATGACATACCCGGTCCAAATTACAGTAAGCGGCAGCCAGATTTCGGTCAATTTTGAAGGTGCCCCGGCTCAAACTGAACGCGGCGGCAGCAACTGTACGCTAAGCTATACTAAGGCACATGCCACCTATCCCTTGAAATGTATCTTCACCCCTGAAGTTCCAGGTAACGCTGGTTGTTATCGACCGATGGAGGTTGATGCGCCGAAACAATCTATACTCAATTGTGATCGGCCAAAAGCGGTAAACACGCGTGTGCGGACGGGTTGGTATGTCGCACCTAATATTTTTTCCGCCCTATCCAAGGCAGCACCAGATAAAGTACAGGCTTTTACTGGATTACCTTCAAGTGCGCTTTTTTATGGCGTCGATGAACGCGGCGATGTGTACAGCGATCACTTGTTTCAAGGCGGTGGGCAAGGTGCTTCATCGCATGGAGACGGTGTTTCTGGTTTGTTATATCCAACCAGTGCCGCAAACACGTCCGTAGAGCTTTTTGAAACCCGCGTCCCCGCACTGGTAATCGAAAAGGCATATGTTCCCAATACGGGGGGTGCCGGAGAAAAACGCGGCGGGTTATCACAACAGTTGTCCGTTCGCAAACTTAATAATGACGGATTAGCATGTCAGGTTAATCTGCATCCCAATGGTGTCAAAACTTCATTGGAAGGATTATTCGGTGGAAAAGCAGGTGGTCGCGCAAAAGCATGGATCGAAAGGGATAATGGTGAAATAGAAGACTTGGGCGTTGGAGGATCCGTTCAACTTACGGATACGAACCACCGGGCAAAATTACGATTGCCCGGTGGTTCCGGGTTCGGCAATCCATGGGCCCGCGCTTATGATGACATCCAGCGAGACCTAATTGAGGAGATGGTATCCCCTGACGCTGCCTGCCAAAGCTACGGTTGCGTTTTGGATGAAAACAACTTGATCGACCGTGCCGCTAGTGATGACTTAAGAGCGAGCGCGGTTCCTCCCGCTGATTGATTAAAACGGTGACCATTTCGTTTAATTCTCGCTAGTAACTTCCATTTTTCCATTCTTTTCCGTAACATATCCGGAAAGTGAATAAGGGTTGAGAAAGGGGGGGGTGTTATGGGCCGTAGTGCTGCACACGTCAAAGCACACTCAGATATTTCGGTCCACGATACACCGCGTATCGTTGCTTTCGTAACGCTTGGTCAAAGCCCAAGGATAGATCTGGTTCCAGAAATTCTCGATTCTATAAAGATCCCGATCAAAACCATTGAATATGGTTTGCTAGACGACTTGGACCATGAATTAATCGCTTCCTTGTCCCCCGAACCCGATGAGCCCGCTTTTCTGACGCATCTGCGAGATGGCAGACAAGTTGAACTCGCAACCAGTTGGGCCTATAGACGTTTCCGCGAGGTTTATGAAAAAATACGACAGGATGACGCTGATTTAGTGGTCTTGATGTCCACCACCTGCGGCCACGATTTCCGCCCCGACGGCGCCACTATTTTAAGTGACAATGTCGTTGACAGAGTGATCAATCTTATGGCTTCCGCCGACTTAAAGCTCGGCGTCGTCGTCCCGACTAAGAGCCTACTTGTTAGATTGGATGCCCTAGGCGGACCATGGGCACCCAGCGCTATAGTCCGGGCAGCTAAGCATGGGGACCTAGAAGCGTTATCGATTGCCATTGACGACATGTCCGAGTGTGACGTCATCGTTTTACATTCTATGGGATATTCGGATAAGGATCGCGCTTTCGTGCAACGACGTTCCGAAAAACCGACCATCATTAACCGCCGCATTATCGCCAATGCTATTAGGGATGCTCTTGATCAGTTGGATGGCCCTTCTTGCGAAGACGGCGAAACGGGTCTCCTTATGCGTTTGCGCAGCCTGTCCAAACGTGAACGTGAGATGATGTTTTATGTCGCGGATGGATTGTCCAATAAACAGATTGCACGTCATCTGAAAATTAGCTTCCGAACGGTTGAAATCCACCGTGCACGTATGATGGAGAAAATGGCCTTTCATTCGGTCACTGATCTCGTTCGCGTCGTTGATATGGTCTCTGACCTATAGGCAAATGATCATGCCTACGTGCTGGTGCGTATTTCTTAATAAGCGTCAGTGGCCTAACATTCCATACAGATGTTGCGCTTTGGCGACATAATTTGAACAATTTCTATATTCGTGGCAAGGTTCGTGTGTACAAAAGGGAAGGACTAAACATGAGTATTTTCAAAAAAGTTTTCATAACCGGGGGTATGGTGATCGCTTTACTAAGCGTTGCCGTACTCGAAGCGGATGCGTTTGAGCGCCGGGGCAAAGACAAGATACTAGTAATTGCAAATCGCCAAAAAGTGCCAACTATGGACCCGAGCATTAAATACGACGCATCGATCCGGACCATTCAGAACGGCGTCTATGATGCTCTTACAAAATACGTCGGCAGCCCGCCAAAGGTCACACCTTGGCTCGCGTCGAAATGGGACGTCAGTGCAGATAATAAAACCTACACGTTCCATCTTGTAAAAAATGCCAAATTCCATAATGGGGATCCTGTCACCGCTGAAGCGGTACGTTGGTCTTACGCCCGAACATTGAAGCTCGGTAAAGGCCCCGCGTGGATGTTAAACGCATTCTTGAAAGCCGAAAACATTAAGGTCATTGACGATCACACGGTTTCAATGACGTTGGATCGCGCATATGGGCCATTCATTTCCTTTGTACCTTGGTGGTACATCATGAATCCTAAAACGGTCATGGCTAACGAGGTCGATGGCGATATGGGCCAAAAATGGATGATTGAAAACGAAGCCGGCAGCGGTCCATACAAATTAAAGCGCAATCAACCAGGAACCCTTCTTGAATTGGAACGTGTGCAGGATTACTGGAAAGGACACAAAGGTAAGTTAGGCGGTATTCTCTATCGAATCATTCGTGAATCTTCAGCGCAACGCGCCGCGCTTGTAAAGGGAGAAGCCGACATCGTGACGGGTTTGACCCCAGATGAGTTTGAACAAGTCGCAAAGATGAAGGGCATGGTAACATCGACACAACCTGCACTTACAGCCTTTGGCCTCAAATATAATTGCAAGGCGGAGTACACGTCCGACATCAATGTGCGTAAGGCTATCGCCTATGCCTATGACTACGATGCCTTTGTTAAGATCTTCAATGGTCGTGCAACGCTCCAAACGAGCCCATTCGCAGACGATATAAAAGGGAAAATCGACGTCCCTGGCATGCCCAGAAAAGACATGGCCAAAGCTAAGGCTTTCTTAGCTAAGTCCAAATGGCCCAACGGTGGCTTTGAAATTGAGTATGTCTATGTGCAGGGCTTCGAGGTAGAGCGTCAAATGGGTTTAGTTCTTATTGACGCGTTACGTCCGTTGAACATCACTGTTAATATGGTACCTTTAACTTGGTCCAACATGGTGGCACGCGGTTCGAAAGTGGAGACTTCGCCACAGTTGATGGCGATTTTTGCCACACCTGTCTCAACGGACCCAGATGCTGTCGCCATTCAATATCATCCGAGTTCATTTGGCCGTTACTATGGTAGCCACTATTACGACAACAAAGAAGTCCATGCGCTAATCGAAAAGGCCCGTTTCCTGTCTACCTGGGAAGAGCGTAAGCCGCTTTATGAAGAAATTCAGAAAAGGCTTGTGGATGACCAACCAGAGATCTTTGGCATGATGAGAAAACGTATGATCGTTTATCGTGATTGGGTCAAAGGGTTTGAATACACTCCCGTAAGAATGACCTCAGAAC
>CAYXUT010000184.1:0-5762 GCA_964468005.1 uncultured Magnetovibrio sp. | reverse complement strand
TTTCCGACCCTTTCGGACTTTCAAAGTCGCTCCAACGCGCCGTTCAGTCGCCCGCTATACGGTCGCACAGGCACGCCGACGCAGTTCGCTTTTGAGGAAGCCATTTCCGCCCTTCACGGTGGCCACAAAACGGTCTCCTACCCATCGGGCTTAGCAGCCATCATCGGCGCAGCAATGACTTTCCTTGAGAACGGTGACCATATGTTAATGGCGGATACGGTTTATGGGCCAAGCCGCCAGCGCTTGGCGGGGACCTTATTGGCGCGGGCCGGCGTTGAGACAACTTTTTTTGAACCCATGATTGGCGCAGACATAGCCAAACTGATCCGCCCAGAAACCAAGGTTATTTTTATGGAATCGCCGGGATCGCTGACATTTGAGATGATGGACGTACCGGCCGTCACCGCTGTGGCGCGCGACAAAAGGGTCGTGACGATGATCGACAATACCTGGTCGTCGCCCTTTTTGTGCCAGCCGATAAAGCTCGGCGTCGATGCGGTGATCGAGGCCTGCACCAAGTATGTGGTCGGCCATTCCGACGCGATGATGGGTAGCGTCACGCTCTCCAACGAGGAGCATTTCCAGCAAGTCAAGAGTATGGCCAATACCCTCGGCTATCATGCCGCGCCGGATGACTGCTATCTGGCGCTGAGAGGCTTGCGTACCATTTCCGTGCGGCTGCAGCGCCATCAGGAAAATGCACTCAAGGTTGCGACTTGGTTTCAGGCTCAACCTGAAATCGAACACGTCATGTACCCTGCTCTTCCGGATGATCCGGGCCACGGTTTTTGGAAACGGGATCACGACGGCGCGTCCGGATTATTTGGTGTGGTTTTCACGGACGGAGACTGGAACTCCGCCGCTGCCTTGATCGATGGGCTTGAACATTTTGGCCTGGGTGCCAGCTGGGGTGGTTATGAAAGCCTGGTCCTTCCCGCACATCCGGAGAAAATCCGCACCGCCACGGAATGGCCACACGAGACGCCCTGCATTCGTTTTCACATCGGCTTGGAGGATCCAGATGACTTGATCGCCGATCTCGAAGCCGGATTGGCACGCTATAACGCGGCCAAATCGTAGGTATTGGAGAACGCCATGAGCGAACCTGTTGTCCAAACCACAATCGATAAGGTGATAGATAGCCTGAAGTTCAACTCAGATGGCCTGATTCCAGCGGTTTCGCAGCAGCACGACACTGGAGAAATCCTGATGATGGCCTGGATGAACAAGGATGCTGTTGCGGAAACGCTGCGCGTCGGGCGCGTTTGTTATTGGTCACGCTCGCGCCGAAAGCTCTGGCGCAAGGGGGAAAGTTCCGGCCAGATCCAAACGTTGCGCGAGTTCCGTTGGGATTGCGATGCCGACACGTTATTGCTGCAGGTCGATCAGAAAGGTGTTGCCTGCCACACCGGTCGACACAACTGCTTTTTCTATGCCGTTCGTGATAGCGAGGTGCAAGAAATTTCCGAGGTCGAGATCAATCCCGACGAGCTTTACGGCTAAGCAAATCCATGGTGCGTTTCGTCACGC
The DNA here is from genome assembly GCA_964468005.1 of uncultured Magnetovibrio sp. GTDB lineage: Bacteria > Pseudomonadota > Alphaproteobacteria > Rhodospirillales > Casp-alpha2 > TMED8. The sequence continues at coordinate 4,232 of CAYXUT010000184.1, read as the reverse complement.
CAAGGATAGGGGGCTTGGCGATTGTTTGCGGGCTTATGGTGGTTTCTCATGCGTTTGCCGACGATGCCAAAATCCGTATTTATGCGGCCGCCAGCCTGACAGGCGTGATGGAGAATATTTCGCGGGTTGGCATTGAAAACGGATTGCCCACGTGTGCCTGCGTATATGCGGCGTCATCGACGTTGGCGCGCCAAATCGCGGGCGGTGCGCCGGCAGATATTTTCATCTCGGCAAACCCCGGGTGGGTCAAGTATCTGATTGAGCGTAAAGACAAACAGCTCGAGCCACGCACCTTCACAGGAAACCGCTTAGTAATGGTCGTGCCGGTTGATCGCCCGCTCGCTTTCAATTTCGAAAAGAACGACAGCTTAGCGTCAGCCCTCGGCGGGGAATGGCTAGCACTTGCCGATCCGGATCATGTCCCCGCGGGCATTTACGCTGCCTCGGCCTTGCGCAAGCTCGGCCACTGGCGGGGGCTCGGTCGGCGTATCGCGCGGGCCGCCAATGCTCGCGCGGCACTGGCGCTGGTCGTGCGCAGGGAGGCACGCGCCGGCATGGTTTATGAGAGCGACGCACACGGTGAGCCGAGGGTCCGCATTGCTGCCACGGTTCCGAAAGACAGCCATCCGGAAATCCGGTACGTGGCTACAAATGTTGCAGGTACGGCGGTGAGTAGCGTCTACTTGAATTTTCTGACATCCGAGGCAGTCGCGCGTATTCTCGCCGGGCATGGATTCCAACCGCCAACTTACCGGCTACATAATAAGTGACGGAGCACATCAAGCCGGCATGTTTGACCTAACCCCCACTGAGACGGAAGCCCTGCTGCTGAGCTTGCGTGTCGCCACATGGTCGGTGACGATTAGCCTACCGCTAGCGCTGGCTGCTGCATGGGTGCTGGCCCGGCACGATTTCTTTGGTAAATTTCTTTTTGATGGCGTTGTGCACTTGCCGTTAATCGTGCCGCCAGTGGTGATCGGATATCTGTTGTTGGTCGGGTTGGGACGCAATGGTGTCATTGGAGCCTGGCTGTATGAGACATTCGGCATCACTTTAGCATTTTCCTGGCGTGGCGCGGCCGTTGCCGCTGGGGTCATGTCTTTTCCTTTGATGGTGCGCGCCATCCGTCTCTCAATGGAAGCGATCGACCGTGGCTTAGAAGATGCCGCCCGTACGCTCGGCGCCAGCCCCGTTTGGGTATTCATCACGGTTACCCTGCCACTGACACTTCCCGGCATCTTCACGGGTGCGCTCCTGGCATTTGCCAGGAGCCTTGGTGAGTTCGGCGCAACGATTACCTTCGTTTCGAATATACCCGGAGAAACCCGCACACTGCCTCTCGCCCTTTACACCTTGGTGCAGACACCTGATGGCGAGGCCGGCGCCCTGCGGCTGGTCGTTATTTCGATCGTTTTGGCGCTTGGCGCCTTGATACTGTCCGAATACCTGGCGCGCCGCTTGCGCCAGGCGGAGGAGCTATAGATGGCCGGCGCCAACACTCTCAAGATCGATATTAAGTCCCGTCAGGGTGATTTTTTGTTGCGCGCCGATTTTACTGCCACGCCGGGGCTAACCGCTTTTTTCGGGCGTTCGGGGTCCGGAAAGACGATGTTGGCTAATACCATCGCGGGCCTCACGCAGCCAATGTCAGGTCGCATCACGCTTGGCGAGCGCGTTCTTTATGACTCGGAAAACCGTGTCTTCGTGCCGCCGGAGAAACGGCGCATCGGCTACGTTTTTCAAGATGGACGTCTTTTCTCCCATCTTTCCGTACAAAAGAACCTTGACTACGGCCGCCGTTTCCTACCGGCCGGGGTTTCGGCTCCTAACCCGGAAGAGATATTCGATCTGTTGAACCTGTCAGAGTTACTGGGACGGCACACACGCAATCTCTCGGGCGGCGAGAAACAACGCGTCGCCATTGGCCGTGCGCTACTCAGCGCGCCGGAGTTGTTGGTCATGGACGAGCCGCTAGCCGCGCTTGATGCGGGCCACAAGGGAGAAATCTTGCCCTTTATCGAACGCCTGCGAGACGATATCGGCATTCCCATCGTCTATGTCAGCCACGCATTTGAGGAAGTCATCCGCTTGGCTGACACCATGGTGATCCTGGATCATGGCCGCACTGTGGCCTCCGGTGACGTGGAGAGCATCATGGGCCGGCTTGATTTACGCCCGCTCACCGGGCGCTATGAAGCAGGTGCGGTTTTGAACGTCGTTGTTCGTGGCCAAGACAAGACATACGGACTGACGGAATTGAGTTTCTCGGGCGGCCGGCTGTGGGTGCCGGGGGTAGATGCGCCGTTGGGTGCGGCGCTCCGCATGCGCATCCGAGCACGCGATGTATCATTGAGTCTGAGCCGTCCGACCGATACCTCCATACTCAATGTTTTGTCGGCGACTGTGTCCGAAATCGCACATGGATCGGGCCCGCAGACTGAGGTCTTGTTGGATATCGGCGCGCCGTTGATTGCTCGCGTGACGCGCCGTTCGGTCGAAGCAATGGGCCTGAAGCCGGGCAAACTTGTGTTTGCTTTGGTCAAGGCCGCCGCCATCGACCGTCATACCTTGGGGCTTGGCGGCACTCGGCAACGTCGCAATTGAAGGGGCGCGCGGGGGCGGCGTAATAACCAGCGTTAACACGTTGGTCCGTAGTGAAAAATTTGATCGTGAGCAAATATCTTTCTGAATCACCGCCGTCGACGCAATTGTCTGTCATGTACATTTACGCTGTTGCGTCGTTTGTATTAATCGTGGATATGCAGCTAAGCAGCAACGAAAATATAGATTGTGTCATGCAGTACCGGGGTACGTCATTTCGTGACGCGTCATCTAGCGCACCGGTAAATTCTGTCCGTTAAACGCATGCCGCTTAAGCCTATCAGCATGCGTACAGAGCCTTGATCTTAGGGCCTCGACATCAAAATACAGCCAGGCCGCTCGTGAAGTTCTTCGAAAACCTGGCGGCGTTATTTGGCATCGCGCTCACTCCTGCGTCGGCAAATAGTGGTCGGCCCACTTCAGGATAATATTGAAACTGATCGAGACGCGCGTCTCATCGCTTAAGTTCGGATGTACAAAATGCATCAAGCCCGCTGGCCAAAACATCAAGAGGCCAGGCTGGGGCAATACGGTGAATTCCGGCTCGACATAGGGATCGGCCTTGATCGATTGCATGTTGAAGGCGGTGCGCGGGTCATAAAAGGTGATGTGATTGGGGCGAACATCGCTACGCTGGCGACGGTTTGAACCAGATTTTGGGACCTTCACATAGTAGGTGCCACTCAGGTAGCAGTGCGGGTGATTGTGGTTGTCGTGATAATCGCCAGTCCGGTTTAGGCTCGCCCAGCCGTGTATCTGCCAATCGACGGGAAAATCGATGCCTATCTCCTGCAGGTACTCAACGATTGCCTGATTCACTTCATCGCGCAGCCAGTTGGTCGCGGGGCTGTTGATCTCGAACGGGTTATTGTCATGGTAGTCCGTGGTTAGGTTTCGGTTGGCCTTATCCCACTGGCGTACAAGCTTCAACAGCGCAAGGTTCGGCTCTTCGATACTGTCGAGCATCTTGCGCACCAGCTTGGTCGGCCACAGGTCGAGGATTTCTATACTCGGTCCAGTCATGGTGGAAAACTGTACTTACTGGCCGGGACTCTAGTTTCGGCTACGCGGCGTTTCGGCAACGTAGACCTTGCAATTGGAATATCCTTGATTGAAAAAATGATAGGTCCTTCGAGGCTCGGCTAAGCCTTTCGGGTCGTGCAAATTCCAGGTGCTTGTGGCAATCCCGGTGATCCCTCTGCCCTGCTTGCCTACATAGCCGATGGAAAGGAGATAATGTTTGCGCTGTCCAAACTCGCCGCGCTGGCAGGCAATAGTCAGTTGCGGGCTGAGCAAGCCAACTTGCCAATAAGGCGAATTCGAATAGCCGTATTGCCCCGGTACACGCTTGCGCGCAGCGTCGGAACCCGCAGCCAATAGCAGTACAGGAACCATCGCCAGTAATCCGGTTTTGACCCAATTCGTTTTCATCGGCTTCTGCCTTTATCGATGGGTTGCGACACGGCACTTCAGCCGAGCTGTTGAGCGTTTATCATAACGGCATTCTATGAAAAAGCCTAGTGTGCTCGGAAAATGGCGCGCCCGGCAGGAGTGCATGAAATTAATTAAATTAACCACTTAGATCAATTTGCGTCACTTTTTGCAGTCGGATTTGGACGGATTTGGACGCA
>CAYXUT010000183.1:0-5794 GCA_964468005.1 uncultured Magnetovibrio sp. | reverse complement strand
GCTCCGGCACGAAGTTCTCAATGCCGAATGGTTCTCAACCCTGAAACAGCCACAGGCCGTCATCAACAGGTCGCTCAAACAGTATAATCACATCCGGCCGCATCAGGCCCTCAACATCAAACCGCCGGCGAAAGAAACCCTTTTACAGAGTGGTACATAACAGGGGGATAGAAAGGAAATATAGGTTTAATCGCCGTCGCCGCCATCAGAGGCGTCTCCCCTGTCTTGAAGGATCCGAACCTTACCTTTCGCCTCCCGTTTGTTATCCACCGCAGTGCGAGCGGTAACGGCGCTCCTTTCATTGTCTTCGCCAAAGGAGATGGTTCGCTGGGGGAACGGAATCTCGATCCCCAGTTCGTCAAAGCGGTTCTTCATGCGGCGGTTGAATTCCCGCTTCATGCTCCACTGGGTCCCAGCCCTGACCCTCATTTTGGCACGGATAACCACGGCGGAATCGTCCAAGCTTTGCACGCCCTGTGCTACCAACGGTACGACGATGTCGGCGGCCAAGGTGTCGTCCTCGGCCATTTTCCGGCCCAAATCCTCGATCACCTGCATCACCTCATCCACGTTTTCTCGGTAGGCGATGCCGATGTTCAACACCACGTTTGAAAAATCCTTGGTGTAATTTAGCACGGTGCCCACATCGCTGAAGGGCACAGTGTGCACGCTGCCGCTAGGGTCGCGCAGACGGATGGTGCGGATTGAAAAGGATTCGACATCGCCCTCATGGCCGCCAACTTCAACGTAGTCACCGACGGCGATGGTGTCTTCAAGGAGGATGAACAGGCCGGTGATCACGTCCTTGACCAGGGTCTGAGCACCAAAGCCTACGGCCAGGCCGACCATACCTGCGCCGGCCAGCAGCGGGCCGATGTTGATGCCTAATTCGGAAAGCACAATCATCGACACCATCACCACTATCACGGTGAACACCACCTTACGAAACAAGGGCAACAGGGTGCGGATGCGTGCGCTACGCTTGACCACTTTACCTTCGGGGTCGGTATGGGTCAGATAGCGTTCGACGCCGGCGTTGACGGCCTCCCAGAAGATTAGCGCCAGAACTGCCACGGCGATGATGCTGAAGGCACTTTCCGCCGACTGCTTACCCAGCGGCGTGTCCAGCCCACCCAGCACGTCCACTCCCCAAGTTTGCAACAAGGCCAAGGCGGCGGTCACGCCTACCACCCAGCGCAGCAGCAGGCGCATGGCAGGGAGGTAACGGTTGGCCCTTTTTTCCAGGTCGGGGAAGCGGTCGCGAACTTCCTGGCGAATGGTGAAGCCTCGTTCGACCAGCCGGTCCAAGCCAGTCATGACCAGCTGTGCAGTAACCAGGATCACGACGGTGGCTGCCGTCGCCCGGGCCATATACTGAAAGCCGCCTCCTATATCCAGCACCCAAACGCCAAAGATAGCGGCCGCATAAACGACAGCGATCACATGCCAGATATCGGCGAACCGTTCGCGCAAACGCCCGGCCGGCTTAGCCTTTTCTTCACGCCGGTCTTCGCCCCGGATCCAGGTCGCCACCGCCACTCGATTCTGCAGGAAGAATACTACTACCAGGCCCGTGACTATCAACCCCAGCAGGTTTAACAGGCCCGTATATCCACCCGCCGGAAGGCCAAGCAACAACGCCGCTTCGGCAAAGAAAAATCCAAAAATAGAAAAGCCCACAAACCGTCGAACCCAGATGAACAGGTAATTGGCGGTCATGTCCGTCAGCGGTAAGATGCGAAGGGTTTTCACCGTCGGCGCCAGCAGCATGCGAGCCACGGCCAGGATGCCGCGGACAATCAGGTAGGCGTTGATGAGGGTCAGCGCTATGACATGAGCCTGAGGCGTAGGCCGCACCATTATTGCCACAGCGTAGGCGACGGCGGCGAAGGCGGCGATGGGCACCAAGTCTAGCACCGTGCGTCCAGTCAGCAAGGGAAGGCGCACCCAGAGAGTGTCGGCGTCTTGTTCCTCCAGGGCCCGCCGGGGCCGCCTGAGCAGAAGGCGCACCAGCCGTTCGGCAACCCCACCGGCAAACAGGATAACCGCCATCTTGATAATCAGATCGAACCATCGCTGCCGGGTTTTTGGATTTGCCGTCTGATCCTGGACCGAGGCGAAAAATACCGGCACATTCCGAAGCGCGTCGGCAGCAGTCGCCAACTGGTGGCTGGTTTTCCTCACATTTTCTGAAAGGGCAGCGATTAGCCGAGCTGCGACGCTTTCCTCCGGCGGCTTCACCTGGGGGAGGTCGTTGGTAGCGATCAAGGTGCGGATTCGGGAAAGCAGTTGTTCCCGGGCCGCTTCGTCCTCCATGACCGCAACCAACCCTTCCAGTTCCTCGACCGTAACAGCCGATGCGGGTCTGGTCTGCTGGGCATGTACAAAGGATGGCCCCGAAAGAAGAAAAACAACAAAAAGGCCTAAAAAGCTACACCGGATAGCCCCCGAGCAAACTGCCAGGAAATAAGGCAACCGAACATTCCACTGGATGGCGTAAATATTCATAGTAGATTTTGATAAATCTCCATTGTGTCCGTCATCAAAACATTTAGGGCGCCTGAGTCTGTTATCTAACGCAGGGTCTGGCTCATCTTGTTTTGATGTTAAGCGACTTATCGCTGATGGTTCAAGCGGCGGTTTTGGATGGTCAGTTTCTTGATCTTTTTTCTCCTTTCATTGAAGTAGCATCAAATAACATTAAACATTTTATATGAATGTAATATAAGTTCGATTTTATTGAGTTAATGTTACATACAGTGCAACAGATGCATCAATATTCGTCACTTAATGATATACAGGCATAAATTTAAAAACTAAAATACATTTAATATCAATAGAATAAGCTGCACTCCTGCTACCAAACACTGGTTAACAAATCGCTCCCCACCATCATCCAATTAAAATTTATAGGTCATATTATACGGTTTCTGATCGAAGCGTATAGGACGTGTAAACTATACGTATTGACAAGGTTATGCGTAAAAACTCTGTAGTGCTAGTATGGTGACCACAAGTAATCCCTATATTGGGCGAGTATGTCACTTTTTCGTAGTCGTTTTTATGTGACCTTACTAAGGGCGAGGAAAACACAAAAATTGATGTTATTAGGTGGTATAAAAAATGTTCGATATAATAATTCGAGGCGACCAAGTCGTGACCCCACACGGCACCGGTGCGTGGGACCTTTACATAAAGGGAGAAGTAATTGCTGCGGTGTCACATCCAGAGCAATTTATCGATAATCAAGCTGTCCGGATAATCGATGCGACGGGCAAATTAGTCATACCCGGTGGGATCGACCCCCACATTCACTCCTCATGGTATATTCCGGCAATTGAAATAGGGGGTGAGGTTAAATATACGGACGGACCGGACGTAGTAAGCCGTGCAGCAATCCATGGGGGTACCACTAGCCTTTTGGACTTCGCCACTTGGGGTCATGGAAAAACGCTGGAAGAAGCTATCAATATTAGAAAGCAAGATTGGACCGACAAGTGTTACACGGATTACGGTTATCACATCATGCTACAAGGGGCGATCCCACACGGTCTCTATCCCCAAATAGCCGAGGTCATTCAAGAAGGTTATCCATCGATTAAAATTTTCACAACGGACATCACACCTAGCCGCAAAGGGCGCAAGATCACCCACGGCCATATTTGGGAGATATTCAAAGTTCTAAAAAAAGAAGGTGGGATTGGTGCAATTCACGCCGAAGATGACGAAATAGTCATGCATATGTATGACGTACTTGGACGCGAAGGGCGTACTGGCTTTGAAAATTTGGCCGAAGTCCATAACTCGATGTCAGAAGATCTCTCCTTTCGCCGCATCATTCGTCTCGCTGAGCATACTGAAGGTACTCCTCTATACATGATGCACGTATCCGCTTCGACAGGTGTGGCGGCAATAGCAGCAAGTCGAGCAAAGGGTTTCCCCATCTATGGTGAAACACTACATCAATATTTGATGTTTACTCACGAACATTACAAATTACCAGATGGCCAGATTTATCATACCTATCCAAGTCTTAAAGAAACTTCCGATCAAGATGCGCTCTGGAAGGGCCAATTAGATGGCACTATTAGTACAATCGCAACAGATGAAATTTGCTGCAACCTATCCACAAAGACACAAGGTCGACGGATAGACAACACTACTGGCGGCAATGCCGGATGTGAGCCTAGGGTCTCGGTCATGTACACTGAAATGGTAAAGAAAAGGGGGTACAGCCCCTCCAAGTTCACTGATCTTGTCTCTACCAATGCTGCGAAAATTATGGGTATGTATCCAAAGAAAGGGGCCTTAGCTGCTGGATCGGATGCAGATATAGCCATTCTTGACCCAAAAGAAAGTCGCATAGTCACGGCATCACGCCTTCATGAGGCCGACTATACGCCATGGGAGGGTTACGAAGTAGCAGCTTGGCCGACCTTAACCGTTCTTCGCGGCAAAATAATGATGGAAAATGGCAAATTTTTTGGTAACACCAAGGATGGTAGACTTCTTAAACGTAAAATATCAGAAGATGTCCGATCACGACCTGTGGTATAAAATGAAATTCTATTAAATAAACACAAGTCGTACGGATGTATTTTTCGAAACAAAAAACACTTCCACATTAGGAAAACACCTTACTGCTATTGGATGCTGCTGACGTGATGATTAAATATTCATCGAGGGTCAAAGAAAATTTCCTCTTATATAGTTTGTAGGATATGTCTGGCGAACCCACTCTTGAATTTTTGTGTTCGAATCAACCGCCGAGCAAACCCTTGTTATTTTTGGAAAATCTTTAAGAATATCAGTTGGAATCCCATCTACTATCCCAGACGAAAGCCAGCCCATAAGTCGCCAGATTGCTATATCGGCAAGACCCATAATAGGCTGCAAAACCCAATCGCCATGATCAATTATATTCTTATCTAACATACATAATTTTCGTGCCAATTCGCCCCGTGATAATTCTTGGCGTTTAGCTATCCGTATTTTTTCTTCCTCATTAACGCCACAACTAAAAATCAAAACAGTAATATCTGTCGCAATATCTACAAACTGATCTATACGAGCAGCCAGCAGATCGTCATTTTTAGGATATATGTTTGACAGTTTACCACAGAAACGACTAATTCCTCCCGTTTGTGCAATGGGGATACCGTCAACTATCAGACACGGCAATTGGTGAAAGGGGATGATTGTCCCATCATCTAGGTGGCCTTCTACTTTGACCCGTTGGAACTCTTCCCGAGTGATAATTTTATTTTCAAACTCAATACCACCAATATAAAGTGCGATTTTACCCACTTCCGCTCTCCAAAATGGGGCATCAAAATAAATGAAGGAAAGTTTCACGTATAGTCTCCATTAATTTAAGCTACTCTGGGTTCGGTCTCATGAAAGAGCATATAAAGCATAAAACCTTTGGCCAATGTTAACTCTGACAATATCTCAAGGTGATAAGAATTGCGCTTTCTTTGCTCAAGAATGATTACAGAATCAAACTACGAAAGACCTCAATTCAGTCTAGGCGTTCGATAAGTTTCATCCAGGTCCGGGCGCGCGGCTCTAGAGATGAGATGTAGACATGCTCGTCCAATTGGTGTGCCCCATAACCGTCGGCACCTAGTCCATCCAAGGTGGGGACACCTTCGGCAGCCGTCAGGTTGCCATCAGACCCACCACCCGTTCGGCTGGTATATTCCAAATCTAAGTCATGCTCTTGGCTATAGGCTCTAGCCCTCTGAAATAAATCCAATATAGCGTCAGTCGCCTCCATCGGAGGCCGCATGAT
>CAYXUT010000182.1:0-5796 GCA_964468005.1 uncultured Magnetovibrio sp. | reverse complement strand
CTCATATACCTCCGCACCACCAATGACGAAGACTTCCCCTCCGCCTTTGATCTCGGCGATGGTACGGGCCTTGCTTAGAGCACTGTCCACGTCGGGTGTTACATCCGCGTCAGGAGCCTCGAATTTGGAGTTGCGGCTAACTACGATATTGGCCCGGCCAGGCAACGCGCGGCCGATGGATTGGTAAGTTTTGCGTCCCATGATCACCGGCGCGCCCATGGTCACCTGTTTGAAATAGCGGAGATCGGCAGATATATGCCACGGCATGTCGCCTCCCAGACCAATGACGCCATTGTCGGCGACTGCGACTATCAAGGATGTCCGCATCAATCGGCTCAGACGGCGATCGGAGCGGCGATGTGCGGATGCGCTTCGTAACCGGCCAGTTCGAAATCTTCGAAGGTGAAGGCGAAAATATCGTCAATATCAAGGTTGATATGCATGGTCGGTAAGGCCAAGGGTTCGCGCGTCAACTGAAGATCGGCTTGATCGAGGTGATTGGCGTAAAGATGCGCATCACCAAGCGTATGGACGAAATCTCCGGCCTTTAGCCCTGAGACCTGAGCCATCATCATGGTCAGCAATGCATAGGAAGCAATATTAAACGGTACACCGAGAAAAATATCGCAACTCCGTTGATAGAGCTGGCACGAAAGCTTGCCGTCCGCAACATAGAACTGGAACAAGCAATGGCACGGCGGCAGAGCCATCTTGTTGACCTCCGCCACATTCCACGCCGAAACGATGTGGCGGCGTGAGTTCGGGTTCGCCTTAATGTCGTCGATGGCCTTTTGAATCTGGTCAATAGTGCCACCGTCGGGTGTCGGCCACGAGCGCCATTGATGACCGTAGACCGGACCGAGTTCACCGTTCTCGTTAGCCCACTCATCCCAAATGCGAACGCCGTTATCGTTGAGGTATTTGATGTTGGTGTCGCCAGCCAGAAACCAAAGCAATTCATGAATGATCGATTTCAAGTGCAGCTTTTTTGTCGTCAACACAGGGAACCCGGCGGAAAGATCAAACCGCATTTGTTGACCAAAAACGCTTTGCGTACCGGTGCCCGTGCGGTCGCCGCGGAAGGTCCCGGTTTCGCGCACATGGCGGAGAACATCAAGATACTGTTGCATGTTGCAGACATTTTAACGCGCTACCAAAGTCTCTCCAAGACTCCCGCTAGCAGCCGGATCGGCCTTCAGATATAATTCCACAAATTCAACGACTTGCGATAATCTCCATGAAAACGCTCTTTCTCACTCTCGGCATGTCTTTCCTTTTGGCCGGCGTATCGATTCCCTCCCCGGCTGATGATACGAGCCGACCCATTACCACCTTGCAAGCCAAGGGCTGGAAAATCAGGAGCAAATCGGAGGAAAGAAAAAAGTTACCTGGCCTGCCGCCATACGAAAACCTTGCCCGCGATATGCATATTGTTTACTACGAGCTTGAGAAGGAAAATGGCTTGATGATCTGTCAAGCCGCTTATGATTCGCAGCGTGACCGCTACGACGAGACCTGCCGCCGGGGAAGCCCTTGATGGACAGTGATGTGCTCCATGTCGCCGTTACTGAATTGAAGGCACTGACCACCCAGGCTTTTTCCAATGCCGGATTCAGTGACGCTGACGCCGATACGGCTGCGGAAATACTGGTGACTACCGACCTCATGGGCATTAGCACGCACGGCGTTCTCCGCCTCGAGCAATACCTGAAACGCGTTGAGGCCGGCGTTGTCCAAGCAAAGCCCGAGATCAAGGTGATCGACAAAATGGCGTCGCTTGCCGTGGTCGACGGCGGCGCAGGCCAAGGCCAAATTGTCGCTGCTCGCGCCCTGGAAGCCGCCATCATCAAAGGTATCAAGACAGGCATTGGGTTTGTCAGTGTCGGCAATTCCAATCATCTTGGCGCCATGGCGCCCTACGGATTCGCCGCCACGGTGGCGGGGCTGATCCTGATCTCCGGCACTTCCGCCTCGCCAGCAATGACACCTTTTGGTGGGCGCGACCTCAAGCTCGGCAACAATCCCATTTGCTTCGCCGCGCCGCGCAAGGGTGGCGTACCGTTTATCCTCGATATGGCGCTTAGTGTCGCGGCACGCGGCAAGATGCGAAAATTGCGCGATGCCGGCGAGCCCATGCCGCTCGGTTGGGCACTTGACGCGGAAGGCCAACCAACCACCGATCCGCAGGCCGGGCTCGACGGCTTCATCCAGTTCATTGGCGGCCACAAGGGATACGGCATGGCCTTGGCTATCGATATCCTGGGCGGCTTGTTGTCCGGTGGGCGTTTTCTCGACGACGTCGGAGACATGTGGACCGAAAAGGAGCCACAAGGAATTGGGCATTTTTTCCTCACCATCAACCCCACACCAATCCTGGGCCGCAAGATTTATGAAGAGCGCATGAATGTCTTTTGCGATAAAGTAAAGGAAAGTGCCCCGTATGAGGAACGCGGCGAAGTCTTGCTGCCAGGTGAATTGGAATACCGCACCATGGAAACGCGCCGCCTCGAAGGCATCCCGCTCACACCTGAACTGCTCGATACTGTGAAAAGGCTGGCGGGAGCATAGCGCATGGTCAGGCCAGCTATCGGGACGCTATAGAATGTTGCGTTTCATCGCCGGACGGACGGCTGAAAGCCTGATTGTGCTGTTAATTATGTCGTTCGTGATCTACGGCTTAATCGGGTTAATGCCTGGTGACCCCATCGACGAAATGATCACCGCCAATCCGGAACTGTCCTCCGAGGACGTAGCGCGGCTAAAAGAGATGCATGGGCTCGACAAGCCCTTGATGGAGCGTTATGGGAACTGGCTTTCGGCGGCCATGAGCGGAGATTTCGGCTTCTCGCGCATCTATTCCCGCCCGGCTGTTGAGGTACTGGTACCGCATCTCGTCAACACACTGATTTTGATGACGGCGGCCATCGGTCTGTCATTAATCATCGCCCTGCCGCTCGGGATTTTCGCTGGGGCAAATCCCAACTCGCCTTTCGACTACGCCGTCAATCTATTTTGTTTTGTCGGCATATCGGTACCACCGTTCTGGCTGGCGTTGCTGGCGATCATCGTTTTTTCGGTGAAACTTGAATGGCTACCGACGGGTGGCATGGGCACTATTGGTGGTGACGGTGGCGTCGTGGACAGCCTTAAACACATCATCCTGCCCGCCGGCGTACTAACTTTATTGACTGCAGGCGGCTATATCCGGTTCATCCGAGCATCGATGATCCAGGTGCTGCGCCAAGATTTTATCCGCACGGCGCGCGCCAAAGGCGTGGGCACGGCCAAGCTGCTTATCGGACATGCGTTGCGTAACGCCATCCTGCCCTTTATCACCGTGATCGCGCTCAGTTTTGGCTCGCTATTTTCTGGAGCATTGATCACTGAGACGATGTTTTCGTGGCTCGGCGTCGGCAAGATGATTTTTGATTCGACACTGGGTAATGACTTCAATCTGGCCCTGGTTGGTCTGCTGTTCGCCACCTTGATGACCTTGCTCGGCAACATACTGGCTGATGTCGCCTATGCCTGGGTCGATCCGCGCATTGTCTACAGCCACGGAAGGCGCGGGTCATGAGCCTCAACGCCCTCACCCTTCGTTCAGAAAGTTTGGGGTTCCGCATGTGGCGGCGGTTCCTGAGTCACCGATTGGCGGCAGCAAGCGCACTGTTCTTGATGGCGTTATCGTTGATTGCACTGGCCGCGCCATTGAGCGAGACCTGGCTAGGACTTGACGGTGAACGCGTAGATCTTTTGAACCGTCTGGCACCACCCTCTCTGACCCATCCGTTCGGCACTGATGAGTTGGGCCGCGATCTTTTTATCCGGCTTTCCTATGGCGGACAGGTGTCGCTGGCGGTGGGTCTCATCGCGGCTCTGTTCTCGGCCTTCGTCGGCACCGCCATCGGTCTCTTGGCTGGTTATTTCGGCGGGCGACTTGATAGCTTCTTGATGCGCTTCACGGATGGCGTCATTTCGCTTCCGTTGTTGCCGCTCCTGATCGTTTTAATAGCTGTCGATCTCAAGAAACTCGGGCTTCCCGAAGACATCGCAGGGTCTGAGAACATCGCACTTTATCGGATCATTGTCATCATCGCGCTGTTCGGCTGGACCACGGTGGCGCGTCTGGTGCGCGCCGAGACTCTAACCTTGAAGAACCGTGAATTCGTTAAGGCCGCCATTGCCTTGGGAGCATCGGCGCCTCGGACCATCATCCGCCACATCCTGCCCAACTCTATCTCACCGATTATCGTCGCCACGACACTTTCGATCGGCAATATCATCTTATTGGAGTCGGTCTTGAGCTTCCTGGGCATGGGCATCCAGCCACCGATTGCAAGCTGGGGAAACATGCTAACCAATGCGCAAGACCTGATGTGGACGGCACCGGGCTTGGCCGTCTGGCCTGGGTTAATGATCTTCGCTACGGTGATCGCCTTCAATTTTCTGGGAGATGGGTTGCAGGACGCGCTCGACCCCAGAGCTATCGAATAGGGAGGAGTTTCAGACAAACACAAGTGCCGGACGTCATCGTCGGCGGCCGCTTATTAGGCGCAGGGCTTCTCTATCACCTGGCCGAAGAAGGCTGGACAGATTCGCTTCTAATCGAAAAAGATGAGCTGCCTTCGGGATCAACCTGGCAATTGCGATGCCCGCGGCAGCGAGCCGGTATTGGATAGCGATAGGGTCATTGGCGTTACGTCTTCAGGCGGTTACGGGCATGTCACGGAAAAGAGCCTCGTGTTTGCCTATGTGGACCCAGGCTATGCAGAACCCGGCGCGACCTTCGATGTCGAGGTTCTAGGTAAGCGGCGTCGCGCTACCGTCCTTTCCCAACCGGTGCGGGATCCAGACAACACTCGGCTCCGCTCCTGACATTGCCACATACCGCGATTTTGCCTATATTAACCCTGCCGGTTCGCCGGCTATGGTGATAAACGCCTTGCGGAATAAGCGTTGCGGACCCGGGGGCAGTGCCCGGCGCCTCCACCAATTTCTTTCCTCACGGTAGTTAAAGGTGTCTGTGGGGGCGAAACAGGATCGACGTGCGTGGTAAAGGTAATGGTTTTCACTCGGTGGGGCTCCGCCGTTACCGGACCAAACTTTATAGTTGCTAATGACAACTATGCTGAGGCTCGCCTCGCTGCGTAATGCAGTCAGGTGATCCGTTCTTAAGCCCTTGCGGTTAGCCCCGTAAGGCGGGGTTTCGGGAGGCACCTGGCAACAGAAGCCTCCCACTTAATCCTGTTCCTGGCGGTGAAAACGACGGCAAGGTAGGCAAAAGGGTCCATTTCGGATAACGTTGCGCGCTTTTTCATGGCTTCAGCGTTGAAAAAATGATGCGTGACCGGGTCCAATCTTCTTTGATGGCGTGATCATCGCGGAAATATACTTCACCTCATGAACAATCCAATTGGCTGTTCGAGCATTGAACAGAATACCACTGATCCTAGGCTCCCCGTGTTCTGGGATTACTGGTTTGTCCATGAAGTTGGCGCTGCTGGCCCGACATAGGACAATTTAGAACTCATGAAGTTCTATGAGTTTGCTCCGTTTATGAAAGTTACCGACGCAACAGCGAAAGGCAGTTGGTTTTCATTTCTACACCGCTATATCGGTTCCAATAACGTCAACACGCAATACAAAATGACTAAATCCAGCGTCACCGGACTACGGTTTTCGAAGGTTGAATACCAATACGACTTCTCGGAAATCCGCACCGCGATGGGCGAGCCTTCCTGGTTGGTTTTCCCGCCCCACATGGCACGCCATTTTGAAGACTATGATGCACGGAGT
>CAYXUT010000181.1:0-5797 GCA_964468005.1 uncultured Magnetovibrio sp. | reverse complement strand
ACCATGCAAGAATCTCTATCAATGCTAGACTGACCAAACCATTGGCCAGTATTCAGCAGACGAAATTTTTTATGCCCGTCTTCGCCTGGGATAACAGCTTCCAAGTCAATTTCGACCTTCATTTCCGGCATGGCTAACCCTTTAACTATCAGGCCAGTGGCAACGGTGGGATTGCCCTTCAAATGCCGCCCGACCGTGTTGTATACGCTAGTTCGATAGGCTGGATCAGTGAGATAGGTGGTCACTTTACACACGTGATCTAGGCTCGAACCGGCCTCCTCCAGCAGCACCTTGGCATTTTCCATGGCTTGATCGGCCTGAGCCGCAGCGTCGGTAGGATTGACCATCCGCTGATCGAGGTCCAGTCCGGTCTGGCCGCGCAGAAAAATTCGGTTGCCAGCCTTGACGGTCATGCATACGTCATTGTCCAACTTGCCGCCGGGATACACATCGCGCGTGTTAAACTTCCGGAACCGTTTGAGTTTCATCGCCTGTCCCTTTCGCCGCTTGATACGTGAATTTCATCAGGATCACATTACCACGTAGTTTCAAGCGGCGGTAGCGGCCGCAATTTCGGGGTGCAAAAATGAGCGGACGTCATAAGACTGCCGGCCCGAGCCTGACAGCCATGCTGGTCTTGTTAAGCTTTGTCGGTCCGTTCGCGTTGCAGATTTTCCTGCCGTCCATGCCCGGCCTGATAAAGGTGTTCGAGACCGATCATGCCGGCGTACAATTGACGATCAGTCTCTATCTTGCGACCTTCGCCTGCGCGCAACTTTGTCTCGGTCCCTTGTCCGACCGCTTCGGGCGGCGGCGGATAATTCTGGTCGGGCTCGCCATATACGTGGTGTCTCCGGTTATTTGCGCCAACGCGCCAAACATTGAGACGTTGGTGGCCGGGCGGATGCTACAAGCCATCGGTGCCTGCTCCGGCCTGATGTTCGCTCGCGTCGTCGCCCGCGACCTGCACGGGCGCGATCGCGCGGCGGGGGTAATCGGCTTCGTTACCATGGCAACGGCGCTGTTGGGTTCGGCGACCCCTTTGCTGGGTGGCTGGATCGACGTTTTCTTAGGCTGGCGAGCGAGCTTTTGGGTCGCGTCGGGGTTCGGCGTCGTGGTGTTCTGCATTACCCTGGTTTGGTTCCCTGAAACCCACCCGGGCGGACGAGAAAACGATGTCGTGACGACCTTTCGCCAGGGCTTTCAGCTTCTCCGTTCACCTGTGTTCTTGGGCTATGCCGGCCACGGCGCCTGTACCTTGTCGGCCTGGTATGCGATGCTAGCCGGTCTGCCTTTCGTCATGGTGGAGGTGCTGGGACAAGCGCTGACCGCTTACGGTCTCTATTTTCCGCTTCTGTCCCTGGGCTACATGGTAGGCAACCTGGTTACTGCCCGCTACGCTGAGAAATTGGGGATCCATCGCCTGCTGGGCGGAGGCACCGGCCTAGCTTTGGCTGCCTGCCTGGTGATGTTCGTCTGGTGTCTCTCCCCGGAGCTAGCGCCTTTGGCTCTTTTCCTTCCCATGGGTGTCATCGCCCTTGGCCACGGGCTGAGCCAGCCAGCGGCCACCTCCGGCGCAATCGGGATCGATCCTACGGTGGCCGGCAGTGCCGCCGGATTCATGGGCTTCGGGCAATGGCTGATTGCCGCTGTGACCTCGCAGATGGTCGGCATGCTCCAGGACGGTACCGTATGGCCGACCGTAGTGGTCGTTATCTGCTTCAGCGTCCTGTCTCTGCTCAGTTACGGTTTCGCGCGATGGGGAGAGAAGCGGGCCCTGGACTCGCCGCTTTCTTCCGGCCCATAATTCCCGGCTGGGGGACAGAGGGAGGATAACGATGGCGAACGGAGACGGCGAACGCAAGCTACTGATTGCCGGCGCGACGGTTCTAACCTTCGACACCGACCGCGAAATCATCGACGACGGTGCTGTCGCTATCGACGGCGAACGCATCGTCGCCGTCGGTAAGAGCAAGGATCTTTACGCCCGCTTTCCTGGTTGGGAGGTTCTGGATGCTAGCGGCAAGGCCGTGATGCCCGGCCTGATCAATTCCCATACCCATGCGGTGCTGCTGGTTCTGCGCGGTACCGTCGAGGACATGACCGGGGATGCCATCTTCGGCTACATGACGCCGATCAGTTTCGCCATGAACGACGATGAACGTCGGGCCCTTGCCCGCCTTGGTTGCCTTGAGGCGATCCGCTCGGGGACGACGGCCCTGGTCGAGCCGTTTCGCTTCCTCAGCGGCTATGCCCAGGGCATGGTCGATACCGGCATGAGGCTGTGGTTCAGCGAGAACTGCGCCGATGCGCTGACCCTAAAGATCCGGCATGGAATTTATGAGTATGACCGCGCCTTTGGCGAGGAATTCCTGGAGCGTGCCGTCGCATTGGTGGAGAAGTTCCATGACACCCACGGCAATCGCGTGCAATGCCAGATCTCCGCCCATGCGCCGGATGTCTGTTCTCCATGGATGTTGGAGCAGCTCAACACTTTGGCGCGAAAGTTCGGCCTGACACGGACGGTTCATCTGGCGCAGAGTCCCGGCGAGGTTAAGCAGATTCGTGCGGCCCACGACTGCACGCCGGCGGAATACCTGCGCGACAACGACTGGCTCGGGTCGGATGTCGTTGCCGCTCATTGGACCTACTGCACCGATGCTGACATCGATCTGCTGGCCGAGCACGACGTGCACATGGCCCACTGCCCAGCTAATAGCTCGCGCCGCGGCCCCCACCAGGTGCGTGCCGGACGTATTCTCGACGCGGGCGTCAACATTGTGCTAGGAACGGACAACATGACCGAGGACATGTTTCAGGCCCTGAAGATTGGTTCCATCATCCATCGCGGCGGACGCGGGCGCGAACGCGAGGGCGGCGTCGATCCGACGCCGGGGGCGACCCTTGACGCGGCGACGTTGAACGGTGCCCGTGCGCTGGGCAGGGAGAGCGATCTGGGCTCGTTGGAAACGGGGAAGAAGGCGGATTTGATTATCCTCGATCTCAACCACGCGAGCCTTCGCCCAATTATCAATATCGTTTCGAGCATCGTCCATTATGGCGACCCTGGGATCGTCGACTCAGTTATGGTCGACGGCCGGTTTATCATGCGCGACGGCGAGATCTTGACGATGGACGAGGAGGCCGTGATCGCCGAGGCGCAGGCTGCGACGGTGGCTGCCTGGCATCGGCTTCACGAGACGTCGAGCGACATTGCGTTGCCGGCCGGCTTGGCCTGAGGGAGTGGAGAAGCCGTGAACGGGAAATTCGACAAAGTTCACCTGCCCGGGGAGTTGCAGCAAGAATCTCCGCAAGACAACACGGTACTGCTGGTTTTCGACATTCCGCGTAGTAACAGCGAGTGCCCTCGAGAGTTCCGCACGAAAACGTCGTTCTATGCGGTTCATCACCACCTAAGCCACCATGCTTGCCGCCTTACCAATTTCTCCCGCGAGCGGAGCCGGTGAACGCTATGGATCCGCGCCGACGATTGCTTGACTGGATCGAGGCGGACCGAGAAAAGCTGGTAGAATTCTTTAGCAGCTTTCTCTCGAAGCCGTCGCCTAACCCGCCCGGAGATACCCGCGAGGCCGCCGCTTTCATTGCCGATTACCTGCTTGCCGAGGACATCGATTTCCGGATCGTCGCCCCTCGGGAGGAGATGCCAAATATCGTGGCGGTCGCCACCGGAAACGGAAGTGGCCGCCACCTGATGCTTAATGGCCATATCGACGTGTTTCCGGTTGGCGAAGACGAGATCTGGAAGCATGCGCCCTGGTCCGGGACGGTTGCTGATAGCGCCGTTTGGGGGCGCGGAGCATCCGACATGAAATGCGGGACAAGCGCCTCGGTTCTGGCATTCATCTACCTCGCCCGACTTTCGCGGTATTGGCCCGGAAAGCTGGTCCTTACTGCTGTTTCTGATGAGGAAACAGGGGGCGAGTGGGGAACCCGTTATCTCCTCGACAACTATACCGACGATTGCCTCAGCGATTGCGTCCTCAATGCAGAACCGAGCGGTTTGTCGTCCATCCGCTTTGCAGAGAAGGGAACGTTGCGCCTGACCTTTGAGGTCAACACTCCAGGCGCCCATGGCGCCTATCCACATTGCAGCGACAATGCTAACCGTATTGCCGCCGGACTGGTCATCGACCTAGATCAACTGTGCGATATGCCCGTTGCCATGCCACCCGACATGGCCGAGGCCCTGACACGCGATGAGGTCCGTGCCTGTATGGATGCGGTGATGGGAAAGGGGGCGGCGGACGTCGCCACCCGGGTCACGGTCAACATCGGGGTGTTGCGGGGCGGCCTAAAGGTTAACATGCTGCCGGGGAATTGCCGTGTGGAGGTTGACATCCGCCTGCCTTTCGGCGTCGATCGGGCCAATGTGATAGGCCGTGTCGAGGAAATCCTTTGCAACTACCCCGAAGTTGCGTTTGACGTCCAGGAGGCGGCCAGCAATCCGGCATCGGCTAGCGACCCGGCACATCCGATGATGGCGATCCTGAAGCGGGTGATCACGGAAACTAGTGACTACAGGCCGGAGGCCGTTACAGGTATCGGCGGTACCGACTGCAAGTTCTTTCGCTACAAAGGCGTGCCGGCTTTTGTCTACGGCCCCTCGCCGGAGACCATGTCGCGGCCTGACGAACATGTTTCCATCGAGGACTTCCTGCACGTATTGCGCACGCACACGCTTGCCGCCTACGACTACTTGACCGAGGGGGCTGGCGAAGGGTGATCGAACGCGCTGTCTCAGGTTGGCGGCAGCTTGCCGGCGGAAGCGATGGCCGTGCAAACGAGGCGCGCCACGGCCATGGCGCCGAGGCCGGAGGGATCCCTTTCCGAAACCAATTCGACAAAATCGGCTGCGACGATATTGGCTTTTCCCATAACCGATAGGATGATCTCTGTCACCTGCGTGTAACTCAATCCGCCGAACGCCGGCAGGACGACGCCGGGAACGACGGAAGGGTCGAGCCCGTCGACATCTATGGAGAGGACAACGTTCGCCCTCTCTGGAACCGTCGCGATGATGGGGTCGAGTCCGTGCCTGTGAACGTCGCGGGCGAAGAAGAACTCCACGCCCCATAGCCTAGCCTCTTCGAGGTCGGACGGTTTTGCCGAGCCCGGCCCGCGGGCGCCGATCTGAATGATCCCGCGGACGTTCTCGAACTCAGAACACCGGCGCATGGTGCTGGAAAACCCGAAGCGTTCGCCGTCGACCTCCTCGCGCCAGTCAATATGGGCATCGATCTGAACGACGACGACCGGCATGTGGTCGGCGACGGTTTCGATCAACGGAATGGGCACGGAATCGTCACCGCCGATCAATAACGGGACTGCCCCGGCCGACAGGATGGCACGGGTGGTTTGCCGGATGGCTTCGCGATTGGATGCTCCGTCTCGCGTGTCGCCGTCGATATCGCCGCAGTCGATGGCGGTTTTACCGCCGAATACTGGTTTCATGGTGTCGAAGTCGAGTTGTTCGGGATTGGAACTGTACCAAGAAAGGGCGTTGCGGATTGCCGCCGGGCTGCTGGCGGCGTGGCTGGGTACCCCAGGCTGATACGGTGAACCGTGGCTAGCACCGAAGACGGCGACATCGCTTTCTCTCAAATCGTCGAGGTGGCGAAATTCGAGATCACAAAAGGTTTTTTCGGGCCGGATCATCCCATCAGCCTACATTCGTCGCTGTGATCTTGTTAGGATACGGTTGGTTTCGCCGGTACACAAGGAAAGCGACTGTTTAGGGCGGAGGATTGCAATGGAGACCAAGAACACCGAGCCGACG
>CAYXUT010000180.1:0-5815 GCA_964468005.1 uncultured Magnetovibrio sp. | reverse complement strand
TTCAACAAAAAGCTTTTGCCAACAAGATGTACTCTTGGGGAAACGCGAGCCTAGGAATGGGTGGTATGTCCGCAGACGCTTTTGTGATGCACAGGGTAATTCTATGATAGTGCCTTTCCGATATTGGTATGCTGTGATTGCACACGTTTTGGGCCTGGATCGGCTGACGTGAAAAAAATCAAACACCACAGAAAACTTAAATCACGCAGGAACAAGAGAGGCAGATCTGCTGCCCCGGCCCAGTCCTCGGTCGAGCGAGAAATCCAGATTGTTCAGCGCGCCGTTGACCTTGGTGCAATGCATCATAGCGCAGGAGATCTGGATCAGGCCGAAATCATCTATAAACGAATTCTCAAAGACCATCCCAATCAACCCATCGCTCTCAACCTTTTAGGTGTCATCGCGCATCAACGGGGTCAATACGAACTGGCTGTCGAATTGATCGCCAAGGCTCTTGCCGTGAAACCGGACTATACAGAAGCACATAATAATCTGGGTAACGCTCTGCACAAAAGGGGTGAATTGGACGAGGCTATTTCCAGCTTTCAAAAAGCTCTGGCAATCAAACCGGAATTCGTCGAAGCCTGTATCAGCTTAAGCGACGTGTATGAAAAACAGGGAAAATTGGATGAAGCTGTTTCATGTCTTCGCAAAGCTGCTTCATTGAAGCCGACTTTTTCGATCGTATACAACAGACTGGGTAACGTGCTGAAAGCTCAAGGGGCTTTGGCTGAAGCCGTTTCCAGCCTTGAAAAGGGCATTGCCCTAGATCCTGACAATGCGGTACTGCACTACAATTTGGGTGATGTGTTTGAAGAGCAAGGGAAATGGGATGAAGCCGTCTCTTGCTTTGACAAAGCCATTGGCATCGATCCTGAGCTTATCGATGCGCATATCGGCCTCGGCATCGTTCTGCAGTTTCAAGGAGACTTGGACAAAGCGGCCAGCAGCATTTGGAAAGCCATTGCCATTGATCCCGAGTGCGCCAAAGCACATCATAACCTTGGCAAGATTTTGGAAGAAAAGGGTGAGTTGGCTGACGCATTGTCTGAATACCGGGTTGCGCTCAATTTGGATCCTAAGCTGTACTCTTCACAAGTGAACCTGGGTCTCTTGCAAATGTTGATGGGGGATTTCGCGGCGGGTTGGGCCAATCATGAAGCGCGCTTCTTGATCAAGGATGGCGTTGACAACAGACTATTTGAAAAACCGGTATGGCAGGGTGAAGACCTGTCCGACAAAGGGCTCGCCTTGTTGTCGGAGCAAGGCATAGGCGATCAAATATTATATGCGTCGCTGTTTAAGGATTTTCCGCCTTGTAGGAGACTGGTTGTCGAGTGCGAACGGCTGTTGGTGCCACTATTTGAACGTTCGTTTCACGACATCACTTTCGTTGGCGGCCGAAAAAAGCGGGATGCGGCTTTATCGGGTGATAACGTCGATTTTCAAGCGTCAATGGGCAGTATATTCCCGCATGTCTGCCCCGAGCCTACGATGCGCCCCGAGCCCCAAGCGTTCCTGAAGCCTGATGATAAGTTAACCCGTGAACTTTCCGAGCGATATCGCAAGATTGCTTCCGGCCGCCCTATTGTGGGTATTTCCTGGAGTAGTGCCAACAAAGCGGTCAGCAAAAAGAAATCCATACCGCTCGAGATGTGGGGGCCGGTCCTTGCCGCCAGGCCTTGTATGATTGTCAGCTTGCAATACGGCGACGTCACAGACGAATTAAGTGAGTTCAAGCAAACAACGGGCATCGAAATACTGCATGACCCTGAAATCGACTCGCTCCAAAACCTCGACGACTTTGCCGCGCAGCTCTCGGCCATGGATCTCGTCATTTCAGTCAGCAATGCCACGGTTCATATGGCCGGCGCACTTGGTGTCGAAACCTGGTTGATGCTGTCGCATATACCGCCGTTGTGGTATTGGCAGCTTAGTGGAGAAAAGAGGTTGTGGTATCCGTGTGTGGAAAAGTTTCGCCAGCCGTCGCAGGGAGATTGGGACAGCGTTATCCAGACTGTTGCGACCAGATTGATGACATACCCGGAAAAATGAAAAGTTCATTCGTCTCAAAGGGCTGCACAAGCGCCGGCCGGTTTGAAAAACAATTAGCAGCGGTGCGGCATTTCATGCCCTTACTTGGATGTCTCTCGGGGGATGCCCCTCAACGAAATTTTGGTAGGCTTGCATGTAAGCGTCTTCTATATGCCTCGTAAATAAGGCCGTGTTGAACAACGGCTCAGTCAATCTACTCGCCTCGAGCTTGGATCTGAGCGACGACAGTTGATCGGGGTTTGTTGCAAGCTCGTATATGAGCGCTTCGTACTCTTCAACGGAGTGTGTGATGAGTTCAGGCATGCCTATTGCGCTGAGCAAGCTAGCACCGACGCGTGCGGCAAATCCTTCTCCGATTTTAGTCACTGCCGGTAGTCCCGCCCAAAGGGCATGGCTCATGGTGGCATGGGCGTTGATATTAATCGTATCCAAAAACAAGTCCGCCAGACGGTGCCTCGCCAGATGTTCTGGCAGGGGCACACGATCAGCAAAAATGATGCGTTCGCCGAAGATGCCGCGGGCCATCGCCTCTCGGCGCAAGTTTTCTTCCGCCCATTGGTTGCCTCTCAACAACCATAGCACACTGCCTTTGACTTGGTGTAGTAGACGCATCCAGACATCAAATTCAGCAGGCATGATTTTGTAGTTGTTGTTGAAACAGCAAAAGACGAAACCATCTTCGGGCAGGAAAAATTCCTCACGTGTCATGGCTCGGTCCAAAATCTCCCGAGCGTCATCATTGACTTGATAGCTATGGGGGAGGCGAATAATTTTTTCCAGATAATGCCTGCTTTTTTCCTCGGGGACGATGATGTTGTCCGCGATAAGATAGTCGATGAAAGGAGCTCCTGTGGTGCCGGGGTAGCCGAGGTAGTGGATCTGAACGGGTGCTGGACGGTAGGCAAAGATCGCGAGCCGGTTATTGGCGGTTAATCCTTTCAAATCTAGGGCAATATCGATTCCGTCTTCGCGCGCCAGTTCGGCAGCCTTCTCGTTGTCCATGGATTTAACGTCACGAAACCCGTCGACATTATCGATCAACCGAGAGCGCATTTCGTCTTTTTGATCGGGGCCGTAAGAGTAGGCAAAAACCTCAAACCTTTCTCGATCGTGTGCGGCAAAAAGGCCCCCCATGAGCCACATGGTGGCATGATTGTGGAAGTCGGCGGAAAAGTAACCGCCCCTCAACCTATCGGGCTTGTTGGTGGGGTGCTGTAGCGCCGGCAATGGGGGCCGCATGAGTTCGTCTAGGCAGTGTTTTTCCGAACGATGGCGATGGTGGTGCGGTGCATCTTCCATCGTGAGCATGGAGAACGGTGGGACGCTTTGCCCTTCAGTGCCGAGCGCCGGGATCAATTCCGCATCCTTTTCGATCTCGGCCCAGTCGCAAATCATGGCATGTTGCTGCAACTTTTCCGCGCGGGCGCGATCAAAGTCTGGGTCGAGTTCGAGTGCTCGGGTAAAGGCGGCGATGGCGCTGGGAGGGTCGTCGTTCAGGGCATGTGTAAGACCGAGATTGTAGTGGGACGCGGCGATATTGGGATCGATGGCGTTCGCCCGGTCGAAGAGCGTCAAAGCATCATCGATTGAGCCTTGCTCTCGTAAGGCGTCACCCAAGTTGATATGTGCCTCGACATATTCAGGCTCGATTTCGAGTGCTCGCTTATAACAGTCGATGGCATCGTTATGTCCGCCGAGGCGTTTGAGGGCATTGCCCAGGTTATTGAATGCTTGTGCGAAATCGGGTTTGACGGAGGTGGCTTGCGAAAAGCTCGTAATGGCGTCGTTGATCTCGCCGTTATCATAAAGAGCAATGCCTAGGCTGTTCATTGCATTGGCGTGGTTGGGAACGATTTCTAATGTGCGACGGAAGCACGCGATGGCCTCATCAAGAGCGTCCATTTTTTGGTGGGTCAGGCCGAGGTTGTAAAGTGCCTCGACGTTGTCAGGGTTGTATTCGAGGCAGCGCTCGAAACAACCGATGGCATCGTCGAAGTCGTTCTTGTGAAAGGCCGTCACTCCAAGGCCATTAAGGGCCTCGAGATAGTTCGGGCTAGCTTCGATCAGGCACCTGTAGATTGCCTCAGCTTCGTCAAGGGCGCCGGTCTCTTGCAATGTGCCGGCCAGGTTCTTTTGCGCATCTTTGTAAGCAGGATTGATGTCCACCGCGCGCCGGAAAGCCTTCATCGCATTTGGCAACTGGTTTAATCCGGCCTTGGCGACGCCCAGAAGATTATACAGGACGGCGGAATTGGGGTGTGCCAGAGCCAGTTGCTCGGCTATTGGGACAAGATTGGCGAGTTGTCCCGAGTTATAAAGCGTCACCAACTCGTCGAGATTATTTTGTGGGAGCGGGTCGACCGAATGGTCTTCGCCAAGCGCATTGAGGCCTTCTTGAGCGCGCTTATTGTTCGGAAAATCTTTTAAAATACCGCAGTATAATTGTTTGGCTTGATCGAACTCAGAATTTTTTGCATGTACTTTTGCCTTTCGGAGAATTTGCTGGACTGAGGGTTTTCGCGATTGATTCATTGCCGTTCACCCTTTTGTTATCCAGAGCACCGTCGATGGTTCTTATCATGGCGATGCACTTGATGAAACCAATTGCTTGCTAGCTTGAGTGTATGGCGGCCTTTGAAGATGTAGGGTCGGGCATGGCGGCCTGCGCTGTTGTTGAAGGCAAAATTTTTTGTTGTAAAATTTGTCACTTCCTGTTAGAAACGCCGGTGGTCACCGAATGTGACTTTATAAAACTCTAGAACTAGGAGCTAAGTATGAGTGACGTTACCCTTACAGCTGCAATGCGAGCAAACTTGCTCAGCTTGCAGCAAACAGCCAAACTTATGGGAACCACGCAAAACCGTCTTGCCACGGGCAAGGCAGTCAACTCTGCGTTGGATGGCCCGATCAACTATTTTGCGGCCCAATCGCTCACTAACCGCGCCAACGATATCGCCGGGTTATTGGACGGCATGGGGCAAGCGATCCAGACCATCAAGGCGGCATCGGAAGGCATTGATGCGGCTAAGAAAGTGGTCGACCAGATGAAGTCCGTTGCTAACACCGCGGCGCAGAACGCCAGCGATACGGCCAGCACTACAACCGAAATTGAAACGAAGGGCACTGTCGATGCGACGAGGCAAATGCCGACGGCCACAGGTTCAGCTGCGCCTACTGCGGATGACAGGACGCTGTTGACCAACCTCAACAACTACTCCACGAATGCTAAACTCGACATTCGAGTTGGTGATACCTTCACGATTGTTCAAACCGGAAATGACAGCACCACTGTCTTAACTTTCACCGTCTCAGGCGAATCGACGTTGCAAGATCTGCAAGAAGCTATCGATGATGTGTCGTTCACTAACGCGGCTGGTACCGGGCAACTTGATCTGACTGCCTCGATCACAAGCTCTGGCTACCTAGCGATCACGATGGCGTCGGGAGAAGGTGTCACGACTGACGATGATCTCACCTTCGGCGGAGCCGTAGGCATTGCCTTGGGGATTAACGGTCAACTTGATGTTGCAAATAACGCCGCATCAACGAGCACCGGCTCTATTGTCATCGGTTCGGGAGCAACTTATCTCGAAGACAAAGACGCCGTACACCGTTTAGCGGCGTTGACCGATGTCGATGGCGATCAGATCGGCCTGGCGTACGGCGACACCTTAACCATGAAATATGGTGACAATGGTGAGGTGGCCACCTTCACGGTCGGCTTCAGCGATACTATAGACGACACTGCTGCTGCTGCTGC
>CAYXUT010000179.1:296-5838 GCA_964468005.1 uncultured Magnetovibrio sp. | reverse complement strand
CGGCAATGTATGCCTGCGCTTTACCAGATGCCACTTCATCAAATGAATCGAACGCACCCACACGTTCTTTGGCGGCGAAATATTCGACGGAGATGCGACCACCGGTCATATCGTTAATTCTTTTAGAAAGACGTTGTGCACTAGTACCGAGGCCCGGGAAATCACGCGGCCAGGTGGAGACGATGACCATTTTCTTGCGGCCTTGCGAGATTGCCGGTGTAGAAAGCGTGGTTGTCGCGGCGGCGCCAGCGACACCCGCTATACCGGCGGTCTTCAAAAACTTACGACGTTTCATTTCATTGCTCCCTGGGGTTAAACTTTTTAAATTTTAGACGGCGAAAAACCTAACAGCGAAACCATCGCCGACAAGTCACAATCTATTAATTCTACAGCATTTTGTCATGGTTACAAACAGTTGGGTAAATACCTGCACGCAAAGCGGCGTGGTTTCCCAGGTCGCAGGCGAGAATAGTCTAACTCCGGAAACTTTGAAACTTGTTCAACTCTCGCGGCGGCCAAAAGTTCTCCAGGCCAGCGGCAGTACTGCGGCGGCCAGGGCCAGTTTTGCGACGTCACCGAAGATGAAAGGTACGAGCCCCCATTCCAGGATCGGCTTGTCCCAGCCGAATAACGCGCCCAGCCAGAGAATACCGGGAACATAGATCAAGGCGTTGCCGACCAGCATGGCTAATGCTGTGCTGACGGGCCTCCGGTCCCAGCCACGTTCGGCGAGCCAGCCGCAAGCGACGGCAGCGAGGACGAAACCGACCAAATAGCCGCCGGTGCCGCCCAGCATGTAGGCCAGACCAATGCCTTTTTCAGGCGTACCCGCAAATACAGGAAGACCCAGCGCGCCTTCGCCGAGATATAGCAATAACGTCACCGCGCCGAGGCGCCAGCCGTAGGCCATGCCGAGCGTCAGGATGACGAAGGTCTGCATAGTCATCGGCACCGGATAGAACGGCACCTGAATCTTGGAAGATATCGCAATCAGTAGGCTGCCGAGAATGGCGAGCAGTGCGAAACGCAGTCTCGTATCAATCTTACTCGCTGGGAAAATGCTGGAGATCAGTGTCGGTTGAGTGGTTTCAGTGGTCATTGCGGTCTCCTTCTTATGCATCTTTACGCGTGAGACTGCTTACATTACGGCCCCGGAATTGTAAACGTCGCACCCTATTTGAAGCGGTTTGCTTTGGGGAACCCCTTGAATGGCAATTGGCCGGCTTGGGCGCGCTTGCCGACCCATGTCTTGATATTGGACTCGCCGCGTACGCCCGCGCGGGTCTGCCATGTCAGCCCTTCCTTAAGATTCAGCGTCGTTACATCGGCAAGACCGCCTTGGGCGTACCTCTGCATGATGACGCCGCTGCCGCGCCCCATGACCGGTAGTTCATCAAGCGGGAATATCAGTAATTTGCGGTTAGTGCCCAGCACGGCGATGTGGTCGTTCCCTTCTCCAATGACGGCGAGCGTCACCGCTTCCTGGCCGGTCTTTAGCTTCAGTACCTGTTTGCCATTCTTGGTCTGCGCGACAACGTCGTTTTCCTTCACGATGAAACCGCGTCCGGCGTCAGACGCGACGATAAACTTTCGCCCACCTTGAAGAATGAACATATCGACGACGTCATCACCGTTCGGAAGATCAATCATTAGGCGCACGGGTTCGCCATGACCACGCCCGCCTGGCAGCTTGTCGATGCCCAGTGTATAGAAACGACCATTGGTACCGAAAATCACCAGTTTGTCGGTGGTTTCAGCATGCATGGCGAAGCGCAACCGGTCGCCTTCCTTAAATTTCATGGATAAGGCGTTGTCGACGTGGCCGCGCGCGGCGCGGATCCAGCCCTTGTCGGAATGGATGACGGTGACTGGCTCTTTCTCAATCATTGCTTCCAGGGGCACGATCATGGCGGTCGGCGGCGTGCCGATATCGGTACGGCGTCTGCCGAGCTCAGTTTTTTTGCCGAAATTCTTGCGCATCTCGATGATCTCGCCGGCAATAGCTTTCCAACGCCTTTTTTTATCTTCCAAAAGCGCTTTTAGAACCTCGTGTTCCTTCGAGAGATCATCGTGTTCGCGGCGAATTTCGATCTCTTCTAGCTTGCGCAATTGGCGAAGTCGCATGTTGAGAATGGCGTCGGCCTGGACCTCGGTCAGATCAAAGGTCTTCGTCAATTCTTCCTTGGCCTCATCGGTCTCGCGGATGATGCGGATCATCTCATCAAGATTGAGATACGCCAGCAACAAGCCGCCCAGGACCTCAAGCCGGTGTTCGATCTTGCCGAGTCGGTGCTTGGTTTCGCGAACCAGGACGTCATGGCGATGATCAAGGAAGGCCTGCAAGATCTCGCGGAGGTTCATGACGCCGGGTACGTTCTCGGCGTTGAGTACGTTCATATTTAGACCGATGCGTGTTTCCAGGTCGGTCTGCTTGAACAGATGCTCCATCAGAAGTTTTGGATCGACGGTGCGGTTCTTTGGTTCTAGCACGATCCGCACGTCTTCGGTCGATTCGTCGCGAATATCATTCAACATCGGTAGTTTGCGGGTGTTCAGTAGTTCTGCCACCTTTTCGATCAGGCGCGATTTCTGCACCTGGTAGGGAACATCGGTGATGACGATTTGGTACTGCCCGTGCGGCAGTTTCTCCTTTACCCAGCGCGCCCGAAGCCGGAAGCTGCCGCGGCCCGTCTTATAAGCCTCGACGATGCTATCGTGCGGCTCGACCAGTACCCCTCCGGTCGGAAAATCAGGTCCCGGGATAAAATCCGCTAGCTTATCGAATGTGACGCGTGGGAACTTGATCAGGTGCAAAAGCGCATCACAAAGCTCGCCAGCGTTATGTGGTGGGACGGAGGTTGCCATGCCGACCGCAATACCGGCCGCGCCATTGGCCAGGAGGTTCGGAAAGCGCGCTGGTAGAACCATCGGCTCGGCGTCTTCGCCATCATAGGTATTGCGGAAATCCACCGCATTGCGGTCAATGCCGTCGAGCAAGGCCCAGGCGACGGCGGTGAGCCTGGCTTCCGTATAACGCATGGCGGCAGCGTTATCGCCATCGATATTGCCGAAATTGCCCTGCCCTTCGACTAGCGGATAGCGTACGGCGAAGTCCTGCGCCAAGCGAACCATGGCGTCGTAAATCGCCTGGTCGCCGTGCGGGTGGTATTTACCCATCACGTCGCCGACGACGCGCGCGCATTTCTTGAAGCCCGAGTTGGGGTCGAGCTTCAATTGGCGCATTGCATATAGTAGGCGACGGTGCACCGGTTTCAGCCCATCGCGAACATCCGGGAGCGAGCGCGCCGTGATCGTCGAGAGCGCATAGGAGAGGTAGCGTTCGCTCAGCGCATCGACGAGCCTAGTTTCACGAATATCCTCAGCAGTGGCTGGATTTGACATGGTTTTGTTCCGTAAGATATTGAAAACTTCAATATATAGTATTTGATGCGGACTTGACGTCAAACAGTTGCTGGTAGAATCGTGCAAAAACCCAACTAACAGCACAGATTTTTCTTGAAATCTGTTTTCGTGTTCCCAGTTAGAAATTTGGCTGTGGCCTTTAAAGTGGGGAGAATCCGTGTTTGCTGGAACAGTAAAATGGTTCAACAGGAAACGCGGTTTTGGTTTCATCAAGCCCGATGGTGGCGGAGATGATGCTTTTGTTCACATCAGTGTCATAAAAAAAGCAGGACTGAACACTCTGATTGACGGACAGCGTGTGGAATACGAGTTGGCGCCGCTTGCCGACGGCCGGCTTGCCGCCGACACTCTGCGTACGTTGGATGAAGTGCCTGATTACCAGGCTGCTGCAGTTGGTTAACTGCTAGCACCGTCACGATTACGCCGGAGCCGTTCAATAAATCTTAGACGTGCGTTGGGTGGCGCGGGCTCTCGGCGCTGCGGAAACACATGTCGTTCAAGGAAATATCCGGTCAACGTGAGACCGGCGATAATTTCTTTGCGACCGCCAATGGCACCCTTTTGTAGCAAGAACTCAGGTAATTCCAGAAGTTTCTCCTGGTAAGGCCTGGCCGCGCTCGCTGACACCGCGCGGCCACTTTTCGGTGATACGTGCGTGAGATCAGCTGTCGTGCCTGTAGCCGCGCATGTACTGAGATCCAAACCAAACCCCAACTCTTGCAATAGCCCAAGTTCCCATTTCACGTAGACGGTTGGCCAGGTTTCGGAAACGCTCTCCCCATCGTCCGCGGCCAGAGTGCCGAGGAAAATTCCCATTCCCTCATAAACCGGCACGTGCACTTCGCGTTCCGGCAATGTCGTTTCGGCGACGGCACAGGCGGCGCTGAGTGCTGCCAGACGTTCGGGGTCGGCGAGCAGGTTGGCGGCGACGGCCTCTCTCATTTCGCAGTTGTATGAACCGAGGTGATCTGCCAGCCGCCCACGCCAGGTTGCACGTAACCGGTTGCCCGGCTGGTAAAGACCCCGCGCCCGCCGGCCCGCGCCGCCACGCACTAAGCCTAGATGCCGACCGTGATCGCGCGTAAGCAACGTCACGATGGCCGCTGATTCGCCGTGCTTTCTGGCTGAAAGCACGATGCCGTCGTCACTCCATTCCATGGCGTGAGTTTACCCGTCTGGGCGAGAAATGATATGGCCGCGCTTCCGACTGGCACACCGACGGAACTTCCATGAACTATGAAATATCATTGAAAGCCGCGACATTTGCGGCAAACTTTCCGGGCTTGGAAGCAGCCGATGGCGCTGTCGTACAGCCTTGGCAGCCGACAACTACCTATGAGAAAACGCCCGAATCGGCGTTTACCTATCTGCGTAATAGCGGTCTTGTGTTTGAAGCTGCCGAAAAGTGCCCGGCGGGATTGGAAGGCGGTGCTGGAGCGTTGTTGCTTTCATCCGGCATGGCGGTCGCTGACGCGGTATTTCGCGCTGTTCCCGCTGGTGGCTACCTCGCTTGGCGGTGTTGAAAGCCTGATCGAGCACAGAGGATCGGTGGAAGGACCAAAAAGCCCCTGCCTCAACGACCTGTTGCAGCTGTCGGCGGGTATAGAAACCGTTGATGATCTTTACGAAGGTTTTGTGCGCGCGCTCAAGGCCTAATCTCTAGGCCGCACCGCCGCAGCCGTGTGTCTCGACGAAGTATTTGATCCCTAACTTCAGCCTGACCGTGCTCCCCTTGTTGCCGCGCTTCTCGGCGTCACGGATGATTGCCTTGACGCAGGGTTTTCGGTTCGGGTTTTCGGTTAGGTGCTGGCTATATTCCATGGCGATGATCTCGGGGACACGCTCTTGCGCGACGATAGTCTCAACTTTCTCCTTTCTGACATCGCGAAGATCGATGCAGTCTTACAGCGTTAACATGATTCGGTTTTTCTTTCACGCAAACCATCTTCGAGAATCGACGAGATGATCTCATTTATGCGGGGCAATCAGAAATACGATGTGTTGGCATTTGGAGTAGACTATTGAATTAGTAGATCAAACAAATATAGCTTCTCATCGCCGTGTGAAATTCTTAGTGACCGAAATATTGTTGTGTCTGACAAATACTTATTCTTAAAGG
>CAYXUT010000179.1:0-256 GCA_964468005.1 uncultured Magnetovibrio sp. | reverse complement strand
ATAATTTGCGATCATAGCGATCGGGCACTTGCTTGAATCCTCGGGCTGTTCTTACCTTTGTATGAAGACTGGGAAATGCGGGGCTTTGGATGACTGAGAATTGGTCCCGCCACAAAAACGAAATGAAAGCTGATCCATGAAGGTATCCGTAACCGTTCAGTTTGCCGCTGATGATGACCCCGCAGGTGGTCTTGTAATTCAGAACCTGAAATATATTGGGTTTGAGCAGCATATTAACGAAAATGGCTATATTCGC
>CAYXUT010000178.1:0-5877 GCA_964468005.1 uncultured Magnetovibrio sp. | reverse complement strand
CAACCGTGATGGTTGGCTTAAACTTTCTGAATAAGTATACCGCGCCAAAGAGATCGGGCGATCTCGTCGCGTTCTTCATGGCGCGTATTAATCAGAACGCGACTGTAAGCGGTCATCACGGCACGTTGGTGGATGCAGCCTTGGTAATTCAAGTTCATTTTATTATTAACAACCACAATGTGCTTGCCGACGGGAATAACATTCTGATGGGTAACAAATCACCGCTACTATTGGCAACTCCCCTGTATCCGGAAAAGGGGCATCATTGAAGGCTCAGGCCTTCCGGCGAATACCAATCGACCGGCCAGCCTGTTTCGGTTTAGGTATGGTCTTTTGGCTCTCTTGCAGGTTATTTAGTTTTCCCAAAATAGACCTCGGCATGGAGGCGGATCGCCTGGTGTTCATATCAACGTAGAGAATCATCAACTCGTTTGTCGCAATGGTTTCGTCACTTCCCTCCAGCGTCATGCGGTGAAACACGTGCATGCGCTTGGCATCGAAATCTAGAACCTGCGTCGTCACAGAAAGGTCGTCACCCTCCAAGGCCTCGTTCTCGTAGGTGACATGGGCTTCGACAACAAAGACGGAGCCGCCGTTGGCATCCCGGAAGGCCTCATCCATGCCGATATGGTCGAGCAGGTCATCGGTGGCGTGATCAAAAACCAGCACATAATAGGCGAGGTTCATATGGCCGTTGTAATCGACCCATTCTGTCCGCACGGTCTCACGAAACGGGATCATATCCTGACTGTCGGTTGCGTCCATGGTCTTTGTCTTATTGTTCTCAAGTATAGGAAACCCGGACCATATCGCACCTGGCGGCATTTGTATGCGCCCTTGATCTAAAAACCTGAGAACCGCACTATGGCTGCGAAAGGCCATCAACCATGACAGACTTGTTAATCGTTGAAGCCTTGCGGCGCCCGGGACTGGGGCCCGCCTCCATAAGCGTGGCGGCGGGCGACTGCGTTGCCGTGCGTGGCTCGTCAGGCAGCGGAAAAACGCTGTTGTTGCGCGCAATTGCCGATCTTGATGAGAGCGCAGGCTTAGTCCGATTGGACGGCCAAGATCGCACAGAGATCACGGCACCCATTTGGCGGCGGCAAGTCGGTTATGTGCCTGCTGAATCGGGCTGGTGGCGGGACCGAGCCGGTGATCATTTCGAGGATGAAGATGCACTGGCGGAATTATTGGGCCGCTTGCAGATGCCGGCCGGATGCATGAACTGGCAGATTGGGCGCCTTTCCACCGGCGAACGCCAGCGCTTGGCCCTGGCCCGCGCCTTGGAGCAATCGCCACGGGTTTTGTTACTCGACGAGCCAACTTCCGGCCTCGATGAGAAAACCACCTTGAGCGTTGAGGCCATTCTTCACGATAAAATGGCCCTCGGCGCGGCGCTGATCCTGGTCAGTCACAACAAGGCCCAAGTCGAGCGCATGGCCGTCACGCGTTACATGATGACGTCGGGACGGCTGGAAGCAGAAGGTGGTAAATGACATTCATTGCCCTCGATTATTGGGATCTCGCCCTGGCCGCAGCACTTCTTATTATCAATGCTGGGCTGTCTATCATGTTCCGGCTTGGCCTCGAATACCGACTTTTGTTTGCTGCGGCGCGCATGGTCGTACAGCTTTCCCTGGTTGGCTTAGGCTTGAAAGTCCTATTTGCGGTCGCCTCGCCCTGGTGGACGACGCTCGCAGCCCTGGTCATGGTGGGCTTTGCCGGCCGCGAAGCCATGGCGCGACAGGACAGAAGCTTCACCGGGTATTGGGCTTACGGTATTGGCACGTCTGCCATGTGCATGGCGGCATTAACCGTGACACTATTCGCCGTGACCACGCAGTTCGAATCTCGACCCTGGTACGATGCACGCTATGCGCTACCACTTTTGGGCATGATCCTTGGCAACGCCATGAACGGCGTCAGCCTAGCACTCGACAGGCTGGTTTCCGATGCCCATGTCGGCCGAGTTACGATCGAAGCACGGCTGGCGCTCGGCTCGGATGCGCCGACCGCGCTTGAGGAAGTGACACGCAAAGCCATTCGCGCCGGCATGATCCCAACCATCAATGCCATGTCAGCGACGGGATTGGTTTCGCTGCCGGGCATGATGACCGGCCAGATCCTCGCGGGTGTTGATCCGGTGGAGGCAGTCAAGTACCAGTTGCTGATGATGTTCCTGATCGGCGGAGGCACGGCGTTAGGTGTGTTTGCTGCCGTTATGATGGGGGCCAAGCGCTTGACCGACCGCCGCCACCGGCTGCGCCTCGACCGTTTGAGTGCCGACAAGAGCGCACGATAACCGGAATCACCGTTGCCGCTCCGGAAGGGGCGGTGTAAAAGCGGGCACGGATTGTCTAAACCACTGTGATTTTTGGCATGAACGCCGAAACAAATTTCGAAAACGTCCCGAAAATTGCGGTCGTCGTGCCGGCACGCAATGAGGCTGAGAACGTCGGTCCTTTGATCGGCGAAATCATCTCAGCGCTTGGCGGGCATTCGTTCGAGATCATCTTCGTCGATGACGGCAGCAATGACGGTACCGCCGAGGCCCTTGCAAGTGCAGACGCTCAGCATCCGGAACTCCGGGTCGTTACGCACAGTCAAGCCTGCGGCCAAAGTACCGCCATCGTATCCGGCGTTCGCGCCGCAAAGGCAGACATCATTGTCACCATGGACGGCGACGGCCAGAACGACCCGACCGATGCGACGGCACTCATCGATCATTATGAGGAAGCCGGTGGCGGTGACAAGCTGATGATTGCCGGCCATCGGATCAACCGGCGCGATACCTGGCTCCGGCGTATTTCATCAAGGATCGCGAATGGCATTCGTGGTGGGCTTTTGGGTGATGCCACGCCGGATGCGGGGTGTGGGCTTAAGGTGTTTTCGCGCCGCGCATTCCTCGAGATGCCGGCTTTTGATCATATGCACCGGTTCCTTCCCGCAATGATGATTCGCGCCGGCGGAAACGTGCTATCAGTTCCGGTCAATCACCGCTCGCGTACCCGGGGCACATCTAAGTATGGCGTTTGGAACCGGCTTTGGGTGGGGATCATTGATTTGTTCGGGGTCATTTGGCTAATCCGCCGAGCGGCGAACCCGGCATCCGTGGAGCGGAACGAAACACAAAGGAACGCATCGTGAGCGCTCGCGGCCTGTTACGCGGTTTAATCTTTCTGGCGTCTCTGGTAGGGATTGGGTTTTTGATCCAGGCTATGCAACTCGATTTGTTCCTCGACAAGGCCTGGATCGATTCCGACATTCGGGACCGAGGCCTGAGAGGAGAGTTCATTCTTGTTTGCATCGGCACCGTGTTTATCGCTGTCGGTTTGCCGCGCCAAGTAATCAGCTTCCTCGCCGGTTACGGTTTCGGATTCACCGCGGGCCTAATTACTGCACTGACAGCAACGACACTTGGCTGCATCACCACCTTCTTCTACGCTAGGTTCCTGGGGCGCGAACTGGTGGAGCGCAAGTTCCCGGTAAAGATCCGCCGCATTGACAATTTTCTTGCCGACAATCCCTTCGCCATGACGCTGCTGATCCGGTTCCTGCCGGCCGGTTCAAATCTTCTGACCAACTTGGCCGCCGGCGTTTCCAAGGTCGGCGCCTTTCCGTTCATTATCGGCTCTGGACTTGGCTTCATCCCGCAAACCGCCGTTTTCGCTTTGGTTGGTAGCGGTATCAGCGTTGATCCCATCTGGCGGATTAGCCTCAGTGTGGCTTTGTTCCTGGTTTGCGGCGGCCTCGGCATCCACCTCTATCGCCGTTATCGCCGTGGCAAACGTCTGAATGGAGAGAACGGCAATGGTTCCGATACTGCGCAGCTGGAAGGCCGCGCCAAGACTGCCACGAAAGGGTGCTGAATTGATGGGCGTCCTGCGTCACGGTTTGTTTACCCCAATGTTTCTTTGGCTGGCCGTTATCGTTGTTGCCCTGGCCACCCGCCCGCCACTGCCCGTTGACGAAACCCGCTATTTGGCGGTCGCCTGGGATATGTGGCTCGAGGGTCATTATCTAGTGCCGCACCTCAACGGTGCGCCCTACAGTCACAAACCACCATTGCTTTTCTGGCTGATGACCGGCGGCTGGCATCTGTTCGGCGTCAACGAGTGGTGGCCGAGATTAGTAGCGCCACTGTTCGGCCTGGGCAGCCTGATCCTGACATTTAGTCTCAGCCGTGCGCTTTGGCCAAAAGACAACAAGGCATGGCATTTGGCGCCAGTGCTGTTGTTCGGCGCGTTGTTCTGGTGCGTATTCATGACGCTGAC
Source organism: uncultured Magnetovibrio sp. (assembly GCA_964468005.1). Lineage (GTDB taxonomy): Bacteria > Pseudomonadota > Alphaproteobacteria > Rhodospirillales > Casp-alpha2 > TMED8. The sequence continues at coordinate 1,603 of CAYXUT010000178.1, read as the reverse complement.
CATGTTTGACATGATGCTGGCCTTTTTCACGCTGACCGCTCTGTCGGGTTTTGTTGACTCGGCGCGGCATGGAAGTTGGCGCGGGTTTCTGATTGCCGGGATTGCCACAGGCTTCGGTGTGCTGGCCAAGGGGCCAGCGATCTTGCTGCACGTATTGCCGGTAATGCTGACAGCACCTTGGTGGATGCCGGCTCTGAGTGATTTAGGGCAGATTCCCAAGACAAGCCGATGGTATGCCGGCGCGGGAATGACGTTGATCGTTGCCATTACCATCAGTCTCGTCTGGGCCATTCCGGCGGGTCTGGTGGGCGGTGAAGCTTACCGCAATGCCATCTTCTGGGGCCAATCGGCGGGGCGAATGGTCCAATCCTTCGCCCACGCGAGACCTTTTTGGTGGTATGCAGCAGTTTTTCCGGCACTCGTCTTGCCCTGGCTGTTCTGGCCGCCGATCTGGCGCGCGACGAGACGATTTGGCGACGTGGTCGCCGATGGCGGTGTCAGGCTATGTCTCGTCTGGTTCGGAACAGCCTTTATCATTTTTTCCCTGATTAGCGGCAAGCAACTCCACTACTTACTACCAGAGTTTCCAGCTCTAGCGCTGATTGCCGCACATCTGCTGAACAAACACGGCGAGAACACGTCCATCTCAGCGCGCTGGGACAGTTACCCACCAGCGGGATTAGCGATGGTTGCCGGTGGCCTGCTGATCGCCGCACCGCATCTGCCGCTCAGCGGGCGAGCGGCCTCAATGATCAACGAGAGTGCCAGCATTTGGGGCGGCCTGATCATCGCCTCCGGCGCCGTCGCGCTATTGTCGAGGGGCGCGGACCGAATGAGCCAGGCTAGCCGACTGGCCGCGATTTCCGCTGTTGCCGTCATGGCCATATATCTAGCTGCGGTGCCAGTGCTGGCCAAACGCTACGATCTAGGCGTCTTGGCCGGATATATCTCGGCACTTCAGAATGACGGCAAAGCTATCGCCTATTTTGGCAAATACCACGGCCAATTCCATTTCATGGGCCGGCTCAAGTCTCCAATCACGTCGATTGGCTTGCTGAATGACGACATTGAGGAGTTCCTCGCAGCCTACCCCGATGGCATCGTTATTGCCAAGTATGACACCCTGCCGTCGGAAGCAACGCCCCTATTTACATACCTGTACCGAAACTATACGTACGCGGCCTGGCCGGCGGCGGCGCTGACTGCAAATCCCGGTCTCGGCGAGCGCCGCTGAAAATTTTTTTTGAAAAACTTCCTGTCGGGGTTGACAGTTCAGGAACATCGGCTTACATCCTTGGCGCTCAATGGGGAAGAGTGCTAAATCCCCGATGTAAATTATTGTTTTTTAACAAACTATGGAGGAGAGACGATGAAATTTCGTCCGCTGCATGACCGCGTTCTGGTTGAACGTGTGGAGCAGGAAGAGAAAAGTTCTGGCGGCATCATTTTGCCGGACACCGCTCAGGAGAAGCCCATGGAAGGCCTGGTCAAGGCCGTTGGTGGTGGCGCCAAGGCCGAAGACGGCACGGTCACCGCGCTTGATGTAAAGAAGGGCGACCGTATCCTGTTTGGCAAATGGTCGGGCACCGAGGTCAAGGTCGAC
>CAYXUT010000177.1:0-5879 GCA_964468005.1 uncultured Magnetovibrio sp. | reverse complement strand
CTCAAATGCGCTAAATGTGTTGCTTTCATAGAACGTGTCGGAAAGCCTCAAACCGAGGCTGGTGACCGTAAGTCAAAGCGGCCACACTTTCGTGTTCTCTCAATGGGAGCCTTCTGGCCGGCCGGACCATTGTTCGCTGATGTAATCGTTCATGCCGGTGTGTGTGTAATGGAAGGTATGCTCGCCATTGTTTACCACGGAGAATCCATCATTGTATTTTCTGTCTCCGGTGGCGTACAGGTGTAACCCCATAGTCAACGATAAAAAGCCCTTATAGTAGATTGCGCCGGCTGCTTTAATCGGGTCCGGCTCGTAGCTCCACGGCTCGACACCGTTAGCCGCCCACCCTGGCGAGTCATATTTCCCCCGTAATTCGTCAGGAATAAGTAAGGGGAAAAAGGCGTCTGGGTACTGTTCCCGCTTAGGGTCCGTTCCGATCTGCTCGGACCAATCGTACGTGCCCCAGTACTCCGTTATGCGGTCGACCAAGCTTTCAAGAATTTCCCCGTAGACTTCGCGCCAAGCCGGTGTAAGGTCACTCATTAAAGCGACCGCGTACGCAGAGTCCACAGCGTCAAAGCGATGAAAATTGGCCATGGGCGGTAGACTCTTGTCATCCCACATTTCCGAAGGCTGACCGTCTTTTGACCAATCGTCGTCGACCATGGCTTTTCGATAAAGATACTTCAACCAGCCACGCGCGCGTTCCGACAGTTCACTCTGATTTACGTCCTGTGCCATACATAACTCCCTTCTTGAATGTGAAACAATTAGCCTTTCCCCTATCTTCCGGATCTTGTTTGATAATACCCAAACGCACTCCAACCGCCATCGACAACCAGCACCTCTCCCGTTATGAAGCCCGCGTCCTCGCTCGCTAAAAAATGCACGGCCTTGGCAATGTCTGTCCCTGATCCCAAGCGCCGCTGGGGAGTTCTCTTAATCAAATCTTTGACCGTGAGTTTGCCGTCATCCTCAAGCCCATCAACCATATCAGATTCTATGTACCCAGATGCAACACAGTTTACCCGAATGTTAAACCTCGCCCATTCTATCGCCATGACACGTGTCATTTGATCAACTGCAGCCTTAGAGGCGCAGTAACCCAGCGTAGCAGGGAACGCGTTCCGCCCTAAAATCGAGCCGATATTCACGATGCAGCCACCGACATTCTCCTTCATTTGACGTCCGGCCGCTTGGGAACACAGGAAAATGGACTTCATATTGATATCAACGTGTTGATTCCAATTTTCCTCGGTCATCTCGAGCGTCAGCTGAGGCCGAGTAATGCCCGCATTGTTCACCAGAATGTCTACAGGCCCAAGCTCTGATTCTACGTGGCCAAATAAACTCGTGACTTCGTTTGCAACTTCAACGTGGCAGCCAAAGGCAAGGGCTTCACCGCCCTGTCTTTTTATTTCGGCGACGGTCCCTGCCGTATTCTCTGCGCGCGTAGCGACACACGCAAGTCGGGCGCCAGCCTGCGCAAGTTCAAGCGCGATGGCCTTTCCCAGGCCTCGGCTCGCACCTGTAACAACAGACACTTTTCCTGCAACGCTATCCACACATTGCTCCTAACGCGGGTGTTCGGCATTGTAATCGCGGATCGCTTTCAATATCGCTCCGCCAGCTTGCTTCATCAGGTCCTTTTTATTCCGTGATACCCGCTCCGCTGAGGTCTCCAGTCGTTTCATCAGACCCTGTGCATGGGGCATAACATGACGGGCCAATAGCTCATAACTCCTCAACGCTAAATCTTTGGGGGCCCAATCGTGTACGAAACACAACAACGTACCAAACCCACCCGAAAGCTCTTGCAATTGTGTTATTTTCTCCAGTGCGTCCTCAGGCGTACCAAAAATCCCGCCGCCGTGCCGATCCAAACTTTGTGCGGCTTTGTACCCGTCCTCAAAAGGTTTCCTTTTGGGTGTCCCCAGAATGCCAACAATATATTCGTTCTGCCACCGTTGCAGGCCATCAGCGACCTCGCGGTAGGCCTGCTCTTTCGACGAGGAGAGATGAAACGGCATGACGATACGCCAATCTTTCCGGTCTAAACGCTGGCCGTGCTCGTCCGCCGAGGTTTCGCCCCAGCCCCATTGCGTCGGTAATGCGGTCAGTCCCTCCTCCAAATAGGATGCAATGGATAATACACCCACCCCGTACTTACCAGCCGTTTTCATACCGGAGGGGGATATGGTTGATGCCACTGCCACTGGAATTTCGTCTTGCAACGGCCGCAATTGCAAGGCGGCCTCATTTAGTGTGAACCAATCGGTTTCGGCCGTGATGGGTTCCTCCTCATTGAGCAGCCGGAGCACCACACCGAGGCCTTCGTCCATGCGTGCTCGTTGCGTCATGGGGTCGATACCCAACATAACAGCGTCAGATGGCAACGCACCGGGGCCAACACCAAGGATCGCCCGGCCACGGCTCAGGTGATCGAGGTGGACGATTCGTTGGGCAATGTTGAAGGGGTGATGATATGGCACGGAAACGACACCAGTGCCGAGATGAATCCGCTGAGTGCGTTCCGCCGCGGCCACCAAGAACATTTCGGGCGACCCAATCGTTTCCCAGCCGGCCGAGTGGTGCTCGCCTACCCAAAATTCATCAAACTGCATTTGGTCCAAAAACGTCGCTAATTCCAAATCCCGCTGAAACTGCAGTGTCGGGTGTTCTCCTAAAGGATGGTGAGGGGCTAAGAAGGCCCCGAAGCGTAAGCGCTGACGCATAAATACTCCATTTCAAGAAACATTTGTCCGACTGTACCAAAAGCCGAACAAGGTAACTAGAGATACGAGACACTCAAAAATTGGTCCCGTTCTGCCATAGTAAGGAATCCCAGAAGACGTAAGCACCAACGAACCTTACCTTCTCGCCATTAGCGCTCCTGCCTATTTTTCTAGGCCCCCTCTAACGGAGCTTTCGGAAAAAAGAACGAATATCCTCTACGAGCATCTCTGGTTCTTCCATTGATGCAAAATGCCCCCCCGATGGCATCACGTTCCAACTCTGCAGGTTATAGTACTTTTCCGCCCAATTTTTGGGCATCAGCGCCACTTCCTGAAGAAAGACCGCACAGCCGGTAGGCGCCTCAACGACAGGCAGCCTATCATGGGAAGGCGCCCATACGTTGTGGGCGGCTTCGTAATAGTAACGGGCCGACGTGCCAAAGCTATTGGTGAGCCAGTAAATCATGGCTGTATTAATCAAGTCATCTTTGGAAAAGCGGGATTCGACATCCCCCTTACAGTCGCTCCAGGTCCGGCGCTTTTCAACCAACCATGCCGCCAAGCCTGCAGGCGAATCGTTCAACCCGAACGCCAAGGTTTGTGGCTTGGTGGCCTGTAAACGAAAGTACCCCGCCTCCGCCTCAAAGAAATTCTCAGTTTTTTCGTACCATCCTGCCTCGTCCGTGGCGTACTCTGCAGCACCAGGGAGGGCGTTTGTGAAGAAATCGAGCGGAATCATAAGGTGAATATGCACACCAATTAGCCGGTCTGCGTATTTGTGCCCGAGTTGGGCAGAAAGTAATGCGCCCCAGTCTCCTCCTTGCGTTGCAAATTTTTCATACCCGAGTACGTCCTGCATCAATTTGACCCAGAGATCCGCCGTACTCCAATAGTTGAGTCCCGGAACTGTAAGGGGAGAAGAAAAACCATACCCGGGTAACGACGGGACAACCACGTCGAAGGCGTCGGCTGGGTCTCCCCCATAGGAGGCCGGGTCCGCGAGAGGCCGAATGACTTTGCGCAGATCCCAGAACGTCCACGGCCACCCATGGTTCAAAACGAGCGGCATCGGTTTCGGCCCTTTGCCCCGCTCGTGAATAAAATGGACCGGCACCTGGTCGATCGTCGTCTTAAAGTGTGAAAAGGCGTTCATTTCGGCTTCGTGTGCGCGCCAGTCGTACTGCTCTAACCAGTAGCCCACAAGCTCCCGTAGGTATTTCGCGTTCGTTCCGTATTCCCACCCATCATTCGCAAAATCGGGCGCCCAACGCGTCTTGGTCAGACGTTCCCGCACGTCATCCAGGGTTTCTTCTGGAATCGCAATCTCAAATGGTTGACTCGTACTCATAATTGCTCCCTTACCGAGAACCGGAACTGGAAAGTCCACAATTCGGTTGGTCCGGAAAGAGGGCCTACTCACTAGCATTCCTTCTTCCGCAAGCCTCTCTATGATCAAAGTTGTACTTGCACGAAATTAGTATGCATGGCAACAGGTAAGCATGTTGAAAACTATGATTACCGGGAGCCTCCCACGACCCTCCTGGCTGGCGCCGGCCGGACAGATCTCTTCAATCTCACTCAAGCTTGAGGGCAAAAGTTTATCCGAAGGGCAGGATGACGCCGTACGTTTAGCAATCGCGGATCAGCACCAGGCCGGCTTAGACATCGTGACCGACGGGGAACAACGCCGACGCCACTACATTTGGGGGTTTACTGAGGCGCTCAGCGGCGTCGACTTCGGTCGTATGGTCAAGAAAACGATTCGTGATGGCCGCTATAAAACGCCGGTTGATGTTGCTCGAGTCACCGGACCGCTCAAACGCACGAGGTCTATTTTTTTGCCGGCCCTAGAGTTCCTCAAACAACAGACCACGTGCCCCGTGAAAGTCACCCTTCCGGGCCCCATGACAACGGCGGACACGCTCTCCGACGAGTATTACAACGCACCTCAGGCCCTCGCCGAGCAATTGGCCGAATTGCTCAACGAAGAAGCAAAGGAACTGGCAGAGAACGGCTGCGACATTATCCAGTTCGACGAACCCTGCTTTAATATCTATTTGAAAGAGGTCGAGGACTGGGGAATTGCGGCGCTCGAGAAGGCCGGGGACGGCATCCATGCAAAAACGGCCGTTCACATTTGCTACGGCTACGGTGTTCCTCAGGTTTTACCGTGGAAAAACGCGAACACCGAATGGCATCATTACCAGCACACGCTACCACTGCTTAATGTTAGTACGATAGATATCATCTCGGTCGAATGCGCTGCATCCCCGGTTGACCCTTCAGTACTTTCCCTTGCCGGCAACAAAGAAATCATGGTCGGGGTAATCGACGTCGGCACCGAAGACATCGAGACCGGTGAGCAGGTGGCTCAACGTATCCGCGAGGCCGTACAGTACGTCGACCCGAGCAGACTCTACCCTTGTACAGACTGCGGGATGATGCCGTTACCGCGGGAAATAGCGCGACAAAAAATGCAAGCGTTGACGGATGGTACGCGGATAGTCAGAACGGAATTGCAAAGGGAGTTAGTCACGGGTGTTCCCCGAGTAGGAAACCCGAACAGTAAGGATTCATGATGGCCTTATACAGTGTTAATGGTGTGAAGATTTTCGTTGAAGAGACCGGAACCGGCGACCCGGTAGTATTTGTACATGAATTCGGCGGCGACGCCCGTAGTTGGGAGCCACAGGTACGCGACTTCTCGGACCGGTACAGGTGCGTGACCTATAATGCCAGGGGATACCCTCCGTCCGAGGTGCCGCGTGACGAGACGTTATACAGCCAACCGAACGCGACCGAAGATCTCAAAGGAGTGCTCGACGCACTCAATATTGAGCAGGCCTACATCGTCGGGTTAAGCATGGGCGCCTATACCGGGCTGATGCTAGCTATACAACATCCCGAAAGAGTACGGGCACTAGTCTTTGCTAGCGGCGGGTCCGGTGCGTTCCCTGCAACACGGGCACGGTTCCTGTCCGACACCAGAGCGGTCGCGAATAGGATACTTGAAGCGGAATCGGTTGACGCGGCCGGTATTTCTTCGGGCCCCAGCCGCGTACAACTGCAAAATAAAAACCCGGAGGTATGGGCCGAGTTTGCAACACATCTATCCGAACACTCGCCTTTAGGGTCTGCCTACAC
>CAYXUT010000176.1:0-5896 GCA_964468005.1 uncultured Magnetovibrio sp. | reverse complement strand
GAGATGTTCATGACATTGGTAAAAATCTCTACGGGATGATGATGGAAGGTGCAGGCTACAATGTTGTTGATATAGGAGTTCGGCAAACCGCAGATGAATTCATAGAAGCCCTTGAGGAACACGGTGCCGATATTCTCGGCATGTCGGCGATGTTAACAACTACCATGCCCTATATGAAAATTGTCGTTGACGAGATGATCCACCGGGGAATTCGCAACGAATACAGCATCTTTGTCGGTGGAGCACCGTTGAATGCGGAGTACGGAGCATCTTTCGGAGCCGATGCTTATTGCGTGGATGCCGGTGTCGGCGTCGAAACAGCAAATTCAGCAATTGACGGTCGAGCCAAAGCCCATCCTGTTCCCGGCAAGCAGCCTTATTGAGAGATCTTTTTCAAGCCTACAAGGCAATTAGAACAACCCCGAACGCCACCGCCACTGCAGCAATAATGCGGTGCCTTCCAAAAGACTCACCGAATAATTGGGTGCCGATCAACGCAGCGATAATGACACTAGTCTCGCGCATAGCCGAGACATGCCCCATGGCAGCAAGGCTGAGTGCCCAAATGGATAGGCCGTAAGAGCCTATATTGAGACAGCCACCCAGAACTGCAGGTTTCCAGTTATTTCTGATATAAACAAAGGCTTGGCTCCTGCGTCGAAGGATTGCAATAGAGGCGAGTGGCAGCGGCGAAAGAATAAAAAGCCATCCGATGTAAGCGGCCGGATTACCGGATAAACGAACGCCTATTCCGTCGATAATAGTATAGGAAGCAATCATCAACCCTGTAAGCAGGGCAAAGAAAATGGAACGCTTTTCTGCACCCATCCGAAACCCACGGTTCCAGATGAGACTGACTGTACCTGCAGAAATGATTAATACGCCAGCAAGGCCAACGATACTCAATTGCTCGTTGGCAAAGAGAGCGGCACCCACCGTAACCAGAAGCGGTGCCGATCCTCGAGCGATAGGGTAGACCTGCGACAAGTCCCCGAAACGATAAGCTTCAATTAGAAACAAAAAATAGGCGTTGTTCAAGAGCACCGAAAGAAGGATGTAGGGCCAGCTTGCTGAAGCCGGCGGTGGTCCCGCTAATAATAGAAGGGGTGCTAGCAATCCGGTCGTTGAAATAACCACAGCCATGGTCATCAACCGGTCCCCTTCAATTTTAACAACGGCGTTCCAAACTGCATGCATGACTGCAGCAGCGAGGACAACAATAATAACGAAGGGTTCCATCAATTCATGAAAAGCAATGAGTAACCGTGAGAGTGCCGTCTCGCAGGCAACTATATAGCCTTAACGTGTCTCAAGACGACACCCACCGTTTTGTCGTAATCTTCTTGGACTATGGCAGCCTCATCAAGAAGCCATTTCCGAAAAGCGGCTATCTTAGGCTGGTCCTTCTTCCCTTCTGGGCAAACCAAGAAATAGGATACGCTCGACGGATATTCGACGTCAAACAACCGAACCAGGTTTCCGGCCTTAAGATCGTCACCCACGTGCGCGCTGCGCGCAAGAGCGACGCCTTGTCCTTCCATTGCTGCCTGTAAGGCCATATTGGTATCGGGGAAGCGTGTGCCCTCTGTCGGTAAGGTCTCATGTACGCCGGCTCTTTGAAACCAATCTTCCCAGTTGGGGTGTGCAGGATCTCCAAGCCGTAATAAAAGTGGCACTTTTAAAAGATCCACCGGCTCATTTATGATCTCATGCTGTTCAAGGAATCCTGGCGAACAAACTGGAAATACATGCTCCTGGAGCAACAATGTTGACGCTAATTCGGGATAATCTCCGTGGCCAAGGCGAATGGCAACTTCGACGTCGTCGCGCGAAAAATTGACTAGTTCGTCATGGGTCGATATCCACACATCTATTTCCGGGTGATCGTCGTAGAATTTTCCTAACCTCGGCACCAACCACTTAATAGAAAAGGATTGCAACATATCGACCTTAAGCGGTGTACGCTTATCTTCTAAGGTTAATGCTTCTAGCGCGACGCCAAGTTCAAGAATAAATTTGCGAATGAGCGGCGCCAAAACCTGTCCGTTACGGGTTAATACCAAGCCTCGGGACGGTCGATCAAAAAGCTTTAGCCCCCACAAATCCTCAAGATGGCGGATCTGATGGCTGATGGCACTTTGTGTAATATTGTTTTCTTCCGCTGCCCTTGTGAAATTTAAGTAGCGGGCGGCTGATTCGAGTGCACGTAGTGCTGCAAAAGACGGATTTCGAAAAGCCATTATTCAATTAAAGCAATTTACGCAACTTACTAATCTATACGTGCTAGGAGGTAGCGAAACAACCTCTAACGATAATTGGCATACCTTTATTAACCAAGATCATAGTTTGGCGACAACAAACACTAACCTTAGTTACCATTATTCTTTGGGTAGTCCCAATAATTGCCGAATGATCGACATATCCTGCTTGGCAAACAAGTGCGTGGTGAGTGTAGGTCTCAATCGTGCAAGGCCTGCGTCTTTGACACCGGCCGTTTGTGTAACTTCTTCCCAAAGATCATCAATATCGTCGACCGGACCATCACATCCTAAGTTGGGAAATAACCAACTTTCATCAGAACGGTCTCCTTGTAGGCCGTTGAGCAACGTGAGCACAGGTTCGGAAAGACGAACACGCCGTTTTCTCCCACGAGTAGAATTTGAGCTCGGTTTTCGCCAAAGACCATCAGCCAGATCAAATTGGTCCCATGTTGCTTGACGAACGTCTTCTACTCGAGTTCCGGTCAAAAGCATTAATCTCAGTGCACCGGCGGCAGGTCTCAAAGCGTGCTCCGAAAGGGCGCCAAATATACGGGTGACCTCGCCGTCGTTTAACCAACGTTCTTGTAGGGGTCTCCCCGCGTTGTCACCGGATTTAATTTGTAGCGGAGATGCCCCACTCTTCGCATCCTTTAACGTTACCAATGCATCCAAACTATCCATAACCTCTTCTTTACTTAACTTGTGGGTGATGAAGACAATGCGAGAGCGTCTATCATCGTCAGGCCAGGCAGGTAACATGAATGGTGTATGCCGTGTTGCCTGAACACAATGGATAACATATGGATTATCTTCACCAATGATATTCATCAAGCCTTTCACTCGAAGTAGACGCTCTCCCTTCTCGTTAGCAAGGTCCTCAAACCAATTGAGAAAGGTGTGCCAAGCGACCGGGTGGTCAATATAAATACAAAACGAAACAATATGTTCATCATGGCGGTTAACATCGATGGGGTGGTTATGGCCGTGTCCATGATCGATGTGTTCATGCTTGTGTGCGTCTGAAGGAGTATAGGCTTCCTCGTTTAGCCAGCGTTGAACATCTAGTGTTTTGCTCTTTGGATCATAGTTAACTGAATCGAAAAGTTCGTTTGGTGTGATTTCGCCATTGATAGCCGTGGTGACCCAAGCGCCAGGATTAAAACTATTTAGCCGCTTGCGCAAAGCAGTAACTGTCGCAGGATCAGCCAGGTCCGTTTTGGTAATGACTATTTTGTCAGAAACAGCAGCTTGTCTAACGGCTTCCGGATGTGTGTCGAGTTGACTGCTACCATAGATAGCGTCTACCGTCGTAACCAGACTTTCCAACCTATAGACATGTTTGAAAAGAGGGTCCTGCATCAAACACGTAATTATCGGGATTGGGTCAGCAAGGCCCGTAGTTTCTATGACTACCCTTTTAAACGGTGGTATTTGACCGGCCAATCGTTTTAAGTAAAGCCCTTTGAGGCTGTCTACTAACTCACCTTGAACGGTACAACAAATGCAACCAGACGACAGCAACAGGACTTCATCGTCGAGTTCCTCTACTAGTAGGTGGTCAAGTCCGATCTCGCCAAACTCATTTATCAGTACTGCTGTCTCGTCAATATCGGGATGTTGCAAGAGATAATTCAGAAGGGTCGTCTTGCCACTCCCAAGAAACCCAGTAATTACCGAAATAGCAATCGCCGTATCGGATTGAACGTTTTCAATACTCATTGCACACTACGGCGTACCAGCCGCATTATATTTCCAATTCAGGATATCGAACCAATCAGAATCCAATCTCACGGGTCAGGTCAAAATTATACTGGTAGTCGTGCCATTGATCGAAATTTACTTCATGATTATAGATGATCATTGGTACATTGCCTTCGTCCGATCCGCCGTGGGTACGGAATCCTTCAGGCATTTCCTCAATGCCTGTGTCACCGTCGAGTGGCCCAAACACAGTATCAATATCACCAGTTACTACCATGTCGCCAAAGCGATCTGGGTGTAGTAAGAATTTTGATGATGCTGTGTAGCGATCGTATACTCCTTCGATGCCGGGCAGTTTGCGACATACATCTGCTGCACGTTCATAATCGCCAGGGTCATTAAGGAAGATGAAAGCTGTGCCACCAAAAGTTCGATGATGTTTCACATAAGGATCGCGTTCCGCTGACATAGCGAAAAAAATTTCACAACCATTGAGTGGCATCACCTTATTGAGGTCGTAGCAACGACTTTTAAAGTTCATTCCGTGGTCAGCAGACATGAAAATCTCTAAATCAGGATGTGAATCCAATGTTTCCGCTAATAAGTTATCCCACTCATTAAGGTGAAACTGCGACATATCCCCAGATGGCGGCTCCATATGCATGGGGAAATCTGTAGTGTGAAAGTAGGTAATGTCGCAGTCGGTTTCGTTAAGGACAATTTGGGTAGCTTTAAATAACCAATGATTTATTTCTGGAGAGTAGATATCGGGTGCAGGCCCGAGGCGGCCAGCCCAGTCTATATCACTGCCTTCGGCTTCATCCGGACGTTCTGCTGCTAGCCGGATCGTCGAGCCAGTACGCAGTAACGATTGCGTCTTGCGCTTTGCTGTCATAAGCGCAGATTGTTTAATGCCAATTTTTTGAGCACGCTCAAATATTGTCGGAGCGAGGACCATCTCAGCCTGATCCATGTATTCTTCTTTATGGGTCTGTAAATCAAAATATGAGTTAGCGGTTATGCCGTGATCCTTAGGTGCACAGCCGCAACAGATACCTGTATTGTTGACATTGGTTACCGTTGGCATAACTGCTTTAACTGTTTTATAGAACCCGTTGGCAACCATGTGTTTGGTGCTAGGCATATCACTCGCTTGTAAATAAGCGGGATCAAAGCCATCCATCATAATTATCAAAATTCTACGCTTGTTTGCCATTCTATTGTTTCCTGTTTTTATAAGTCATATCCGTAAAAATCGGACAGCACCTGTCTCGTCTGGTGTGATTTGTAATCCCGTTGATTGTGAATTACCAATCTACACCAGACTTAACCGGAAGAAAATTTTTTATGTCTCTTTTTTTGTTTGTAACTAATGCCTACATGACCACGCACTTAATATAAGTCATTTCTTGCATGGCATAGCGGATACCTTCACGACCAACGCCACTCTGCTTGACGCCGCCGAAGGGAATGTTTGGCATATCATGCTGTGGCCCCTCGTTGATGTTTACCGCGCCAACCTTTAAGTGCTTGATGCAATATTTGATATTGTCGAGGTTGTTAGTGACGACACCAGACTGCAGACCAAATTCAGTAGAGTTGGCGATCTTGCAGGCTTCCTCGACGTCCTTGACGCGGATGATCGGCGCAACCGGGCCGAAAGTTTCATCCATAACCATAGCTGAATCGGGTTTGCAATGATCGACAGCTGTTGGCGAAAACAGAGCGCCCTCGCGCTTGTTTCCACAAAGGATCTTGGCGCCGTCGGCGACGGCACCTTTTAGAGCGTTTTCAATTTCAATAGCTGCTTTTTCATCGATTACCGTACCGACGGCAATTCCTGGCGCGAAAGGATCTCCATATTTGATACCTTCGGTCAGTTCCTTTAGCTTCGCCGCATAGGCATCGGCAACGCTCTCGACGACCAGGACGCG
>CAYXUT010000175.1:1800-5917 GCA_964468005.1 uncultured Magnetovibrio sp. | reverse complement strand
TCGATTGCCACACCGAGTTTTTCGACGATCTCGACCATTACTCCTGAACGCGGATGCTTATCTCCAAGCGCCGGTTGGTCGCCTGGCTTTCGGACTTCACATTGTCGGCCAACGGACGATTATCACCAAAACCTTTAGCAGTGGTTCGTTCTGCTGGAACTCGCTCACCTTCTACCAGGGTGTAAACCTCCGATGACGCCCGCGCTGCCGACAGTTCCCAATTCGAGTAAAACGCACAGCCTCTGATTGGAACATTATCGATATGGTCGGATTCCAAAACTTTATCCCGTGTGGTTGCCCGTTGAAGCTTGATCAGGGTTGCGGCCAAGATCCCGCCAAGAATGGTTAAAATGCTCGGGTTGTTGAAAAACAGGTCGCTTCCACCGCCGAATGCGATGGCGGCGCCAACGACGAACAAGCCGAAAATTAGGTCAATTAAAGTAGTGATATCTATGTCGTATCCCGCTTTACCAATCCCGCACAAAACCTTGGCAGGTGAACGTTTTTAGAAGGTTATCCGCGGGGGCGGCACCATTCAAGCAAAGGAATATGTGCCGCGGATACGTGCGCTGATCATTGGTGGAGATCAAAAATAGCCTTCGACGATACAATCGCCTGTGGTAAACACGCTTGAGCCGAACTCCACCACACGCCAACATGGTCTGGAACAGACCCTGAAAAACCATTGGGAAGGATGTCCAATGCAAGCACGCGACGTCAAAACCGCCGAGGATGCCAGGAAACTATTGGAAAAACTCGAGCTCGATCACCTCAAGGTCGGCGTGTTTGATATAGATGGTATCTTGCGCGGCAGTTATATGAGCCGTAAATGGGAGCAACGCGAGTTCCGCAAACACATAACCGACTGGGAAATGGAAAGGTATTTCGAGATTATTTGACCCATGGATTTTTGGACCAACTGGAACTACCCGACCGCTGTCCACTTTGGGATCGGGCGGATCAAAGACCTTAGCAACGCCTGCAAGAACTTGGGCATCGCGCAACCGCTGCTGGTCACGGACCCGGGCATAGCCGGCCTACCGATGATCGCAGACACCGTCCAAGCCATTGCCGACGGCGGCCTGTCAACAACGGTCTTTTCAGATATCCAGTCGAACCCCTTGGGTTCCAACGTGATCGATGGTCTAACGCAATACCATGACGGCGGTCACGACGGTGTTATTGCTTTCGGCGGCGGCAGTGCCATGGATACCGGGAAATTAATCGCCTTCATGTCCGGCCAAACCCTATCCATGTGGGATTTTGAAGACATTGGAGATAACTGGACCCTAGCCAACCCGGAAGGTATCGCGCCGATCATTGCAGTGCCAACAACGTCTGGAACCGGCTCTGAGGTCGGCCGTGCCGCCGTCGCTACCGAGGAAGAGACCCATACCAAGAAAATCCTATTTCACCCAAAGATGATGCCGTCGGTCGTGATCTGCGATCCAAATCTTGTCGCTGGCCTGCCAGCCAACTTGACGGCTTGGACCGGCATGGACGCGCTAGCGCATTGTTTGGAAGCCTACCTGGCGCCCGGCTATCACCCGATGGCGGACGGCATCGCACTGGAGGGCATGCGCCTGATCAAAGATTGGCTCCCCGAGGCCATCTCCAATGGCGCCAACCTTGAGGCGCGTGCGCACATGATGTCTGCAGCGACCATGGGTGCCACCGCATTCCAGAAGGGTCTCGGTGCCATTCATTCTTTGAGCCATCCCGTGGGCTCGGTTTATAACACCCACCACGGTCTAACCAACGCGGTCTTCATGCCGTACGTCTTGGTTCATAACCGCCCCGCCATTGAGGAAACCGCCGCACGTTTAGCGCGCTGGCTCGATCTTCCTGGCGGCAGTTTCAGCGCAGTTCTCGATTGGGTTATGGAACTGCGGACCCGGTTTGATATTCCACATACAGCCGCTGATCTTGGCGTCGAGGAATGCCGCTTAGAAGATCTCGCCGCCATGGCTGCTGTAGACCCGACCGCCGGCACCAATCCCGTTCCCATAGGCCAAGCGGAGATACTTGAAATGTATCGTTTAGCCATGGTCGGGCAACTCGACAGCAGCTAAATCACGCTGTCATCCGCCAAGAAGCGACGCCTGGCTATCAAGGATTTGACCATCGCCGCCGCCATCTTGCTGGCCTTCCTGATCTTCGGAAACGGCGTCTTAAACTATATGGGTATTAAGTTACCTGCTCTGCACACTGCCGGTGGAATTCTGCTATTGCTGATCATCATCAAGATGATGTTTGCCGACCTATCGGCGGCACGACGACCGAAGATGAAAACCGAGAGGCGAGCCCGAAAGAGAATGCCTCCATCTTTTCCCTGGCAACGCCATTAATCGCCGGGTTCGGCACCATGGGCCCGGCCGTAGTGTTGAAGGGTGACGCGGGTAATAAGCTCGCACTATGCGCCGCCCCTATCGGCATCGCGCTGACGGTGGTGCCGATGATATTCGTGTTGCGGCCAACCGCGACGCAATTGCAACGCCTGTTGGGCGTTACTGGGCAGCATGTGATTGCGCGTATCTTCGCTGTACTGCTGATGTTGCTCGTGATGCAGTTCGTCTTTGATGGGCTTCAGGGAAGCGGCTTGTTCGGTTAATCATACGTTCGGTTTGACTG
Source organism: uncultured Magnetovibrio sp. (assembly GCA_964468005.1). Classification (GTDB taxonomy): domain Bacteria; phylum Pseudomonadota; class Alphaproteobacteria; order Rhodospirillales; family Casp-alpha2; genus TMED8. The sequence goes on along the minus strand of CAYXUT010000175.1, from coordinate 3,286 downwards.
CGTGCTCGACCCAATTGCCGATCTCGCACCAACGGATGCCCGGATCGAGGATGTCCTTGTCGATGCCAAGTAGCCAGGAAATGTCCTTGCGGCCGGGATCGTCGTTCAGCGTCTTAAGGCGCACGGCGTGAGCCACGGCCTCTTCCGGTGTCGTGAAAAAGTCCTGCTCGACCAAGCGCTTTGTGTAACGCTTGACCAGTACCGACAGGTCAGCAAGATCAAATTCCGGATGATACTGCACGCCCCAAAACTCACCTTTTCCCTGCTTGAACGTGGCGCCTTGAACGCGGGAAAAACAGTTGCTAGCAAGCAGGGTCGCTCCGGTTGGCAGCGCTGTCACTTCATCGACATGCACGGCGGGTGCATCGAAAACGTGAGCCTTGCCATCATAGAGTGGATGCGCACGACCCTCTTCGTTGAGCTCGATCTTGCGCGCCACGACCATCTCGCAACCCAACGGACTAGCCGTTACGGTTCCGCCCGCCGCCGCCACGGCAACCTGTAACCCCCAGCAGCTACCATAAAATGGCACGCCAGCATCGAACACCGCCTTAGCTAGATCAATCTGACGTCTGACGCGCGGGTCACCTTCGCCACCTGGCACATTAAGCGCCGAGCCGCTCATCATGAAACCATGGTACTGGCTTAAGTCGGTACCTGGCGGAAGTGCCGTATTTTCGTCCGCCGGATTGATAATCTCAATCTCGCATCCAGGTGTAAGGGTGTTCAGGATTTCACTGAAGCAATCGATACCGGAGCGCCCGCCATTGGTCTCGGCCTCGGCAATACGCTCGCGAGTATTACCTTCGGCAAGCAGGAACTTGAGGTCCCTCACTGGTTCAACCCATCAATTGCCGCCGTCAGTTCGGCATACGAGGCGCAAATGGCATCCAACGATGTGTGAGCTGCATCAACGTCGCGTTTTGCCGTGAACAACACAGCGCGCATGGCCATCACCTGGGCATCCTTGACGTCGTTATGGTATCGCTCGCTGATAGCGATACAGTCATCCATATGTAATCCTCCAGTGGGCTTGTCTCAACGCCCCAATCTTCAATAAACATGCTGTCCAACTCATATTGCGCAACACCATGAACGCTATCAGCGGCCTTGGCTACGATTTCCTGATCGCATCATAGTCATGTACGATGTCGCGGCCCTGCAAACAGAAGTTCCCAGGTGTAAATTGAAAATCGCAGCGGCGACTGTAGCCCGCCGCTAGGCTAACCCACTGAGCGGCGCGCTGAAAATCCTGGGGCAATCCATCCCTACGCACACACATCATACCCAGCTCGAATTGCTAGGTGATATGGTCCAGCTCGGCTTCATTCTTATGGTAATAACGCGCAGAGCGTCATCGGCGTTCTGATTAGCCTTGGGCAGATTTTATTGTACGCTTGATACACCGGTATCACCGCCCGGCTTAAGCGCGACAATCTTTCGCTCGAAACGAAGGTCCTTGCAGGCGCCCGCAAACACCGAGGTG
>CAYXUT010000175.1:0-1790 GCA_964468005.1 uncultured Magnetovibrio sp. | reverse complement strand
TCGACAATCATGATACGACAGAAGATACGCATAATGTCGAAGGCTTAGAGAAAATTTTGACGAAATGAAACGAAAATTAGCTCGCCTAACGCGGTAAAGACTTACCTTTATGGCTGGTTACCATGTTGTGGTCATTGTTGCCGTTTTCGCGTTGCCCATTGGCGAAAGGGTCCGGCATTTCGTAGCATGTTGCGCGCGCCAATGTCCTGTAGCAATAAACCTGTGGATTAATCGCCGGTTCATCTTCCTTGCAGTAGCGGTTGCCCTTCTCGACGTTTATATAGGAGCAATCCTTACCGCTTGAATAGGAGACAACATGATCAAAGATTGTTTTGTCAGTACCAACCACCGTTAGGACGTCAATCTGTGCCATACCAGGCACACCCGGAGCTATCGTTGGAGCGCCGCACGCCACCACGAATCCCAATAGCAACAATACCAACCAGCGTTTGGTCCAGGTCACGACTTCTCTGATCATCCTTGATCTTCCCATCGTCCATTCGTGAGTTTGAAATCATACCCGGCTACCCGTTAACACGTCGTTAAGTGCAAAACTGGGCAAAAGCCAGAAAACAAAGCCTAACACATTGGATTTATAATATTTTTTATTTCCTGCAAATGCTTAGAATGTTAGAATTAGGCGATTTTACGAAATTCGAAAGGTTTCTGCCATGGCAGTATCGACTCCCATCTGTGATTTCGGCTGGAAAGCCCCTGATTTCTCCCTCAAGGGAACCGATGGAAAGACCTATTCGCTATCGGATATCCAAGGGCCGAAAGGCACCTTGGTGATGTTTATTTGCAACCACTGCCCCTATGTCAAAGCCGTCGTCGATCGGCTTGCCACCGACGCCAGGGCCATGCAGGAAATAGAGATTGGCATCATCGCCATCATGTCCAACGACCCCGATCACAACGCTGAAGATTCGTTCGATAATATGTCTGCGTTTGCCCGCAACAATGGTTTCACCTTCCCCTACGTTATCGATGAGACACAAGACGTCGCACGCGCTTATGATGCCGTGTGCACGCCAGATTTTTTTGGATTCAACGGCGATCTGGAACTTCAATACCGCGGCCGTCTTGATGAATCACGCAATCAGCCCGCAGCACCGGGCGCACCCCGTGAATTACTGGAAGCCATGAGACAAGTGGCCGAAACAGGCCACGGCCCGGAAGAGCAAATCGCCAGCATGGGCTGCTCCATCAAATGGCGCCCCGAATCCACCTGAAACGTGTTGTTGGGTTTGCCATTGCCGGGGTGTGCAAGTATTGTGTGCCGCCATTTTTGGGAATGATCACAAAGAGGAAATAGCGTGGCCGACGAACAAGACGTCCTGCTCCGCGAGATTGACGAAGAGCTTAAGCAAGAACGCTTGCACAAGCTTTGGGATCGCTATGGAAACTACGCCATTTCCGGAGCTTTAGCGCTCGTCATTGGTGTTGCCGGCATCAAAGGTTGGCAGAGCTATGACCTTGATAAACGGATGGAACAGGGCGAACGCTTTGCCGCGGCAGAAAAATCGGCGATGGACGGAAAGTCCGAGGATGCGCTATCAGCGCTAAAGGGGCTGACCAAGGACGCCGGACAAGGATACGCCATGTTGGCGCGCTTCCGTGTCGCCGCCCTAACAGGTGAGAAAGGCAACGCCGCCGGTGCGGCTGGTCTGTATGGCTTACTCGCCGAGGATGCAGCTCTTGATGTGGTCTATCGCGATCTCGCCGTGGTCCTGGGCGCCTTGCAGGAACTGGACAGCACCGGGAACGGCGGCCCACTTGTGGCCCGGGCA
>CAYXUT010000174.1:323-6100 GCA_964468005.1 uncultured Magnetovibrio sp. | reverse complement strand
GCGTATCCTGGAGGTCAGTCCGACCGGCGCCAAGCCAAAGGCAGCAGCCAAAAAGACCGTGCAGAAAAAAGAGCCGGATGCCGAGAAAAAACCGGCAGTGAAGAAGAAAGCCCCGGCAAAGAAACCGGCAGCGAAAGCAAAAACCAAACCGGCGTCGGCAAAGAGGGCGACAACGAAAAAGAAAGCACCAGCGAAAAAGGCACCGGCGAAAAAAGATGCGCCGAAGAAGGCGGCGGCGGAAGGCGCCAAAGACAAGGGGTAACGACTCATGGCACATAAGAAATCAGGTGGCAGCTCACGTAACGGCCGCGATACCGAAGGTCGGCGCCTAGGTCTCAAAAAATTTGGCGGCGAGCGGGTCAATCCGGGCAACATCATTCTGCGCCAGCGTGGCACCAAGTATCATCCCGGTGAGAATGTTGGCATCGGTAGGGATCACACCATCTTCGCTACAGCCGCCGGCACTTTGAGCTTTCGCAAGCGCGCGGGAGGCCGCACCTTCGTGAGCGTGGAGCCGTCAGCCTGATCTAAACAAAGGCCATTCGCCGACTTTGATCCAGGGGAATGGCCGACCATTCCCCTTTTTTGATAGGCAAATACCGGATATTGGCGGATGAAATTTCTCGATCAAGCCAAGATTTTTATCAAAAGTGGTGACGGTGGCAATGGCTGCGTCGGCTTCCGGCGTGAGAAATATATCGAGTTCGGAGGTCCCGATGGTGGCGATGGTGGAGATGGCGGCGACGTTGAGGTTCACTGTGTCGACAACCTTAATACGCTGATCGATTTTCGTTACCGCCAACACTACAAAGCCGAGCGCGGCAAGGACGGTATGGGCAAGAACCGTTCCGGGCCGGGGGGGCAGAGCGTCATCATCAAGGTGCCGGTCGGCACTCAGGTCCTGGACGAGGAAGGAGAAAACCTGTTGGCCGAGTTGACCGAAGCCGGCCAACAGATCGTTATTGCCCGTGGCGGCGACGGTGGACACGGTAACGCACGCTTTAAATCTTCTACCAACCAGGCGCCCCGGCGCGCCGATCCGGGTTGGCCCGGAGAGGAGCAATGGGTTTGGCTACGCCTGAAACTAATCGCTGATGCGGGCTTGATCGGCTTGCCCAACGCTGGGAAATCGACGTTCCTGGCTGCCGTGACGCGCGCGCATCCGAAAATCGGCGACTACCCTTTCACCACGCTGCATCCAAATGTGGGTGTGCTACGCCGCGAACATGATGAACTGGTGCTGGCTGATATCCCGGGCCTGATCGGGGGTGCGAGCGAGGGCGCCGGGCTTGGTGCGAGGTTCCTAAGCCATGTCGAACGCTGTCGCATACTGCTGCACCTGATTGACGGCATCGAGGAAGATCCCGTGCAAGCCTACAATACCGTGCGGAATGAAGTCCAAGCCTACGGTCATGGATTGGAAGACAAACGTGAACTGGTGGCATTGAATAAATGCGATGCCCTACCGGCCGAGAAAGCGGAAGAAAAACGCCAAGCCTTGGAAGCTATGCTTGGCCAGCCTGTCGCGGCGATCTCAGCCATTGCCGGGATGGGCATGGATGATGTCATTCATCAATTATTCGATCGCATCGCCGATGCCTATCGTCAAGAGGTTGAAGTTGATGCAGCCCCTTGGGTGTTCGTCCCATGAGCGCGCAACAGAAACTCAGTGCCGCCAAGCGTATTGTCGTCAAGATTGGCTCGACGCTATTGGTTGATCCGGAGCGTGGCACGGTGCATCGAAAATGGCTAGAGGCACTTGCTTCCGATGTCGCCAAGTGCCGGCAGCACGGCCAGCAGGTGATCATCGTGTCATCTGGTGCTATCGCAGTGGGTCGGCGCCACCTGGAACTCAAGGACGGTAAGCTGAAGCTGGAAGAAAGCCAGGCCGCCGCCGCCACCGGGATGGTTCGTCTGGCGCATGCTTACCAGGAGGTTCTAGCGCACCATGAGATGACCGTTGCCCAAGTTCTAGTCACTTTGGACGATAGCGAGAGCCGTAGGCGCTATCTCAACGCGCGAAACACACTGGAGACACTTTTAAAGTTGGGGGCTGTGCCGCTAATCAACGAAAACGATACGGTCGCCACCGACGAAATTCGCTTCGGCGACAATGACCGTCTTGCAGCACGCGTCGCCGCCATGATCAGCGCTGATACGCTGGTACTTCTTTCCAACATTGATGGCCTCTACGACCGCGACCCTAGGATCTTTGACGATGCTCGCCTGGTTCCCGAAATTCGAGGCGGTATCACTGATGAAGTTCAGGCCATGGCTGGTACGTCGATGAGCTACGATGGTTCGGGCGGCATGACGACGAAACTGGAGGCGGCACGCATTGCCCTGGGTGCCGGCAGCCGCATGGTGATCACCGACGGCACCGCGCCTAATCCTCTGAAGATGATTGAAGACGGTGGACCCTGCACTTGGTTCTTGCCCGATGCCAACCCGAAAACTGCACGCAAGCGCTGGATCGCCAGTGCCCTGAAACCAAGCGGCGAGATCGTCGTTGATGACGGTGCCTTGAAGGCTTTGAATTCGGGGAAAAGCCTTCTGCCGGCCGGCGTGACCGCTATTAACGGTAGTTTTGGTCGCGGTGATGCGGTCATTGTAAGAACTTCTGACGGGCGCGAAATCGGACGCGGCATCAGCGCCTATTCATCCGATGACGCGCGCGGTATCATGGGCAACAAAACCAGTGAAATTGAATCAATCCTCGGCTACCGTGGCCGTGACGAAATGATTCATCGCGACGACTTAGCCCTTAACTAATGGGCGTTGAACGAAGCGAGATATGACATGACGGACGGCACAGTTACTAAACACATACCCACCTTGATAGCGGAAATTGGCGAAGCAGCAAAAACCGCTCAACAAGATCTCGCGGTGGCGTCGAGCGAGACAAAGAACAACGCTCTCAAGGGCGCTGCCGAGGCACTTCGCCGCAACCAGAACCTAATCATGTACGAAAATGCTAAGGACATAGCATTTGGTGAGCGGAAGGGCCTTTCGGCTGCCTTGCTGGACCGGCTGGCATTAGATGAGGGCCGTATTGAGGCCATGGCCAAGGGCCTGCAAGAAGTTGCGAGTTTGGAAGACCCCGTCGGTGCCGTTACAGAAGAGTGGGACCGCCCCAACGGTCTGCATATCGAACGCTGGCGCGTGCCTTTGGGCGTTATCGGCGTAATTTATGAATCCCGGCCCAACGTCACGGCAGATGCCGGTGCGCTTTGTCTGAAGGCTGGCAATGCAGCGATCCTGCGGGGTGGCTCTGAGAGCTTTCATTCCTCGGGTGCGATCCTGGACGCCCTGCAGGCAGGCCTCTGCGAGACCGGGTTGCCCAAGGCCTCAATCCAACGCGTGCCGACCCGCGACCGCGCCGCCGTCGGCGAGATGTTAACTATGACCGATCATATCGATGTCATCGTGCCGCGTGGCGGCAAGTCCCTAATTGAGCGCGTTTCGGCCGAGAGCCGTGTGCCGCTGTTCAAGCACCTAGAAGGTATCTGCCACACTTACGTCACTGCTGACGCCGATCCGGCTATGGCGCGCGACATCGTGGTTAACGCCAAGATGCGCCGCACCGGTATTTGTGGCGCCACCGAAACGTTACTAATTGATAAAACCGCTTTACCGATGCTGACCCGTATCGTCGATGGTCTCGTGGAGGCGGGCTGCGAAGTGCGCGGGGACGCTAACGCGCGCGCAGCTGACCCGCGCATGGCTGAGGCCGGCGATGACGACTGGAACACGGAATATCTTGATTCGATTATTTCCGTGTGCACCGTCGATGGCGTGGATGCTGCGATCGGGCATATTGCCGAACACGGTTCACAACACACGGACGCCATCGTCACCGCTAACGCTGATACAGCGGAGACTTTCCTCAATCGTGTCGACAGCGCCATTGTCATGGTCAACGCTTCAACCCAGTTCGCCGATGGCGGAGAATTCGGCATGGGTGCTGAGATCGGCATTTCCACCGGTAAATTGCACGCCCGGGGTCCGGTCGGTGTTGAGCAATTGACATCGATGAAGTACGTGGTCCGCGGTACCGGTCAGTGCCGTCCGTGACACGGGAAAAACCATACATCTCAACTGTACCCAAGGGGGGTGTGCCGGCTGGCATGCGTATTGGGTTGCTCGGTGGATCTTTTAATCCGGCGCATGACGGGCACCTAGAGATCAGTCTTTCAGCGCTTGAAAAACTCGGTCTCGCTTCAGTCTGGTGGCTGGTCTCTCCGCAAAATCCGTTGAAACTGACGCAGGGCATGGCACCACTCTCCGAGCGCCTTACCAACGCCCAAGAAACCGCCAAAGAATCGAGGATCGTCGTCACCGATATCGAGACGGAACTGGGCACCCGTTACACGGCGGACACGTTGATGGCGTTGCAGCGGCGCTTCCCCAGAGCACGGTTTGTCTGGCTGATGGGGGCAGACAATCTGTTGCAGATGCACCGCTGGCGGCAATGGTCACGGATATTTCATACTGTTCCCGTTGCAGTTTTCGCGCGGCCCACCTATTCTTTACGTGCTGAGAAGGCAAAAGCCGCTCAGCGGTTTGCCGGGTACAGGTTGCCTATTTTCAGGGCATTGCGCTTGGCTGAAAAACGGCCACCGGCTTGGGTGTTCTTCAAACGACCGCTCAATCCTCTATCGGCTACCGAAATCCGCCGCCAAGAGCGGAGCCGTTAACTCACTGTTCTGCGCGAAGGGAGCTTAAACATAACATATGTCGAGAACTCGCCACTGGTTGAGCACCTCCTCAATCAGGTGGAAACAACTCTTGAGGACGACAAGGCCGAAAATGCCGTCGTCATCGAACTCGCCGGCAAAACCGAAATCGCTGATTTTCTGGTTATTGCCTCGGGCGCGTCGAAGCGCCACGTTGGCGCTATGGCCGACCATCTCCAGCGAAGCTTGAAAGGCATGGGGGTTAAAAGGCTCGCCGTTGAAGGCAATATCCAATGTGATTGGGTGTTGATTGACGCGGGCGACATCATCGTGCACCTGTTTCGCCCCGAGGTCCGGGAGTTTTATAATCTTGAGAAGATCTGGATTGCGCCATCGGCCGAACCACTAGCGGGTTTTTCGGTTTAAGGGTGGGCCGCTAAGGCCAGTGCCTTTGGTGTTATGAAGTCTTCAATCATTGCTATCGGCCGATGGAAACGCGGCCCTGAGCGAGATTTGTTCGGGCATTATGCCAAGCGCCTTTCGCCTCCGCTTGAACTCCGCGAGTTCGAAGAGCGTAAAAAATTTCCACTCGATCAACTTAAGAACAAAGAAGCCGAACTACTATTGTCTGCAATCCCTAAAGGGGCGCGTGTCGTCGTTCTTGATGGCTCCGGCAAGGCGCTTTCAAGCGTGGCGCTCGCCAAACGTATCGGTGATTGGCGCGATACTGGTACCCGGCAGATCGCCTGGCTGATCGGCGGCGCTGATGGTCACGGCAAGACGGTGCTGCAAGCAGCTGACCTATCGTTGTCTCTCGGCCACCAAACCTGGCCTCATCTCCTAGTCCGGGCCATGTTGGCCGAACAACTGTTCCGCGTGCAATCCATCCTTTCCGGCCACCCATATCATCGGGAATAACGGAGCCGGTTAGCATCCAAAGTCCCGCGATCCTTGTCTGACCCCCATGACCAGTGATATGACATGGCCCTCAACGCACCCGTAGCTCAGCTGGATAGAGCGCTGCCCTCCGAAGGCAGAGGTCGCAAGTTCGAATCTTGCCGGGTGCGCCAATTAAATCAAGGCTTTAGCTTTTGTTAGGGC
>CAYXUT010000174.1:0-313 GCA_964468005.1 uncultured Magnetovibrio sp. | reverse complement strand
ATCTTCTCCCACTCAATCCAAATTCTAGAAGATTATCTTCCTAGACTTCATCTTCTCGATCTGTGCCATTGTCATCCAGCACGCCAGGTAATACCTGCCATCCTAGATCATCTTACCTAGCTTAGACGTGGAGATGGCGCGTCTGTTAGGTGAGGGTAGGCTCACATCGTTACTTTCGAGTAGGCTCCTCACGACATTAGTCTTGATGCTGAAGTTCGTGTTCTCCGGTAAAACACCATAACGCTTGAGCGATTCCTTATGGTTTAACTTAGCCACGGCAACACGAACAATATTACCTCTAGCACTTAAAATA
>CAYXUT010000173.1:0-6115 GCA_964468005.1 uncultured Magnetovibrio sp. | reverse complement strand
GCGGGCGACTGAACGGCGCGTTGGAGCGACTTTGAAAGTCCGAAAGGGTCGGAAATGTAATTGTCGATGCGTGATACACTGGCGGATTGACTATACCATGATTATCATCTGGCCGGCGTCCCGCGGCGGTGACGATGGTGTCCTTTTTCATTCTTTACGAGTTCCCCTTAAAAAATTACGCGCCGGAGCGCCACGCCCCTTGGCTTACACCGAAATTTCTTGGATTCCAATTTCTTATGTCAATTTCGAATTATCATGAGTGTCCTTGTGAACATTTTTCAAAACCTATTAGAAACGCAAGGATCGCTAAATCGGATACTTTCTCGTTACGCTAACCTCGCTGTCGTCGGCTGTGCCCAATCTGGGCAATATGGCCGTCAATTGGACTGATGGAATGCACCTCATGAAGTGATCAACCCACTGTGATGGAATTATCCCGTTATTTAAAGAGGGACAACAGAATACCAAGAAAGCAAGATAAACCGGAAAAATCATCATTAAGATGCCCCAGTTGTGTAGTTCTTTATCATCGTTTTAGTCCGTAACATCGTATTGCGTTTTCTCGGACAACACTTTTTGGCGGGAATGATAAAAATGTCTGGTAGATCTAATTTTTGGAAAGTTTTTTTGTGTAAAACAACCACCGAGATCTATGCTTTTATGGTTTGGTGACACAAAAAATGAATCTGGGCCAATCGTAGGTTAATTCCCATAATGGCATAAGGGAATTTTCTTCAGCTCGTCGATTGTTCCGAGGGGATATAGCAGCCATGGCGGACGCCTTGACGTCGATCTTGGAGCGACTTCTACAGAAGGGTTGTCAGAGACCAATACTGCATCTCTGTCGAAGCTTTACACATCCATTTTTCATTGGGTAATTACGTGATGAATGTCAGTGGGTAGCGGCAATACCGAACATGAAATGGCCGCTGATCCCCTTCATTACAGACATTCTGATAGAGTAATGATGGGGTCCGCCTATAGCCGCAAGCCGGCCATTGCTAACCGATCAACGATGCATTCTAATCAGTATCTAAGGCAAGTATAGTAATTAAAATTGTGATAAACGCTCGGCAAATTTCGAGTAGCGGGCGCTCGTCAAAAAGGCAAAACACTCTTCAGGGGTGATAGAAATTAATGGCGAGACGGCAATGATCAATATCAAAAACGTCACCCTACATTTCGGTGGGCTGAAAGCCGTTGACGGAACCAGCTTCGATATCCCAAAAGGCACAATTACCGGATTAATTGGCCCTAACGGCGCCGGCAAGACAACATTATTCAACCTTGTCGCTGGCGTTTTTAGGCCATCGGCAGGTTCGGTTTTTCTTGATGGTAAAGACGTGACCGGCCTGAAACCGCACGAACTATTTGCAAAAGGACTTTTGAGGACGTTCCAGATCGCGCATGAATTTTCATCCCTGACGGTTCGCGAAAACCTAATGATGGTCCCGGATGAACAATCGGGTGAGGTGCTGATCAATACGTGGTTTAACCGCACCAAGGTGGCCGAGGAAGAAGAACGAATACGTCGCAAGGCGGACGAAGTTATTGATTTTCTGAATCTCGGTCATTTGGCAGAAGAACCGGCAAGCAATCTTTCTGGCGGCCAGAAAAAACTTTTGGAATTAGGGCGCACCATGATGGTTGATGCGAAAGTCGTGCTGCTTGATGAAGTCGGCGCCGGCGTCAATCGAACCCTGCTCAACGAAATCGGCGATGCCATTATTCGGCTCAATAAGGAACGCGGTTATACGTTTTGCATGATCGAGCACGACATCGATTTCATTTCCAAGCTCTGCAACCCAGTTGTGGTCATGGCCGAGGGAAAGGTCCTGACCCAGGGCACGGCCGAGGAAGTCAAGTCAGATGAAAACGTCATCGAAGCCTATCTCGGCACCGGACTTAAGAACAAGGTGGGAGCGATACATTAAGTGAGCTTCTTATCTGGAAAAAACATGACGGGAGGCTACGGCGGGGTAAATATTCTGCGCGGTTGTAATATCGCTGTCGACAAGGGAGAAATCGCCGTTGTCGTCGGCCCCAACGGGGCGGGCAAGTCAACAGCCATGAAGGCCCTGTTCGGCATGCTCAACCTGAATGAAGGTAACGTCACCTTGGGCAATAAGGATATTTCCGGGCTTTCGCCGCAGGCCCGGGTCAAAAAAGGCATGGCATTCGTGCCGCAGACAAACAACGTCTTTACCTCAATGACGGTTCAGGAAAACCTAGAAATGGGAGCGTTTTTGCGCCGCGATGATATTTTCCAAACCATGGAGCATGTCTTCGAGCTTTTTCCTATTTTAAGGGATAAACGCGATCAGGCTGCTGGTGAACTTTCCGGTGGCCAACGCCAACAGGTCGCCGTCGGCCGCGCGCTTATGACCAATCCTGAGGTGCTGATGCTGGACGAACCGACGGCGGGCGTGTCACCGATCGTCATGGATGAACTGTTCGACCGCATCCTCGAGGTCAAACAGACCGGTATCGCCATCCTGATGGTCGAACAAAACGCGCGCCAGGCCCTGAACATTGCCGACACCGGCTACGTTCTGGTCACTGGTGAAAATAGGTTTACGGATACCGGGACAGCTCTTTTAGCCAACCCGGAAGTTCGGCTGTCGTTTCTGGGGGGATAACATCAACCGTGATCGATATTCTGAACGCCATCGTCCTACTATCCAATTTTGTCATCGTTCCAGTGCTGACATACGGCTCTCAACTCGCCTTAGGGGCTTTGGGCATCACCCTGATTTACGGCATCCTGCGCTTTGCCAATTTCGCCCATGGCGACCTGATGGCTTTTGGCACCATGACTACCGTGTTGATGACGTGGTGGTTACAATCTGTTGGTGTCGGCTTGGGACCTTTGCCGACGGCACTATTAGCCCTGCCGGTCGCTATCGCCGCAACCATCGCCATGGCATTGTTCACTGACAAGGCAGTCTACAAGTTCTATAGAAAAAAGCGCAGCTCACCAGCAGTCTTTGTTATTGCGTCCATCGGCGTCATGTTCGTGCTAAACGGCGTCGTCCGCTTTATCATTGGCCCCAATGACCAGCGTTTTGCCGATGGCGAACGTTTCATCATCAAGGCCCGCGCCTTCAAACAGATGACAGGATTGAGCGAAGGACTGGCGATCAAGGTCAGCCAGAGCCTGACCATCGGCATCGCCTTCCTGCTGGTTGTAGCCCTGTTCTGGTTCCTTCAATACACTCGTAACGGAAAAGCTATGCGCGCCTATTCCGACAACGAGGATCTGGCCCTGCTGTCCGGTATTGATCCTGAACGCGTGGTCATGGTGACCTGGATCATTACTGCCACGCTGGCAACTATCGCCGGTACACTTTACGGCCTGGACAAAAGCTTCAAGCCCTTCACCTACTTCCAGCTTCTTCTTCCCTTCTTCGCAGCCGCCATCGTCGGCGGCATAGGCAAGCCAGTGGGCGCCATTCTAGGCGGTTTTGTCGTCGCCTTCTCAGAAGTCACCATCACTTACGCCTACAAAAAATTCCTGAAATACCTGGGTCCTGACGGCTGGGCCCCGGACGGGCTGGTGCAGTTTTTATCGACTGATTATAAATTCGCCGTTTCCTTTATCATTCTGGTCCTGGTGCTTCTAATAAGGCCGACCGGCATCCTGAAGGGACGGGTGATATGAGCAATACCCAACGCGTTATCATTTCCTTTACCGTCATGGCCTGTCTGCTGCTGATCGTCGGCTTTTTCCAGTCGTGGTCACTGATGTTGTCAATCTTCAATCTCTGCTTGATATCCTCGGTCATGGCGCTGGGTGTTAATATTCAGTGGGGATATGCGGGATTGTTCAACGTCGGCACCATGGGATTCGCAGCCTTGGGAGGTGTTGCCGCCGTGCTGGTGTCGAAAGGGCCGGTGCCGGAGGCGTGGGCGGCTGGAGGCTGGAATTTATTGTTTTCCGCAGCGGCTTTCGCGGTAACCGTGTTCGTCGCCGTTACCGTTTATCGGAGCCTCCCCAGAGGCACTTTCAGGGTCGTTACCCTGTCGCTGATTATCTTGATCGGGATTTTTGCGACGCGCTACTTCTCTGATCCAGCCATTGCCGATATCGAGGCCGTCAATCCGGCTGTGACCGGGTATCTGGGCGGTCTCGGACTACCGATCCTGTTTTCTTGGGCCGTCGGCGGACTGTTCGCCGCCGGTGCCGCCTGGATTATTGGCAAGATCGCGCTTGGTCTTCGTTCCGATTATCTTGCTATCGCTACCTTGGGGATCTCCGAAATTATCATCGCACTTTTGAAGAACGAAGACTGGCTAACCCGCGGCGTCAAGAACGTCACCGGCCTTTCCCGCCCCGTACCTTACGAAATCGACTTGCAAAAAAGCGACTGGTTCATGGGCTGGACCGAATGGTGGAACGCCAGTGCCCTGGAAGAATTCGCTGCCAGCGAGCGGCCAGATCAGTTATCGACCCTTGTCATCGAGCATTCGACCGTCTTCGTAAAGTTGAGCTATGCCAGTCTTTTCCTCACCGTCCTCATCATTGTCTTGATTATGAGCGTCATGGCCTTGAATTCCCCTTGGGGGCGAATGATGCGGGCCATCCGCGACAACGAAGTCGCCGCGGCCGCCATGGGAAAAAATGTCACCGGGCGACACTTACAAGTCTTCATCATAGGATCCGCCGTCGTCGGCATTGCAGGCGCAATGTTGACGACGTTGGACGGCCAATTGACCCCCGGCACCTATAACCCGCTCCGGTTTACCTTCCTGATCTGGGTCATGGTTATTGTTGGCGGTTCCGGCAACAACCTGGGATCGGTTCTGGGCGGCTTCTTGATCTGGTTCATCTGGATTGAAGCTGAACCGGTTGGTGTCTGGCTAATCAACTACGCCACAGGTTGGATGGACGCGACCAGTCCGGTACGAATACATCTGATAGACTCGGCCCAGCATATGCGCCTGTTCATGATGGGACTAGTCTTGTTGCTGGTAATGCGCTTCAATCCAGGCGGCATATTGCCGGAAGTTACCAAGCTCGGAAGCAATAAAGGATAGATCGACAATCCTAAAAAGGCCTATGATAGGAGCACCTTATTCTTACGGCCTACAAATAAAGCGACATACGAACCACAAAGACTTTCATTTGAAAACCAATGAAAATACGGAGGAACCCCATGAAAAAACTACTTTTAGCGTTAACTCTGCTGACTGCCATGACCGGCAGGGGCATGGCCGACGGACATATGGTAAAAATCGGTGTCATTCTAGGCTTTACCGGCCCCATTGAATCCCTGACGCCCGACATGGCCGCTTCGGCCGAACTGGCTTTCAAGGAAGCATCAGATTCCGGCATACTGTTAGGAGGCAAGAAAATCGCCCCGGTGCGTGCCGATTCTACCTGCACTGATTCAGCCGCCGCCACGGCCGCCGCCGAGCGTCTGATTTCTTCTGATGGCGTTGCCGCCATTTTCGGCGCCGATTGTTCAGGCGTTACCGGCGCAGTTGCCAATAATGTCGCCGTACCGAACGGCGTCATCATGATTTCTCCATCAGCTACCTCACCTGGTCTTTCGTCGATCAAGGATAACGGTTATTTCTTCCGAACTGCGCCGTCTGATGCCCGTCAGGGCCAAGTACTGGCCGATGTTCTGAAGAGCCGTGGTATAAAGGAAGTCGCCGTTACATTCACCAATAATGATTACGGAAAAGGTTTAGCCGATTCCTTTTCAACCGCCTTTAAAAATGTCGGCGGAAAGGTTTCCATTTCCGCCGCCCATGAAGACGGCAAAGCGGATTATTCAGCCGAAGTCGGTGCCCTGTCAGCAACAGGTTCCAAGCATCTAGCCGTTTTTGGTTATCTGGATCAGGGTGGCAAAGGCATTATTCAGGCATCTTTGGATAGCGGTGCTTTTGACAGCTTCGTGCTCGCCGACGGCATGATTGGTGAAAGCCTGACCAAGGCAATCGGCAAAGATCTCAATGGGGCCATAGGCACGCTTCCGGGTGGCGCATCGGCTGGTGCTACTAGCTATCAGACCATGGCCGCTAAGGCCGGCATTAAAAAGGACGGTCCCTATGTGGGCGAATCCTACGATGCAGGCGCACTGATCGCCCTTGCCATGCAAGCCGCTGG
>CAYXUT010000172.1:0-6162 GCA_964468005.1 uncultured Magnetovibrio sp. | reverse complement strand
CAAGATGTGTTCTACGGGTCTCACCAAGGGCACTATTACGTTGCATTTCTAGCTGTTGCTGCCGGCCAAAAACATCGGTGTGAGGGAGAATTTGCTGGATGAGTTTGCGTCGAGCCAGGCGAATGATCTCAGCCGTATGGGATCGCGTCTGCCGTTCCTTCCAGCCGATGCTGGGCGTCAGGATTCTTGCTCTAACTGGCGCGCCATGAGCGTGCGAAGGAAGGTTGGTTAGTCGTGGATGGGGCCTGTTGCGGCATTGATCCGAGCGCCCGTATAGTTGCCCATGCGGGCGAAAGCGGACTAGTGGTGCCCCGATCGTTCAGTATATTTTCGGGCTGGCCGGGAGTAGGCTCGGTGTCGCGCTATGCTATTAAGACTTGACGAGCCGCCTTTCTGTGACCTTGGGCCCGTGGGCAGTGTGGGGTCCGAAACTCGATATCGGTCGCCAGTTGCTGACGGATGTAGAGGGACACAATTGGGTTCGCCAAGCTCTACAGATCCGCCACCAACGGCTTGATCCATACGCAACGCCACCGGTCATGAAATCACCGGCGGTGCCAATTTGTTTTGGCTGATTGGTGGCAATGGTGCGACGCTGCATCGTAGGTTGGCTGAGCTGGGTATTTGGACACGTGCGTTAGGTTCCTTGAACGAACTTCTGCGTATCAGTTTGCTCGGTGAAGAAGCCGCATAGGGGTAGCTTGAAATGGTGCTGGATTAGGGCGTTACGAACACTGCATCAGCGCTTCTTTGCAGCCTCGCTGACAGATCTTGTCGCGTTTCGGGCAATTGCGATTGCAATTTTTGTAGATCCCCATGCAGTTCTGCTGTTTTGGTGGACGCGAGGAAATGTTAGCGCAGTGAGACTTGCAAGAGTCCTTTTTAGCCTTGCCCTCGGAGCGGATACATTGCTCCATGCATTTCATGACGTTGCTGCTTTGTGCTAATTCGAGCGCCGGTGATCCGGCTTCGACCGGCCAAGGAGCCCCACATATCGTCAGCGCGATCAGACCGGCGAATAACATCAATTGTCCACGGTGGATGGTCATGTACGTTCTCTCCTCCCGCAGTTTCTCGCAATAGATTTCCACGATAACACAGGTGCGGCATGCTTGGCTTCAAAGTTATAGGCTGTGGCTACTATTGAAGACGCGGAGGCGTCGGTAGCGACAATGAGAGAAGGGTGCGACCAGGCGCTTGCGGTGTATACGTCAAATTTGAGTAACACGTCGAACTAGGTCAAGTACGAGGCCGCAAATACGGGCTGAGCCTAACAGTCGGGTGACTGCCTATGCCGTGGGCTGTTACTACACCTACCAGCACAGCGAGTTTTAAGGTTGGCACGTTCACGACTGCCGGGGTCAACGTTTCAGTCAGTAGTTCCAACTCGACCTCGATTTTCAGTGCTTTGTTCTTGGTTGCATTGAGTGAGCGCGAGGCGGCGGAAGCCGTCGTCATCGCTGCTGCAGATGCAGGTCGTGAGCGTGATTTTCGCTGCGGTTGACGTAGGCTATAGCGAAGATGCCGACGTGACGACACTGCGTTCAACCGCGTCAAGACTTGTTACGACCGCGTTAACCGCCCAGCACCGAGGCGACGGAACCAACGAGTGCGGATACGGCAGCCAAGATCCCTACAAGGTAACTCTCGCCATTCCCAGCATGTAGCTCAATCTGGACACAGTTCGGCTCAACATGAAAACTGGTAGGCTCTTTTCCAACAATAAACTGATAAATGACGTACAATCGCGGAGAAGTACCGAAAAATTCTCGGCCGTAGGCGCTAACGGCTTTCTGTCCGCTACAGTTCCAACCCGTATCGGCCTGGTCAACCGGGTGTTGCATGGATTGCATGGCATTGACGAAACCCTATAGTGAGCCATGCAGTGAGGGCAAAAAACCGTAGCCGAGGAGGGCGGGATGGTCGATCTTTGTACTTGGGGAACGCCGCACGGACGTAAAGTCTCCATCATGCTCGAAGAACTCGATCTCGAGTATAACGTCCACGAGATCAATATCGGCCAGCGTCTGGCCGTGCAGAAGGGTACGGCGGTTCCCTGCCTGAACTGACAAAAGGGGCAGCACCGATGAGTCTGCTTGAGCGTGATGCCGTGGTTAAGGTCCGAAACGTCCTAACAGATGCCGGTCTCGAGGGCGCGGTTGTGGAATTGACCGAAACGGCCCGAAGTGCTGAGGATGCTGCCAACTCCATCGATTGTGAGCTTGGTGCCATCGTTAAATCTCTGGTGTTCAAGGTTAGTTGGCGGTTTGTCATGGCGCTGGTCGCGGGTGATCACAAATGCATAGAGGGCAACCTTCCTGCCGCGTTTAATTTGGAAGGCGTGGTTACGCGGCCTAATGCCTCTGAGGTCAAGTGCATCACCGGTTTTACCATCGGAGGCGTCGCGCCGGTCGGCCTATTGCGGCCTCTACCAATGGTCATTGACCGGTCCTTGAAGAGGTTTGATACTGTCTATGCGGCTGCGGGCCATCCACATTGTGTCTTCGGAATCTCCGTCGCAGACTTGGGTCGGATTACGGAGGGTACTATCTCAACCTCTATCGCAGAGCCCATGAACCCGAAGAAAGTCGCTGCCGTTGGCCTGAAAGCGGATCGCTCCTTTGCCGAGGAAGAATAGGAACGAGCGGCCGAGCCGAAAACGGAAAACCGATCTAACCAATCTGGTTGATAACTCCGGGATTGGCCGGTATTTAAGGGCTCTCGCACGGGCTGCTGTAGGGTGCGCGCGCGAGGTACCAGAGCGAGGATGGGTGGCCGAGTGGCTGAAGGCGCTCCCCTGCTAAGGGAGTAAGGGTTAACGCCCTTCGTGGGTTCGAATCCCACCCCATCCGCCACTTCCTTATCCAGACCTGTCCAATCATGTCCATTAACTCTATGTTATATATGGAAATATATGGGATATATGCCCAATATTAGCCATTGATGTCCAATTGTATCCAAGACAAAATGTGGTACGAAATATGGTATAAAAGGTGCGTTGAAGTATGTCCAAAGGGAAACACCCAACCGCCGCACTAAATGCGATGCGGGTCGCAAAACTTTCCGAACCTGAGAGATATGCAGATGGAAACGGGCTTTATTTAATTGTAGATGCGTCCGGAGCAAAGAGATGGGTGCTTTGAACCGTGGTAAATAGTCGCCGCCCCGACCGCCTGCCGGTCAGTTGTTCGGTGCTGCTTCAGCAACCCGTGCTAACATTAACGAGACCAGAGAATTTTTCTTCTGACCTAAAAATTGGATTGGTATGCTCAGTTTCAAAAGCCGGCTAGGCTCAATTACGTTGCAATTCCGAACCTAGAAGACGCCGCCTTATATAACCGCTGGCGCGATCCGTGATTGTCACCAATAGCCACATGGAAATGACAATTGTCATGGCTTCCGGATACTTGAAATGCTTGATCGCAAGAATAAACTCAAGCCCAATACCACCAGCGCCAACTACTCCCAAAATTGTTGCCGCCCTGACGCTGGCTTCGAAATAGTAAAACATATAGTTGGTGAACAGAGGCCGGAGTTCTGGCCATATGCCCCGGGCGATTAATTTGACCTGGTTGGAACCGGGGGCTGCAACTGCCTCCATTATACCCGGATCTATGCCTTCTATGGTTTCTGAAAAGTACTTCCCCAAGGCGCCCGCATTGTGAATGGCTAGGGCCATGACACCGGGAAATGGGCCCAACCCAACGGCGGCAACAAATAGGAAGGCCCAGACGATTTCGGAAATGCCTCGAAAGGCGTCGATGACTAGTCGAACAGCCTGACAAAATACCGCGCTCTTTACGATATTGCGAGACGCCATGAAAGCCAATGGAAAGGCCAAAATAATCCCAAATGTCGTCCCCAGGAGCGCGATGCCGACGGTTTGTGTCAAGCGGGGCAATATTCGATGCGCGTTCTCTAAACTTGGCGGCAAAGACCGGTCGAGAAAGTCATAGGCGTTGTCAAAGCCTTCTACGAACTTCGTAACACTGAATTCCGTTCCTAGGGCTGACCAATAGCTTATGGCCAAGATGGAAAGGAAAATCGACACGCGCTTGAATTGTTTCCTCCGCCGATCCGCGGCGCGAAAATAATAAAGTTTATCCAGTTCACCGCTTGCGGTGCTCACCAGGGCTTCTGTATTTTTCATTCTATGTGACCACTGCGATTTCCCCACCGACAAGGCGCTTGCGGATCAAGCCACTCAAACGGTCGGTAATGATGACCATCACGAGCATAATGATGATCACTGACAAGGCTTTGCCAAAATTGAAATACTTCATCGCCAATAGAAGTTCGATGCCGATCCCGCCGGCCCCAACGATACCTAGTACCATGGCTTGACGCAGATTGTGTTCGAAATAGTACAGAATGTAGCTCATGAACAAGGTGCCAAGTTCGGGAATGATGCCATGAAAAAAGATTTGGGTACGGGTGGCGCCGGAAACTTCGACGGATTCGAGTATTCCCTCGTCCATGGCCTCTATGGCTTCGGAAAAAAATTTACCCAACGCACCGGTATTGTGAACGGCGAGGGCCAGCACGCCCGTAAATGGCCCAAGGCCAACCATAGCCACGAATAACAGCGCCCAGACAACCTCGGATATACCGCGGAAGCCGTCACAAAGGGTCCGCGTCCCATGATAAATAAATATATTTGGTGTGATGTTCCGAGCCGCTAACATTGCTAATACAAACCCGAAAGCAACTGCTAGAACTGTACCCAGGACGGCCATATGAAAAGTCTCAAGGGCGGCGAGCAGAATATATTGGAACTCCGATTCCTTATTGTAAAAATACGGTTGATCCCAGCCAAAAAAGTGAGGCGGAAACATACCGGCAAAGAATCTAGCCATGTCCGGCAGCCCCATTACAAGCATGAACGGGTCCGTTTCGGTCTGCCAAAAAGCGATGATATATACGGCGATGATGACGGCGCCGGTCAGCCCAAGCGACCCAGGCATCCAACGCGTTGGGGCAATTTTCGATGGCGGTGGCGAGGTCACCATCCTTTATGCGCCGTAAATTTCCTGAAGTTTGTCGTGGTCGAATTCGCCGGTTGCGATTGAAGTGACTGTCTTGTCCCTCACCCCAACAAGACGCGTGCCGAATTCTTCAGCCAGCGCGACATCGTGCAGGCTAGTAATGCTTGTGATCTCGTCCTCGCGGCAAATATCTTGCAACAAGCTCAGAATTTCGCGTTCTAAAAGGGGATCTAGATTGGATACCGGCTCGTCAGCAAGAAGCAGTTTAGGCCGTTGGGCCAAGGCGCGGGCGATAGCGACGCGTTGGCGCTGACCGCCACTCAGATTCATGGCAAGTTGGTGGGCGAAGTTGGAGAGATTAACCCGGTCCAAAGCATGCATGGCTTCGGCAATATCCTCCTTATGATAAAAGCCCAAAACACTCCTGGCCGTACTGAGGTACCCCAGACGACCGACTAATACATTGTCCAGCACTGAAATGCGATTGATCAGGTTAAAGCTTTGAAACACCATCCCAATATCGCGACGTGATTTGCGGACTTCCCTAAACGGCGCTACGACCATTTCTGTCCCGAACACGTTGATAGTACCGGAAGTGGCCTTGACGAGCCGGTTGATGCATCGCAATAGGGTCGACTTGCCGCCTCCACTAGGCCCAAGCAAAACAAGGTTTTCGCCTTTCTCAACATCGAGATCGACATTTTCGAAAACGGTAAGGTTTCCGCGCTTATAGGTGTGCGATAGGTTACGGATGGAAACAACCGATTCTGTAACGGGTACCGTCTCATTGACGCGGCCATTACTTTGATCATTCATGGGACAGCCTTTATGAGACGTAGAAAAGAAAGCTTGGCCACCCGCCTCTTTAAGCAAACGGCCAAGCTTGGTTAGGATAGCTTCGCGGAATACGGACCGAGAAGCAAACGTTGTTGTTACTTTAATTTATCCGCCATCTTCTTTTTGATGTCCCGAATAATGTCATATGCAGAGTCCCACGCCGGTTCATATCCGGACATCTTGCCTTCGTAAGAGTCGACACCCTCGGGAATACCCATAAAGGCTTTGAGAAGCTTGTACTTGACCTCCCAAGGAACGTCTTTCCGCACGGTAAGCGGCGAGCCAGGGATATCCGGGGATGTCCAGACGATCTTGATGTTTTTCTTGTCGACGACGCCTT
>CAYXUT010000171.1:0-6188 GCA_964468005.1 uncultured Magnetovibrio sp. | reverse complement strand
AAGTATCTGCGTATACCGCATGCCGATCAATGCAGCGGTTGCGTTGACGATTTTAAGCCTGTACGCCGAACGCGCCATCAGTACGAGCCCCCGGCGGCTACCAATATCGTTGTCACAACGCGTGGTGGCCAAAAACCGAGCGTGCTGGAATTGGCGACATTGCCTCCCGCCATCTTGGCGTGCGCGGCGTTGGCATAAGGCCACTGACAGCAGCGGAAAGGCTCGTGAAAAAATCGTACCCGTAACCTAGAGAATATTTCATCGTTCCGCGATGACAAGCATCACACGGCAGATTTCGGGCACAAAAAAGAGGCCAGCAGCCCCTGCAGTGTTCAACGGGTGTTATCAGTTTAAAGCGTTAGGCTGATCTCCGTTCCCGTAACCTCGGGTTGGCCGTAAATGATCTTGGCGTTGGTCTCATAGGTCTTGATTGCTTGGCTAATGATACCACCGATACGCCTGGCCCGCACCTCAGGGCCGGCATTGCCAACAGCTTGATCGCTGTAAATCTCGACTAGAGAACTAAACGAGCGGCTGGGCACCACGAGAAGATCCGCATGACGCGAAGGCGGCTGGTTACGGCGTTGATCTCGAGCTGGCTGACGCTGCTGCTCATCTTCCAGTGTGAACGGCGCCATATCCAGGTTTGATGTCGGCGTGCCCTGACCAGCCTCGCCAACATGGCCATCAAGCGAGGCCACGCGCACCGACGGTGCGGTCCGCGAAGCGGCCGTGGTCTGTGCTGGGGTCGGTGCGTATACCTTAGGTACTTGCGCCATTTTGAACCAAAACTACCGTTGCTTAGCTCAGTACTAAAGGCAAGCGCACCCCCGCCTCAAGCGAGAACACGCTCCACCTTTGCAGATTTTACCTTAATTCATTTTATTTCGCAATGGCCTGCGGAAGCTCAGGAGCGCAAGTAATCGATTACCACTCTGGCAGCGCCAAAGTCGTAAAGATCGTTGTGGTGCGCACCCTCAAAACGATGAAAGCGCTTCGGTTCCAACGCGGCGTCAAAAAGATTTTGACCATGTAAAAACGGCACGGTTCGGTCCAGGCTACCGTGAAAAATCAGAAGATTAGTCGATATTTTCGATATTTTGCTTAAAGAATCGTAACTATCCTTTACCAGGATCCTCGCCGGTACAAATGGGTAGTGGTTGGCCGCTGCATCCGCCATTGAGGTGAACGGCGCCTCAAGAACAACGGCCCTAACCGGAGTACCGGCCCCCGCATAACGTAGCGCCATCTCGACGGCAACACCGGACCCGAGCGATTCGCCGTACAGCACCCAGTCCTTCGGCTTGATGCCGAGTTCCTTCAGGCTGGAGAGCGCCGCCTCGGCATCTTCATAGAGACCTTCCTCCGTTGGGCTGCCAGGATTGCCGCCGTATCCACGATAGCCCACAAGCATCACCCCGTAACCGGCTTCAACGTAAGGTCGTACCTTCGAGCCACGATCGCCGATATGACCGGCATTGCCATGAAAGTAGAGGATGACAGCCCCATCGCCTACGGACGGCACATACCAGGACTGTAATTCAAGGCCATCTGACGTGTTCAAAAGCACCGGTGATGCTTCGGGAATATCACGCGAAGCAGGCGTGCCCAAATCCTGGGTTGGCTGATACATCAAGCTGCGCTGGCCCATGTACAACAAGCCAACTATCGCTGAATAGACGATGGCGACAGCGGCCAGAGTCGAATAGATCATGCTATGGCGATACACTGGCGCCGTCGGTACTCATCCTCATTTGAAGACGTCGTTGTAAGCCAACCAGGTACCATTCGATTGCTGACAGGCTGAGCCTCCTGCCGACGCGACACCATCATCAAACACAACAGATGAGCGGTATTGCCGGCATTGCGAGCCGTCCGGGCGTTGATAAGACGCGACGGTACGAAAGATCCCGCTGCGCCCGGTTTCCGGATTGGACCAGCTATGAACCTCGCCGTTCGGCGCCGAAGCGAGCGCCTTCTGCGCAGTTTTCTCGTAGATTGCCAAGTCCATTGGGCCGAGTGTACGGGCCGCCGAATAGCCGACGCCACCGCCAACTAAAGCGCCTGTGGCCATGAAGATCGTTTGGCCGAGCCCGCCACCGAACTGCGCACCGGCCGCGCCGCCAAGAGCCGCGCCGCCAAGTGTACCAACGACCTCGGCCCAGGTCGCACTTTTCATTTGCTCGACTGCTCGAGTGCAGCCGCTCAAGGCTAAGGCACATAGCGCGCCAATTAGTATTCTTTGTATTTTCATATCTTTCTCCTTCTGGAGTCCCTGGTTCATGAACGAACTTATTAGCGTTCACGGGATTCTCGTCTCTCGCCGGGCGTAGAGCAAAAATAAACTGCCGCAACGGGCGCGCGCAGCAAACAAAGATTAAAGGCGGTCTCGTTAAACTCCGCCCGCTTGCCATATCGGCGACACTCGACCAACGCCAATGCGCTTACCAGCCGAGACGAGGCATTACGCTTGTTGCCGCATACCTGGACCGCGTCGCGGACCTCGATACCGTTCGAATAGAGGATCGATCCCCGATTGAACTCGCCATCAACATAGACGTATGGCTCACCCGCGTGCCCTACGAACAAGACGGTCGCGACCAAAGCCAACATGGAGAATTCCCATTGATACCGATCTATCATACTGGAATCTATTAAAGAATCTCTAGGAAAAACACAACCTTCATGCTTCCCTAGATATCAAGACAACATTACCTTCGGATTCGGTGGTATTCAACGAAAACGTGCGCTAGACGGTGAAACAGTACAGTTAGCGCGGGTCCCCCGCTTTCAGTTTAGCAGCGAAAGGCCTTCCCTGCAGAACGGCTACACGACGATAGCCTCACCGAGCGCGTTGCAATGGATGTAGGTGTTGCCGGCACGAGTAGGTCGGGAGACTTAACCATGGAAGAGGTTAAACCGACGACCTAATTTTTTTTACGGTTTAGGTCCTGCCTTTGCCTTCGCCCGGAAGGTGACTGTCGAAAACATGGTTAGTTTCAAGAACATGGCCTCGTGCTTTCAGCGTGGCATCGCAGATTTCACGTACCGCCCCGTGCCCGCCGGAACGAGCGGTGACAATATTTGCCACCTCTATGATTTCCGGGGCCGCGTTGGCCGACGCTATGGCCAAGCCGACCGCTTGCATCAATGGAAGATCGTTGACGTCGTCGCCGACGTGGGCGACCCGGCGCATATCAATGCCCAACTCATCCGCCAAACCGCCAAGCGTTGCTAATTTATCGGGAACATCGGTAAACGCGTACTTGATGCCGAGCCGCCGCGCACGGTGTTCAATGGCGCCAGGCGCGCCGGCGGAAATGATGGTCAAGTTGACACCTGACTTCTGCAGCCGCACCAATCCCATGCCGTCTTGAGCATTAAACTTCCGAAAAGTATTGCCGTCGTCAGTGTAATAGATCCCGCCATCAGTTAACACCCCATCGACATCGAGGGACAGTAACTCGACCTTTGCCAGCAATTCCAATGAATCTTCAGGTTTCGGCTTGGTCGGAGTTGCATTCATGTCTGGCTTACCCCTGTTTCGATTAGGGATGATGATGTATCACGGAAACCAACCGCCGACAAATCGCCTGAACAGGCGGCACGCAGGCATGGATATCGGCAAACTCATTCCTCGCCACGCGCTCTACCGCCCAAATCACACTGCCGTTGTGTTCGCTGGGGAACGCTTCACTTAACCAAGCGTTTTCTAATCGCGTCAACCGTCTCGGCCACGCTCTTTTTGCCGCCGGTATCGGCAAAAATCAGAAGGTCGCGACCACCGTTCTAAATTGCCTGGAACTGCTCGACCTTTACTGGGCAGCGGCGGAAACGGGTGCCGTGGTCGTTCCGATGAGCTCGCTGTTGCAGCCGAGAAGATTAGGCGACTTGCTGCGTGAAGCCATCCATCAGCCGAACCATCTCTGCACGAAAGGTGGAGAACCGAACGGCATACTAATCAGGCCAGGAGAGCTGCTTGCCAGGCGTCCGGGCCACATCGTTCCTTTTGTCGATCATGTCCATCTGACATATCACAAGATCCAAGCGCTCTACGTCCATGATCGAATGATAAAACGGAGCTCACTTTTAGTAATTTTTATGTCTCAATTTTGCCATTTGGCAGCAAGTCTGGCGCCTTGAATTCTGTGCGAATTAATGGTTTCCCCAGTTGATCTTCGCGCCGTCAAGTCTTTGAATAGCGCGGGGGTATCACTGGAGGATCAAGGCCATGGGCAACAGCCAGCCAACTTATGACTACATTATTGTCGGCGCAGGCTCGGCCGGATGCACGCTGGCAAACCGACTAAGCGCCGACCCGAAGGTCAACGTCTTGATACTGGAAGCAGGCGGTGAAGATCGCAACCCGATGATCCATATCCCCGTCGGCTACATCAAGACCATGGTTGATCCGAAGGTAAACTGGTTATTCGATACGGAACCAGAACCCAATTTGGCGAACCGCGAAATTCCAATTCCGCGCGGAAAGGTTCTGGGCGGCACGTCTTCAATCAATGGCATGCTCTACGTTCGCGGCCAGGCACGCGATTACGACATCTGGGCACAGTTGGGCAACCGCGGCTGGTCCTACACGGATGTACTACCGTACTTCAAGCGATCCGAGAACCGGGAGGGCGGTGGCGACGAATTTCACGGCGAAGGCGGCCCCCTAAATGTTGCCGACGTGACAGAAACTTATCCAGTCCTCGACAGCCTACTTGAGGCCGGTGAGGAACTCGGCTATCCGCGCAACGCCGATTACAACGGCGTCCACCAGGAAGGTTTTGGCTACTTCCAACTGACACAAAAAAGCGGCCGTCGGTTCAGCGCCAAAACAGCCTATCTGGACCCTGCCCGCACGCGCCCCAACCTGCATGTCCAGCCCTACGCCCAGGCGACGAACCTGGTGCTTGAGGGCAAACGGATTGTCGGCATTGACTATGCCATCAACGGCAAGCCCAGGCGCTCGATGGTTGGGCGCGAAATCGTCCTATCCGCGGGTTCCGTGCAGTCGCCGCAACTATTGGAGCTATCCGGCATTGGCCAGCCGGAGATCCTGAAACAATACGGTATCGAGATTGCGCATGAATTGCCGGGCGTCGGCGAAAACCTACAAGACCACTACATCTCGCGACTAGTGTGGCGGATCAAAAATGCCAAATCACTCAACCAAAAGACCAAGGGCGTTCCGGCGGTGATCGAAGGGCTCAAATATTTTTTACTCAACAAGGGTGCGCTGACCATGTCTGCGGGTATCCTGGGCGGTTTCGTTCGCAGCCGGCCAGAGCTGGAAACGCCGGATATTCAGTTTCACGTCGCGCATGGCAGCTTTAAAGATCCGCAAAAGCGCGTGTTCGATGATTTCCCGGGCCTCACCATCGGGCCCTGCCAATTGCGCCCGGAAAGCCGAGGTTCGATACACGTCAAGTCGGCAGACCCATTTGCTTCACCAGCCATCCGCCAGAACTTCCTCAACGAAGAATTGGACCGCCAGACCCACGTCGCCGGGATGAAAATCGCCCGGGATTTGATGCAGACCGAGGTGATGAGGACTTATATGGAAAGCGAGGTTCTTCCGGGCGACGACCGCCAGACCGATGACGAATTGCTGCATTACGCCACGACCACTGGCGCCACTGTCTATCACCCTGTCGGCACCTGCAAAATGGGCAATGATCCGATGGCTGTCCTGGATGAGCGGTTGCGTGTGCGGGGGCTCGAAGGACTGCGTGTCGTCGATGGATCATCCATGCCGCGCCTGACATCGGGCAACACTAACGCGCCAATCATCATGATGGCGGAAAAGGCCGCTGATATGATGTTTGAGGATGCTCGCTAAAACCAAATCGGGAAGATCTCACGCCCCAGCACTCCATGGGCTGTTAGCAAACCGACATAGACGGCGACGGCTAGTAGCGTCTGCCACCAGAAGATTTCTCCCTTTTCCAAGCGGATCCGACCCGCCGCTATGGCGGCGAGCGGAATAAATGAGGTTTTCTTTTCAAAATCGAGCCATGTGTCCCCGAGTATTTCGCGCTTTCGAAAATCTATGTGCAGCGCCCCTGCAACCGCCAACGCCGCCATGCCGCCGAACAGAGCCAGCGTCGCCGCATGGCCATTGGCTAAAGCGTGGCTGAAACCCCACAATGCTAGGCCCCACATTAGCGGATGGCGGGTAATCTTGAAAA
>CAYXUT010000170.1:0-6191 GCA_964468005.1 uncultured Magnetovibrio sp. | reverse complement strand
CCTTAAAACTCATTTGCCTTGATACAAGCGACAGTATCAAAAATCAAATACTTTCGGATTAGGCTCTAAGGTGCTCAGCGACCGCCATTCCTTATCTGAAATTGCGTTGGTGATTTTTACTATTTTGTTGAGACCCTCTATCACCATTTGCGGACAATGGATTTATCCGCCCCCCTTAACCCCACCTTCTCACCAAACACAAGAAAGTCAGTTTTGGTTAAATATCGGGCCGGTGGCGATGCTTATGTGGCGAAGACTCCCAGTATGCCGTCGTTACTGGGCCAAATTCAAAAATTTTTCGTTTAAGTGCCGTTTTCGATGAACAGTCGATTAATTCTTTAAAATAATCCCTTTGAGCCGAGAATCGGTTTCGGTTAGCCTCCATGTGCCGAGATTATAATCCCAGCTTCAAGAGGAAGGTTGTCATGGTTGGTGAGGTCGATAAGCGCAAGGCTGAGTTGGTCCGGCGGGTAGTTCGCCATAGGCGGGGAAAGATCTCCGGTGCCAAGGGCAAGCTTTTCGACGAATTTATCGCCAAGTATCTAGCAAACGTGCCGCCGTCCGATCTCGATGGGCACGCTGTTCCGGAAATCTACAACCTGATCCGCGAGCACTGGACCTTTGCCGCCAAGCGACACACAGGCAAACCATCGGTTCGGGTCTACACACCGCACAAAAAATCACATGGCTATCACACTGGCCACACGGTCATTGAGGTTTGTAACGATGACATGCCGTTTTTAGTTGATTCCATTACCGCCGCAGTTAACAAGCACGGTCTGAAGACGCACCTGATCATTCATCCGATTATCCGTGTGGGGCGCGATGTCACGGGAACAATGAGCGAGGTTATGCTTTCGGATGAGCCGGTAGCGGGGTCTTTGGCGGAATCATTCATCCGGATCGAAATCTCCGAGCAGCCGAAAACCCGCGAGGCCGAGATCAAGCGGGATATCGAAACCACGCTTTCCGACGTGCGCGCTGCAGTTGAAGACTGGCTTCCGATGCGTGAGCGGATGCTGGGTGTGATTGAGGAACTTGAGGCTGAACCGAAAGGTTCAACGCCCGAGGACATCCAGGAAGTATCGGAATTTCTGCGCTGGATCCACGACAACAATTTCACCCTTTTGGGCTTCCGCGATCTCAAGCTCGCGGGTACCGGCAAAAATCTCAAAATGGACGCAGACAAGAAACTAAGCCTTGGCGTCATGCGGAGCACGGAAACACCTGCCATTGGCATGATGCGCAATATGCCCGCTGACATTCACGGTTTCATCACTAAGCCGTCGCTCTTATTTGTTACTAAGTCAGATGCGCGCGCCACGGTTCACCGTTCGGTCAATATGGATGTGATCGCCGTAAAAAAGGTTGATGCACGAGGCAAGGTTGCCGGACTTCGGCTTTTTGTCGGTCTGTTTACTTCGGCAGCCTATAACAAGAGCCCGCGGGACATCCCCCTTCTTAGACGCAGGGTTACCAAAATCCTTGATAAGGTTGGCTACGCCCGAACATCTCACGACGGTAAATCGCTGACGAACGTCTTGGAAACCTTCCCGCGTGCCGAATTATTCGAGGCATCAGACGACTATCTTCATGGGACTGCGCTCGGTGTGCTGAATTTGCAGGAGCGACAGCGCGTCGCGCTGTTTGTACGCGCGGACAGATTCCAACGCTTTCTATCATGCCTCGTATACGTGCCACGCGAGCGCTACACGACCGAACTCCGCCTCAGGATGGAAGAGATTTTGATTGATGCGCTCAACGGCACCGATTCACTGTTTTTCACCCATCTAGGTGATTCGCCGCTGGCCCGGATCCATTTTATCGTCTCAACCGAAACTGGAAAGATCCCCGACTTCGATACCGATAAAATTGAGGCTCAACTAGCCCAGGCGGCGCGCTCATGGCACGATCAAATTAGCGAGGTGCTGACGGAAAACCACGGCGAAGGCCAAGGGCTGGCTCTTCTCGAGCGCTACGGCAAAGCGTTTGGCGCCGGCTACAGGGATCGTTATGACGCGCACGAGGTCTTGGACGATATTGCCGAGATCGAGCGTATCCTGCGAGCCGGCAGCATCGGCATGAACCTCTACAAGCCCGCCGGCGCACGCGCCGGCGCCGTTCGTTTCAAGCTCTATCATTTCGGCGACGCCATACCGCTTTCCGACGTGCTGCCCGTGTTCGAGCATCTGGGTTTCAAGGTGATTGATGAAGCCGGACCGCACGTAGTCAACATGACAGCTGCTGGTCACGGCAAACTGACCATCCACAATTTCGGTCTCACTTCGGCTACCGGTGCGAGTGTCGATCTCAATGGAATCCGCGACAACTTTCACGACACCTTCGAGCGCGTCTGGATTGGCGAGGTGGAAAGCGACGGTTTCAACGCCCTTGTTGCCTATGCCAGATTGGCATCGAGTGAAGTCATGGTGTTGCGTGCAATCTGCAAATATCTCTTGCAGGCACGGATACCGTTTTCCCAGGCCTATATGGAACAAACCCTGGTAGCTAACCCGCGCATGGCCGGCGACATGGTGAAGATGTTCCAGGCGCTCTTCGATCCATCGGCGGCGGACGGAGCTGGTGCCCAAAAACGCATCCGGCGCCGTATTCTCAGAAACCTGGAGGCCGTCGAAAGCGCGGATCAGGACCGTATCCTTCGCCGCTACCTCAATCTGCTCGATAGCATGCTGCGGACCAACTTCTACCAAGCCGACGCCAGCGGCAACACTAAGCCTTATCTGTCATTCAAGCTCGATTCTCAAAAGATCGATGAGTTGCCGCTACCAAAACCGTTTCGCGAGATCTTCGTTTACAGCCCAAGGATCGAGGGTGTTCATCTTAGGTTCGGGTATGTGGCGCGTGGCGGCTTGCGCTGGTCCGATAGACGAGAAGACTTCCGCACCGAGGTTCTTGGTCTAGTGAAGGCCCAGCAGGTAAAGAATGCCGTTATCGTGCCGGTCGGCTCAAAAGGCGGTTTCGTAGTCAAGCAGCCGCCGACGAGCGGTGGGCGCGAAGCGTTCATGGAAGAGGGTGTCGCATGCTACAAGACCTTCATTTCCGGAATGTTGGATATCACCGACAACATCAAGGGTCCGAAAATCGTGCCGCCCAAAAATACCATCCGGCGCGATGACGATGATCCTTATCTGGTCGTTGCCGCCGATAAGGGCACGGCGACGTTCTCCGACATCGCCAATAGCGTTTCCATCCAATACGGCCATTGGCTAGGCGATGCCTTCGCATCTGGCGGCAGCCAGGGCTACGATCACAAGAAGATGGGCATCACCGCACGCGGGGGCTGGGAATCTGTCAAACGCCATTTTCGCGAAATTGGTGTTGATATCCAATCGGAAGATTTCACCGCAGTTGGCGTTGGTGATATGGCTGGCGACGTGTTCGGCAACGGCATGCTGCTCTCCAAGCACATCAAACTGCAAGGCGCCTTCAACCACATGCACATTTTCGTCGATCCGGACCCGAGCCCCGCAAAAAGCTGGGTCGAACGCAAGCGTCTTTTCGATACGCCCGGCACCACTTGGGCGGATTATAACCCCAAACTTCTCTCGAAAGGCGGTGCGGTCCTTTCCAGGAGCACCAAGTCCCTCGATCTTTCGCCCGAAATCCGCCAGTGCTTCGGCATTACCAAAAAATCTGTGACGCCTGATGAGTTGATAGGGCACCTACTGCGGGCCAAGGCTGACCTATTATGGTTCGGTGGCATCGGCACCTACATAAAGGCGGCGGTCGAATCGCATCTTGATGTCGACGACCGCGCCAACGATTCGATCCGTATCAACGGATCAGAACTCAATTGCAAGGTAATCGGCGAGGGAGCCAACCTGGGCGCCACCCAGTTGGGGCGGATAGAGTACGCGCTGCTCGGCGGTCGGCTCAATACCGATTCCATCGACAACTCTGCCGGGGTCGATTCTTCGGATCACGAAGTTAACATCAAGGTCTTGATCGACGCCGTAATGGCAAAAAGCGGGGTTACCAAAAAAACACGCAACGCGCTCTTGGCACGAATGACCGACGAGGTTGCCGGGTTGGTTTTGGTGCACAACTATCGCCAGACCCAGGCCGTGACCATGATCGAAAACAAGGGTGTAAATGGCCTCGCCAACCACCAGCGAATGATGCGCTTTCTTGAACGCCAGGGGCGGCTTGACCGGGCGGTGGAATATTTGCCCGACGACGAGACGATTAACGAGCGTGCCCTTGCCCGGCGCGGACTGACGCGGCCGGAAATCTCGGTCATGCTGTCTTATGCCAAGATCTGGCTCTATGACGAGATCATGGCCTCCGATGTACCGGACGATCCCTACCTGCTCGAAAACTTGATCGCCTATTTCCCAGGACCGCTTCAGCAGAAATACCGGAAGGAAATTGGTCAGCACCGCTTGCGCCGGGAAATTATCGCGACGCGTGCCACCAACTCTTTGGCCGACCGAGCTGGTGATACCTTCGTGCTCGAGTTCATGGAGAAGACCGGATTGAGTGCGGCCGATATCACGCGGGCTTACGTGATTGCACGCGAAGTCTTCCAACTTCACGATCTCTGGGCCGCCATCGAGGCACTGGATAACACGGTCGCCAGCTCAACGCAGATAGATATGCTGAACGACATTCACCATTTGATGGAATGGGTGGTGTTGTGGTTCTTGCGGAACGGCAATACTGGGCTCAGTCTCGACACAAACATCAGGACCTATCAGACCGGCGTTCAGGCACTGGCAAACGGTATTAACCTTGCCCTGCCAGCGCATTACGATACGGACGCGCAAACCCGGGCCAAGGTTTATCAGGAAGTCGGCGTCCCGGCTTCCCTGGCGCTCAAAGTGGCCGGGCTGGTCAATATGTACTCAGCTTGCGATGTCGTGCGCCTGGCTACGGGACGCAAGGCCGGCGTCATCGAGGCGGCGCGAATTTACTTCTTGGTGGGGTCTCGCTTTCGCCTCGGCCGGTTGCGCGCCGCGGCGGAAAAGATGGATGCAGAAAGTCATTGGCAGCAGTTGGCCGTCGCGGCATTGGTCGAGGAGATCTATGCACACCAGTTGGCCCTGACTAAACGGGTGATCGATCACGCCGGTATCAAAGCCGATGCCATCAAGGCGGTTGGTTCCTGGGTCGAGGCCAACCCGGCATTGGTCGACCCGACCGAGCAATTACTCAATGAGCTCTGGGCTTCCGAGGTCAATGATATCTCGATGATTGCCGTAGCCAGCCGCCAGCTCCGCTCGATGACCGAGGCCGGCGGCGGGTGATCTGATGCTCAACGCCCCCGCCGACAGGCCGGAGGATAAAAAAAGACTGATCTCCTGGTGCCTTTATGATTGGGCCAACTCCGCCTTTCCGACGGTAATCACGACCTTCGTTTTCGCCGCCTATTTCGCCAAGGGCGTCGCTTCTGACGAGGTTACCGGCACCAGCCAGTGGGGTTATGCGCTCAGCCTTTCCGGCCTCGCCATCGCCATTGCAGGGCCGGTGTTCGGTGCCATCGCCGATCAGTCTGGCAGGCGAAAACCGTGGATCATCGTCTTTACCTTGCTCAGTGCCATTGCCTGTTTGAGCCTATGGTGGATTAAGCCTGACGTGGCCTTTGTCATCTGGGCGCTGGTTGCGGTGGCGCTCGCCAACTTCGCCTTTGAGATGGGCATGGTA
This sequence comes from uncultured Magnetovibrio sp., assembly GCA_964468005.1. GTDB lineage: Bacteria > Pseudomonadota > Alphaproteobacteria > Rhodospirillales > Casp-alpha2 > TMED8. The sequence goes on along the minus strand of CAYXUT010000170.1, from coordinate 527 downwards.
TTCTACAATGCCATGCTGCCGGGCTTGGTTCGAGCCGGCCGCATCGGGCGTTGGTCGGGCTGGGGCTGGGGGCTAGGTTACGGTGGTGGACTTGCTTGCCTAGCTCTCGTTTTAGTCGGGCTTGTGCAGGCGGAGACCCCTTGGTTTAGCCTCGACAAAGAGACAGCAGAACATCTTCGCGCCACGGGGCCCTTTGTCGCTATTTGGATGGTTGTCTTTGCATTGCCGCTCGTTTTTCTCACGCCCGACGAAGGCGTTCAGTCGATATCCTGGTCGGAGAGCATCAGCCGGGGCCTTGGCGCCCTTCTGGACACGATCAGAAATCTTAAGAGCTATAAGGTCGCCACCTGGTTTCTTTTGGCTCGCATGATTTATACCGATGGCCTTAACACACTGTTTGCCTTCGGCGGTATTTATGCGGTCGGAACGTTCGGCATGAGCTTTTCCGAGTTGATCTTGTTCGGAATCGCTATGAACGTCACCGCCGGTATCGGCGCCTTTGGTTTCGCCTGGGCCGATGACAAGTT
>CAYXUT010000169.1:402-6262 GCA_964468005.1 uncultured Magnetovibrio sp. | reverse complement strand
CCGAGAGCCAAGTATAGTTTAGGAAGTGTTTGAAATTGATATTGTCGGTGGTCATGTTGCCGGCCCAGGTTCCTCCACCCAGCGTATCGGTGGTTGGGTTGCCATTGAACCAGCTTCCCGAGTTAGCGGCGGCATGCGGCATGCGGCAGTTGATCCGGCCAACGTTGGTCTTGATAGCCATTTCGGTCAACCGCTCGTCGATGGTGGAATGGATAGACGCCGAATGGCCCGCGCCCGAGAAACGAAGCATTTCCATCATGCGTTCGACCATTTCGCTAAAGTCAGTCCACTTCCACACGGTCAGAACAGGCGATATTTTCTCGCCGGAGAACCGGTCTTCGGGGCCAGCTTTGGTGCCAATGACCATGAGGAACCGCGTCCCTTCGGGAACTTCGATCTTGGCTTGCTCGGCGATAAAGCTGGCCGGTTTGGCGATAACGTCGCGGTTCAGGGTCTTGCCGTCGGCCCAGTAATATTCCCGCAGTCTTTCCCGTTCCTCCGTCGAGCAGAGATAACCACCCTCGGCCTTGAGCGCCGCAATCATAGCGTCGTAGGCGGCTTCCTCTATCGCCACACCGTTCTCGGACGAACACGAGGCCGAGTTATTGGCGCATTTGGATTTAACGATCTTGGCGGCGGTTTCTGCGGGATCGACGGTGGAATCGATAATCGAAATGACGTTGCCGGCGCTTACAGTCTGGGCCGGCTTACCAGCTTCGTAGACGACGCTGGCCAGAGCCGCTCCGCCTGTAGCGACGACAAAGTCGCAACCGGCCATAAGCTCGCGCGTTCCTTCCCGCGAACCCTTTGTGAGGCTTTGCGCCAAATCCTCCGGCGCTCCCACCTTGCGTAGCGCCTTGCGGATGTGCTCGACCGTCGCATAGGTCGACTTGCCAGTTCTAGGGTGGGGGGAGGTGATCATCGCGTTGCGCGTTTTCAGCAGGCTCAGTCCGATACAGCATACCGTAGATTCTGGGTTGGTGCAGGGCACGACATTGGCGACCACACCCATGGGCTTGGCGTAAATTCGAAGGCCCTTTTCCTTGTCCTCACGCACGAGGCCGCAGGTCTTTTGGCCGATCATGTCGCGCATCATGCCGCGCGTCTTGTTCTGAACCTTATGTACCTTATCTTCGTAAACGCCGATACCGGATTCGCTGACGGCGAGATGGGCCAATTCCTTGGCCGTTTCCTCTTTCTGCAGTTCCCAACCGACGGCGGCGCAAACCTCGTCGACTCTCTCTTGGGGCCAAAATTCTACCTCCTTAAACGCGGCGCGGGCCTTTTCGTACATCTCCGGAATGTTGTCAGTCATCATATCTACCTTCTTAGCTCTATGCTTGCCGGTCCGGTGATGGTTGGAGCAGCAGGCAAGTTTCTATTTATAATTTTTTGCCAACGGTTTTGATGCCGGTTTGTTTGCTTGGGTCCTCGATTTCCTCGTGGATGGAGTATCCGCTGCCCAAAACACTTTTCCGCTCCTCTTGGCTTTTTGCCCATTCGTCCAGGGTCGTGGTGAGAGCCGGTTTGGTGACGGCATCGCGTTCAGCCAGCGGCGGCACTGGACGGTCCGGGTGACCATCATACATGTCGGGTGGTGTTAAGACCTGTCCAAGCCGACGATAATCGTCGCGCTCAGTCTCCTCAATGAAGTGGGCTCCCGCCGAGAACGATCGGGTGATGGCGAGAATAGCCCAGGTCGCTTCTGGCGTGAAACCCAGATCCATCATGACGGATCCCATGCACCCAAGCATGTCGATGTCGACGGGTGTGTCCGAGGCAGCTTTTGCTTTCTCGACAATCGTTGACATTAGTTCCACATATTCGCCGGCAACGCCTAATTTTCTAGCCCTTTCGATCATGCGTTTGGCGGCGGGATCCTTGAGCATCAGGTCTGATACGCCCAGGGCTTCGTCGTCAAGGTTATTGTCAACGATGCCCTGCGCGATGGCGTCGATGTCAAGGTTTTTCGCCTGCCCGGCTGTTAGTTCATCGTACAAACGGTTGCCAAAGGCGGAGAAGGCACCGTAGGCATGACCGAAGGCGTGGATGGAGGCCCCGCAGGCCTGGGTGAGAAAGGTCTTGCTCTGTGCAACCAGCCGCGACATGGCGACTGGGGCGGAAAGTCCGTCCTCAAGCGCCATGATCATCACGTAGTTGAGCATCTGGTCTTCTTCAACCGTCGGAATGCGGGCTTGGAAGTTGACGAACAGTAGGTCGGTGAGGCCATAATCCTCTTCCATCAGTTCGGTCGTATCGTAACCGCGCGCGACTATCCGGTGGACGTTCTTGTAAGCGATCTCGGAAACCCACTGGAAACGGGCCCGAGTCTCATCAATCGGTACGGTACCATATTCGCGCTCCCTGTAATCGAACGGAAGGTCCGGGTCGTCTAGGTTGCCGATTCCCTTCTTGTCGTCCGGTGTCAGATCACCCATTTCTTGTACTCCCCCTCTTCCTTCTGCTTCCTAGCGTATTCTTGACGCTCGGACTGTTTGGGCACCATTCGGTCCGGGGGACCGACGTATTTGATCATGCTTAGGTCGAGCATCTGCACCATGGGCTCACTTTTTGACGCCGCCCAGGCTCGGCCGCGTTTCATGTTGAACAAAGCGTGGGCGGCACAGCTGAAGCCGCGGCTCACACTGCCGATGCACCAGGCGGCATTAGGTGCAAAGCCGATGTCACATAGGGCGGTGTTGCCGGCGCCAACCACGTTGACGCCCACATAACCCCGTCCCTCTTTTTTGCGCCGGGTGTGGAAGTACTTCTCTAAAGCGCGTTGAAGCTTAAGATAGACCCCATTGAGGCCTAGTTCCTCTTGCTTAAGGTGAATGGGGTAGGCGCGTGGATCGCTGTCCGTGTGCTGAGGTTGCCCCATTCCCATGACGGGTTTACCGTTGTCCATATAATCGTCAACCAAAATCTTTGCGGCCTCGTCTATGGTCTTGCCTTCTTCATGGGCTTTTTTGAGGTACTTCTTCATCATGTAACCGTGTGCTGCGCCGGGACCGTGCACGCCACCGAACGTGGAGATGGAGGCGGCAATCGCACTCGTCAGGTTTGGGCGGCCCGCCGTAACGCCAATGGCGCCGGCGGCAGAAGGCGACATCGAATGCTCAAGGAAAACGCCCATCTCGTATCTGAGCATCTTCTCTTCTTTTTTCGTCGGTATCCGGTTCTGGAATAGAACGAACATGGCATCGGTGAAGGAATAGCCCTCCTCAGCCAGGTCGCTCAGATTGTACCCACGCAAGACTGTTTTTTCCTCTGTCTTGTACGAGATCGATGTCTTTCTGTCGATATCTGCTCGTCTTTCCATGTAATAGGTCTCCTTTTGGGCGATTTTTCGAAAGCTATCTCATCCCTACATTCCTCACGTATTTCTGGAATACGGCCCTCTTCCATACTGGTCAAAGTATCGTTGACCTTTTCCTTTCGGATTATTGGGGATGAATTGTAATCTTATGTTCCTAGGCGTTTCGGGCTGGGGCTCCGCTACGGACACCCATATCATTGAGAATATCTTTCACAACTTTCAAAGCATGACGTATCTCATTGGCGCCTAAGTGGCCAATGCATCCAATGCGGAAACTCGGGGCCACCGTCAACTTTCCCGGATAGAGCACGTACCCACGATCTTTTACCTGGTCGTAGAAGCAGGAAAAGTCGAAGGCCGGATCGGAAGGCATCCTGAATGTAATGATGATTGGCGCTTGCAGGTTATTCGGAAGAAGCGTTTCGAAACCTAGTTCGCGCATACCATCAGTGAGCATGCGGCAGTTTTCTGAATATCGCGCAAACCGGCCGGCGACACCGCCCTCACTTTCGAACTGTTCGATGGCCTTATCAAGAGCGACGATTACGTGGGTCGGCGGTGTAAACCGCCACTGCGCATTGGATTCCATGGTTCGCCATTGATCGAATAGATCGAGGCTCAAAGAGTGAGAGTTTCTTTCACAACCTTTTAATACCTCGCTGCGGATCAACGCGAAACCCACACCGGGTACTCCTTCCAAGCACTTATTGGAAGAAGCTACAAGGGCGTCAAAGTAAATGTGTTCTGCGTCCAAATTAATGGCTCCAAAGGCACTCATAGCGTCAATGAATAATGATCGACCTCGGCTCTTGACCACGTTGGAGATTTTTTCAATGGGATTGAGGATGCCTGATGTGGTTTCGCAATGCACGGCAAGCACGTGGGATATATCAGCGTCTGTGTCCAAGGCTTCTTCCAAGTTACCGATGCTGGGAGGCTGATCTTCAGGAGTTTCCTGAATAAGGTAAGAACGTGACGCGTAATCGAGAATCTTAGCCATACGTTTACCATACGCACCGTTGACTAAAATCAACGCCTTTCCGTTAGGCGGGATCAGGGTGCATAATGCGGCCTCAACGATGAAAGTTCCACTCCCCTGCAAAGGTACGCAGACGTGGCTTTCTGAGGCATTGGCAATGGCTAGCAAGCGTTCACACACACGGGTATTCGTATCGATGAAATCCTGATCCCGCGACCCCCAATCATGGAGCATGGCCTCCTTCGTTTCAGCGGAAGTGGTCAGTGGGCCGGGGGTCAATAAAAGGGGGTCATTCGCAGTTAGGGTCAATATTCGTCACCGATTAGGAGCTTGATATGAAGATATGCACGATTGTTGCTGGGATTGTGGCGCCAAATGCCAAATGTCTCGACAGCGGTTTTCAAAAAAAATAATTTGGGATCTTTATTTGGATAAATCAAATCGATAATTTATATATATAAAATAGTTATAAACGATATTTATATCAAGTGGATTACAGATGTATTATACGCAACTCCGAGCCTTTCACGCGGTTGCCGTGCATGGTGGGTTTACCAAGGCGGCGGAGAACCTGGGTGTAACCCAGCCGACGCTTTCTGACCAAGTAAAGAAGCTCGAGCAGGACTTCGATGTGACGCTGTTCAACCGGGTTCGCAAGCGGACGACGCTGACGGAGACCGGCCAGCGGCTGTTCGAAATCGCAGACAATATGCTCGACTTCGAGAACCGTGCCGTGGATCTCCTGAGTGAGACCCAGGCTCTACGGAGCGGGCAGGTGACGATCGCTGCCGACGCGCCGTTCCATATCCTGCAAGTCATTGCTGAATTTCGCCGGAGTTATCCCGGGGTGTCGGTTGCTGTAAACATCGGCAATTCTGAAGAAATCATGACGCAGTTATTGGATTTCCGTGCCGATATTGGTGTATTGGCCAATGTCCCCGAAGACCGCCGCTTCAAGGCACTTACGCTCCGTGATGATGCTTTAGTCGCCGTGGTGCCGGTTTCGCACCCTTGGGCCCAGCGTGGGGCTGTGCCATTTGCCGAACTTCGTGGTGAAAACCTAGTGTTGCGCGAACAGGGTTCAACCACTCGGCGGTTGATTGAGGAAGCCTTCGTCACCCACAGCTTGGTTCCCGATACTGTGATCGAAGTTGAGGGGCGCGAGAGCGTGCGCGAGGCCGTTGCTGCGGGCATTGGCCTCGGCTTCGTTTCCGAACCGGAATTCGGCTTCGACAGCCGTCTCGCCATGGTGCGCCTTGCTGACTGTGATCTGTCCATGCGCGAATCCATGATCTGCCTAAATTCGCGCCTGGCGACACGCGCCGTCGCCGCCTTTTGGGAAGTGGCGGCCTCCTGACAGATAGGGGTTACTTTCGATGTTGAATTGTTATTAATCGCACTTTGAGTGGTGGAAAGGTGTTTGGAACGTTACTAGAATGCCGAACCCAGCAACGGCACACCCAGACTATTTCCAAAATTAACTTTTTTCTCTGTGCATCTTAAAATCGTTAATAAAAAAAGTACATTATCGAAAATGTAAAGGCGATTGGGGCTAGCCGTCA
>CAYXUT010000169.1:0-392 GCA_964468005.1 uncultured Magnetovibrio sp. | reverse complement strand
CGATACCAGAGTGCTGATTCCAGCGACGGCACATCCAGACTAAGTCCGATTGTAACTTTTTTCTCTGTACATCTTAAAGTTGGTAATAGAAAAAAAGTACATTATCGAAAATGTAAAGGCGATTGCGACTAGCCGTGAACGGCTTCGCGCTTTACAGTTACGGTTCACCAGTCAATACGGCCTTAAATTGGCCAGATATTTGGGAGGTTAGAAATCGATAATGATTAGCAAGAACCATGTTCTAACTTTTGTAGCTGCGGCGGCTGTTGCCGTCTTGGCGGCGATTGGGCCGGCAAAGGCCGCGACAGAACTGACAGTATATACCGCGATCGAGGCGGATGACCTCAAGCGTTACGCTGCTGCGTTCAACAAGGTACAGCCAGACATTAAAA
>CAYXUT010000168.1:3630-6325 GCA_964468005.1 uncultured Magnetovibrio sp. | reverse complement strand
ATTGGAATTCGATGTTCAGCGAAAGTGCGAAACGCTTTTACAAGCGTGCCGAGGTATTTGAATTTGATTGCACGTACGGCGTGGCTTTGGACGGACGCTCCGTTCGTACGCCGTCGGGGAACGAACTCCGTCTCCCGAGCGAAGCATTGGCGGAGGCTGTCGCCACTGAATGGCAAGCCCAGGAAGACGAAATATCACCTGGCTCCATGCCATTGATGCAACTGGCGTGCACAGCTATCGACCGGGTTTCGCCGAACCGTGACGCCATCATCGAGCAGACCGCAGCCTACGGCGGAAGCGACCTATTGTGTTATCGAAGTGACGGGCCCGATGAGTTGGTTGCAGCTCAGGAAGAGATGTGGCAACCGGTTCTAGATTGGGCCAGGGATACGTTATCGGCCCCCTTGAAACTCACGAGCGGTGTCACGCATGTCGAGCAACCAACGGATTCTTTGGCGGCCCTTCGAAATGAATTGGGTGGTTTGGATGTATGGCAGTTAACGGCAGTGACGCATATGACGCAGGTAATGGGATCATTATTGCTTGCCTTGGCTGTGCTCCACGGATGGCGTGATTGGAACTTAGCCTTCGAATCCTCGGTCTTGGATGAGACTTTTCAGGCAAGCCGATGGGGCGAAGATCGCGAAGCCATGCGACGTCGTAAAGCCAGTAATGAAGAGGTTCGATGGGTGGTTAAGTTTTTAGAATTATCTTTTGCAGCTTGAGCGGCAATTAGTGTTTTTGCTGGCGCTAGTCAACGGCGTTTTTTATTGTAGGTCGATTCGGGCTGATGTGGCCGGAGTAGGCAGTGAGCTAAGTGGATAGCCATGCATGAAATTATTGAGGAACTTGACAAACGGCGGCAGCGAGCCCGCTTGGGTGGCGGTGAGAAACGTATCGAAAATCAGCATGAGAAGGGTAAGCTGACGGCTAGGGAACGTCTAGAACTGTTCCTCGACGCGGATTCTTTTGAAGAGTGGGACATGTTCGTCGAACACCGCTGTACCGATTTCAGCATGGACGAGCAGACGACGCCCGGTGATGGCGTAGTGACTGGTTACGGCACGGTCAATGGCCGTCTAGTGTTCGTATTCAGTCAGGATTTCACCGTTTTTGGTGGTTCCTTGTCGGCCTCGCATGCTGGGAAAATATGCAAGATTATGGATAAGGCTATGGACGTTGGCGCTCCGGTTATTGGGCTTAACGATTCTGGTGGCGCGCGCATTCAGGAAGGGGTTGATTCGCTGGCAGGATATGCCGAGGTGTTCCAGCGTAACGTCATGGCCTCGGGTGTTATCCCTCAGATTTCCATGATCATGGGTCCTTGTGCCGGCGGCGCCGTCTATTCACCGGCAATGACAGATTTCATCTTTATGGTCGAAGACACGAGCTACATGTTTGTAACCGGCCCCGATGTCGTGAAGACCGTCACCCACGAAGAGGTTACCCATGAGGAACTAGGGGGCGCTATCACTCATACAACTAAATCTGGTGTCGCAGATAAGGCCTTTGCCAATGACGTGGAAGCATTGCTCTATCTTCGTCGGTTCATCGATTTTTTGCCGGTTAACAATACCGAAAAACCACCGTACCGACCGACGCCGGATGCCTGGGACCGAGTTGAGATGTCTCTTGATTCGATTGTTCCCGACACTCCCAACAAGCCCTATGACATGAAGGAATTGATCGTCAAAGTTTGCGACGAAGGAGATTTTTTTGAACTGCAGCCGGGTTACGCCGCTAATATCATCGTCGGATTCGGACGCATTGAAGGCCGCACGATCGGTATCGTTGCCAACCAACCGATGGTGTTGGCGGGATGTTTGGATATAAACTCGGCAATCAAAGGCGCGCGATTCGTACGCTTTTGTGATTGCTTTAATATCCCATTGGTGACGTTCGTCGATGTGCCGGGCTTCATGCCAGGCACGACGCAGGAATATGGCGGCATTATCAAACATGGCGCCAAGCTGCTGTATGCCTATGCAGAGTGCACTGTGCCGAAAGTGACTGTGATCACCCGCAAGGCTTATGGCGGCGCCTATGATGTCATGAGTTCGAAGCATCTACGCGGTGATGTGAACTTTGCCTGGCCATCGGCCGAGATCGCTGTCATGGGCCCGAAGGGTGCGGTCGAGATAATCTTCCGTAAAGACATCGGAGATGAAGAGAAGATAACAGAGCGCACAGAGGAGTACCGCCAGCGCTTCGCCAACCCGTTCGTTGCCGGTCATCGAGGGTTCATCGATGATGTCATTATGCCGCACAATACCCGCAAACGCATCGCCAAGAGCCTGCGTATGCTGCGCAACAAGAGCATCGAAAACCCCTGGAAGAAGCACGGCAATATTCCGCTCTAGGTCTGAGTTGTCTCATAATAACAAAGTGACGTATCCTTACGTCATGGGGAATTGACCATGGTAAATATTCAAGTGCTCAGGACGGATTTTGTCGCCCGCGTGTCGAGTATCGATTTTCGCCACCCCTTGTCAGAGAATGAATTCATAGCCATCCGCGAGGCCTTTGACCGCTATGCGGTTGTGGTCATTCCGAACCAACCGGTGACGGATGAACAACAAATAGCATTTTCTGAACGCTTTGCCCTTCTCGAGCCGTCGGTCCGACGTCACCGCAAGCGTAATGCCGAAAATGCTCATATGTTGGATCTTACCAACGTCGACCCGAAAATGGGTGG
>CAYXUT010000168.1:0-3620 GCA_964468005.1 uncultured Magnetovibrio sp. | reverse complement strand
CGCTTTGGCCTTCTCGAGCCGTCGGTCCGACGTCACCGCAAGCGTAATGCCCATATGTCGGATCTGACCAACGTCGACCCGAAAACGGGTGGATTGCTGGCGGATGATTCTTCCTATGGATGGGCGTAAAACGGGCCCTGTAAGCGCGGTGGACAAACGGGCGAGTAAGAAGAGATGTTCAAGAAGATATTAATTGCCAACCGTGGTGAAATTGCCTGCCGGGTTATCAAGACGGCAACGCGTCTGGGCATTAAGACGGTTGCTGTCTACTCTGATGCCGACCGTGATTCACTGCACAAGGAAATGGCCGACGAGGCCGTATTCATCGGTCCTGCGCCAAGCGCAGAGAGTTACTTGGCAATCGACAACATCCTGGCTGCCATCCGCGAGACCGGCGCCGATGCAGTTCATCCAGGTTATGGGTTTTTGTCGGAAAATGCTGCATTCGCCGAGGTGCTGGCGAAAGTGGGCGTTACTTTCATTGGCCCGTCGCCCTATGCAATAACTGCCATGGGCGACAAGATCGAATCTAAAAAATTGGCGAGAAAAGCTAAAGTCAATATCGTGCCGGGACATACAAAAGCAGTGCGCGATCCAGAGGATGCGGTGAAGATCGCCAATAATATCGGCTATCCGGTGATGCTGAAGGCGTCCGCCGGTGGTGGTGGAAAAGGTATGCGGCTTGCCAAGAACGACGAAGAATGCCGCGAAGGGCTTGAACGCGCTGTCAACGAAGCGAAATTGGCCTTTGGTGATGATCGCGTGTTCATTGAGAAGTACATCGAACAGCCGCGCCACATCGAAATTCAGATCATCGCTGACCAGAAGGGAAACACCCTTTATTTGGGCGAGCGCGAATGCTCGATCCAGCGGCGACATCAAAAAGTCATTGAAGAAGCACCCTCGCCATTCCTCGATAAGAAAACCCGTAAAGCCATGGGCGAGCAAGCTGTACAACTCGCCAGAGCGGTTGGCTATTACTCCGTCGGTACTGTCGAGTTTATCGTCGATGCCAACAAGGACTTCTATTTTCTGGAGATGAACACGCGCCTGCAGGTTGAGCATCCGGTGACCGAATACATCACTGGGTTTGATCTGGTGGAGAAAATGATACGTGTTGCTGCCGGCGAGGACTTGGATTTAGCTCAAAAGGACGTCAAATTGATCGGCAGTGCCCTGGAAGTCAGGGTCTATGCCGAAGATCCGTTTCGCAACTTCCTACCCTCAATTGGGCGATTGATTAAGTATCAGGCGCCTGAAGAAACCGATTACGTGCGTGTCGATACCAGTGTCTACGAGGGTGGCGAGATTTCCATGTACTACGATCCGATGATTGCCAAGTTGATCACTTACGGCGCGGATCGCGACGAGGCGATCGCGCGTATGCGCAAAGCGCTCGACGCCTATTACATTAGGGGCGTCAGCCATAACATTGGGTTCCTAGCCGCCCTCGTCGCGCATCCCAAGTTCGTTTCGGGTAACATGACCACTAATTTAATTGCCGAAGAGTACCCGGATGGCTTCAACCCGGAGGATTCGCCGCCGAAAGAACCGATTCTTCAGGCTGCCGTGGCGGCCTCTGTGCATCGCGCCTATCAGGACCGTGCGATCGAGATTTCTGGTCAGGTGGAGGGACACGAGCGTAAGGTTTCTGACGATTGGGTTGTGGTGCTGAAAGACGGCAATCATCCCGTCACCGTGCGGCGCGCCAAGGACGGCTTTCAAGTCATTGTCGAGGGTAAGGGCCATGAACTCGAGACCGACTGGCAACTGAGTGAGCCGGTTCTACGCGGCACGTTCGATGGCCGCGAGATTTGCATCCAGGTGGAACGTCAAGCGGTGGCATACCGACTAACACATGGTGGCTCGCAAGACGACATTTTGGTTCTGAGCCCAATGGCCGCCCGGCTAAATGAGATGATGCCCGTGAAAGAACCACCGAATACTGTGAAACTGTTGCTCTCGCCCATGCCGGGACTGTTGGTGACCGTCGCGGTCGAGGCCGGACAAGAGGTCAAATCCGGCGATACGCTTGCCGTAATTGAGGCCATGAAGATGGAAAACGTTTTGAGGGCTGAGAAAGACCTGGTCGTTGCCGCCGTCAACGCGGTAGCAGGCGCCACTCTGGCGGTCGATGAAGTCATCATGGAATTCGAATAACGGATGGCCGAACGTGCCGTCCACGTGATCATCACCGGGCACGTGCAGGGTGTCGGTTTCCGTTGGTGGACGATACAGAAGGCTAGCGCGCTTGGGCTCATTGGCTGGGTTCGCAATCGCATTGATAACTCCGTTGAAGCCGTATTCTCCGGTAGTGTCTCGGCTGTTGATATCATGCTTGAACATTGTTGGTCTGGGCCGCCCCCGGCGAAAGTCAATGGTGTCCGTGTCTCCGATACCGAGATACGAAACGTAAGCGGTTTCACGCACCGCCCAACCGCATAATCAGACCGCAACAGTGTTGGTTGTCTCTCGGCCAAAAACCTTCTCAAAGCTAACTTTCAACGCACAATCGACCTCCGGCATGGTCGCCGTAACACCCAAATTCCAAAGCGATGTGATGCCGTGGTCTTTAATGCCACAGGGTACGATGCCTTCGAAATGGCTCAAATCTGGCTCGACGTTGAGAGAAACGCCATGATACGCCATCCATTTTCGCACCCTGACACCGATAGCAGCAATCTTGTCTTCACGGCACAACGGATTGGAAGGCGCGCCCTGTTTGACCCAGATGCCGATGCGATCTTCGCGCCTGTCACCGTTGATAGAGAATTCAGATAAGGTTTCGATTAACCATTGTTCCAGGTCATACACGTACTGGCGAACGTCGCCGCCACGGTTCTTCAAATCCAACATCGCATAAGCGACGCGTTGACCCGGGCCATGGTAGGTATAGCGCCCGCCACGGCCCGTTTGGAAGACCGGAAACCTATTGCAATCAAGAAGTTCCGAAGGGTCGGCACTGGTGCCGGCGGTGTAGAGTGGCGGGTGTTCCAATAGCCAAATCGTTTCAGGTGCGCTACCGATCCTGATATCGGTAATTCTCCGTTCCATCCATGAAACGGCATCGGTGTATGCGACAGCATGGTCGCTAATCCGCCACTCGACCGGCGGTAGGTATCGGTCGCTTGCGGCCATGTGTCCAATTCCTTTCAAGCTTAGGCTTGCCCATCGGGCTAGCATTTGCTATTTGCAGCGTGACTTTAGAGATTAAATACGACGACCATCTGAGTTGTCGCAAGGTATTTGCGGTCGTGGCGGAACTGGTAGACGCGCAGCGTTGAGGTCGCTGTGGGCATTAAGCCCGTGGAAGTTCGAGTCTTCTCGACCGCACCAATCTCTAGAAATCCTTAAATTTAGGTAGCTTAGAAACCGTGTAACATCGTTTAGTGTTACAGGTTATCGAGGCTGTTATGTCCTACATTGCTCAAGGTTTACTCAAACACGACCACATTTGGTATGTCCGGTACATCGGTGAACACGTGCTTGAGGGCGACATAAATCGGCGCTACGGTCGTCGGCCGAGAAATGTTCACGGGACCCGCGCAGGCCGCAGAAGAACGAGAGAATTCTAAGATTATGCGGTCACCGGCAATAGTTAGATCCAAAGTGATCTTCAA
>CAYXUT010000167.1:2185-6495 GCA_964468005.1 uncultured Magnetovibrio sp. | reverse complement strand
TAGGCTCTTCATTAGTTGGCTGAAATTCAGTCATACTTTACCCTCCAATTTTGCCTATATACGTTCCCGAATTAGTTCAGCGGATACTTTCCATAATTCCCGAACTCACGCTGTGCTTCGAGCATGGCAAAAATATTTTGTATGGGCACGTCAGCTAGAATGTAATGGGATGGCGAGAATATATAACCACCGCCTAAGGCAAAGTTCTTCATAACATCAAACACCCCCTGGCGTACGTCTTCTACGGAACCCCGCGGCAATAGCCGTTGTACGTCAAACCCGCCAACGAAAGAGATATCATCACCATATTTTTTCTTGATTTCCGCCTGTTCCTTATTACCGCCGGTTGGCTGCATAAGGCCAGAGAGGTGCACACCGAGCTCTACCTCATCGGGGATAATAGGCGAATAATCACCGCAGGAATGCAGTTTGATCAGAATATCTGGGTTCTCCTTACGGAACTCACTGAACATGTATTCGAAACGTGGCTTTGCCAGCTCCCGCCACTGCGCAGGCGAGATCATCATTGATTGTTGTGCCCCCACGTCATCCCCGACGCGGATCATATCGATCCCTTGCTTTATGGCATTCCGACCGATCGCAGTATAATACTCTGTCAAGCCATCCAGAACCCCTGCTATCAGTTCAGGTTCGTCAAATAGTTGAAGAAAAAATTTCTGGGTGCCCACGATATGGGCATATGCCGCTTCAATAAGGGTCGACGACAAGTCACAAATGGTGAAATATTCACCTCCGAACGTATCAACCATATCCTTAACAGGATCCAACAACTCGGGGTCTTTCGGATCGGGCCAAGTGTATGCTTTAAACTCTTCCATTGAAGTTATTGGATGATGGGAGGGAAAATTTTCCGGCACCACTTTGGCTGGGCCCCAAAATTCCTGGGTTTTGGCAAACTCTTCTTCCTCTTCCGATGTACGACCTTGTAATCCACTCTTACCGTAACCAACACCAAAGTGGTTGTACCAAGTCTCCCCAATTTCTATATGCCTGTGCGAAAATTGAGCATTAATTCCTATTTGGTACATTACTATGTCATTACCCAACCGAAATTCGAGCTCCGGGTTGTGCTTCATCCCAGTCGACGCATCATCAATTCCATAAACCCGCGCAAGTTTTTGCTTAGCTTCATGCTTCATACGGTAGAATAATGGTACCCGATCAACCGGTTCACGCCTTAACGTGCGGTGTACGCGTTCCTTAGGTGTGAGTTCGTTCATTTTAACCTCCCCTACAAAAACCATTAATAAACAAAGCGCTACGCTCCGGTCTTCTAGTGTCGCTTTTTTGCTTTCTCTCCACCACGGATAAATTTTAGATACTCCATTGAGTATTCGTCTCGTCCAAGCAGCGCTTCGGCCGCAAACTTAAAGGAAGTCAGACCGTCCGCTCCATTCATCACTGGATCAATCATCATTGCATCGCAACCAGCTACAATCGCCAATGACACAAAAACCTCGTTCAATAACTTACGGTTTGGAAGACCAAAAGACACATTGGAATGACCTCCAAATATGTGAACATCGGGATACATCGTACGTAGCTCTCTAACCGCATCCAGATAGTGCCCACCAAACTCTGGCCCGGCACCAACGGGGAATACCAGAGGGTCGAGGAACCGGTCTTCCATGGTGATGCCTTCTTGATCCATCATCTCCATGCAGGTGACCAGGTTAGCGACACGTTCTTCCGCATTCTGTGGCATACCTGCATTTCCGCTAGCGTTAGCAAAAAGTAAGGCGTTGTGCTCCTTAGCCATCGGCACCAAATCCTGGCGGCCATCCTCAAGGTTGAAGGAATTGATGGCTGGGCGAGTCTCAGAGCCGTCATGTGCTTCCAGGCCAGCATAAATTGTCGTTGAATCCGACGAGTCGATAGAAACTATTTTATCGGTTATTTTTTGCGCCGTTTGTACCGTCCACTTGATCCACTCATGGCGCTCTTCCGGATATACCGACATTTCATCAACGCAAAGATCAATAATATGCGCGCCATACGCTTCTTGGTTTTTTATTGCCCACGCTATGTAGTTCATGTCTTTATTACGCAACGCCTGCGCGATATGTGGAATTAAAAAGCTATTCCGCTCGGCCGGATCTTCAGGAATAACGTCTGTGCAATCGAGAATCTGCTTATTGCCGTCTAGGTCAGTATAAGAGATGCCTGTTTTTCCATCTTCTTCAATAACCCTTGGATTAGTCGCTTTGATTTTGCGTGTTGAATTAAAATTTTCTCCAATGACGATGAGCTTTTCTGATTTCATATTCTAATGTTCCTGATTTTCATGCTTTACAGTTAATGGTGCGGGAAGCCGCACAAACGAGCCATTCTTTGTTTATCCGAGGACAATAACTGTCTGACTTCCGTCTATTTCCCATCCTTAAGCGACATCCTACCTAGTTGAGTGAAACCAGCCCATACATCCCGGATCGCGACATCTTTGGTAGCATGACACAGCTTTCGAGCAGCGCGATCGGCAATTCCACCTCATCAAATACATCGAAAAGCCTGCGCTGTTGTTCCAATGGCCAGTCCATTTCACGGCCGCCAATCTTGTATCTGTATCCGGGGCCGCGTCGACGGGTAACCCTCATATTCTCTGGCTTTACGGTTTTTTGTAGATCCCGAACAAAATTCTTGGTCGTCCATTCGACGCCGAGCCATCCAGCTGTCTCCAGAAAAAGCGCATCAAGAGGTTCGAATTTATCCATTGCGGATATCACTGCATCATCGAGAGCCCGCCCCACAGTTACCACCACGACAACCACGGCGCGCGCGCCATCCAAGGCGTGCTCAAAGTCAATACCCCCGAACTCCACGCCGTTGGCGAGAACTACCCGTTGGTCGCCGTAATGTTCGACATCCACGCGCCTCGCATGAGCCTCGGGCACCATTAATCCCTTAGCTATCTCGGCAATATCATCGGCGGCCTTACGGATTACCGGGCGGACTTTGCCCAGGTCCCGATATCCGTGAATACGAAGCATTTTGACCGGATCGATTTCGGCCGGCCCCGACCCGAGAAGCCAGTAACCATCGGCCCGCCCGGTTCTATCGTTCGCACGCCCCACTGGTTTTGTCATCGTCAATATCCACGAGAAAATATACTTGATATATTATCTGTCAATTTCACCCATTACTAGACTGTTACGGCTGCAACAACAACTTAATATCAATCTGGGCAATTATTTCAGGGCCTCATCACGGATTTCAACGAACTGCGCCTCTATCTGCTCAGCTACTTCTTTGACCACGTCCACGGCGCTGCCCTCCCGTTCTTCGGCAGGAGACTTGTTCCACTCCTCGAGATAAGCATCTGACCCAGCAAGTTCTCTACGCATCGCTGCTTCATCTATAAGTGCCTGAAACCTATCACTTAGTTGAATTTTTTTTGTGTCTGAATCATCCCGCGCCTCAACCATTGACGGGATCTCTTGCCATCTCAAAATTTGAACTCTTGCCATTTTCTCAGTCTCCTTATTCACTTATTCTGAACCCTCCTTCAGCGAGATTGAGCGGGGACTATACAAGCTTCGCTTTAGGCTGTTTCCACAATATTTTAACTGTTCTAAACCATCATGTCTCAAAGGTAAGGGCCTTTCTGGTTTGAGACAATAATATATTATGTTGTGGATTTGGACGCTAACCGGTAACTGCGTTCCGTTTCCCATCAATAGCCGCATGCATGACAAACATGGCGCAAAGTGGGGAAAGGCTTTAATCGAATTTGCCGTTTCGGTACCATAACGTGGAACAAGCCTGCTTGGCGATCATTCTTAAAAGGGAGGCATGACCGTGGCCTATCTCCGTTTTCCTGTTCCGGAATTTGACCACAAGGCGCTTCGGGGTCTTGACTGGTCGGAACCGGACTATCTCGGTGAAGATGATGTTATAGCGAAGCTTGATGACGAGAATACATCTGGCGCTTTTCCGCTGAAAGCGCCTGAAGGCGTTTTGGATAGTTTCTCTGTCCAGGGTGAGCATTGCCACGCCTTGCTTTGCATAGTTCCGGCCGGTACACGTCTGGTTGGTCGCTCCTATTCCTGGTGGCTGCAGCGCGCCATCATTTTGGACTCACTGGGGCCTGAAAACCCTGACATAATCGCTGATTGGCAGACGCCGAGGCCAATGAACACCCGGTTCGGTCCAGAAGAAGGCATCGAGCTCGACAGCAGCCCGTTTTATGTTATTAGCTGCCATGGTCTTAGCCATCATTGGGTCGGAAACCGCACACTGGTCCAGAACATGGATAACGGTTTTCGAATTCTCGGTTGCGCCAAGGATGACAC
>CAYXUT010000167.1:0-2085 GCA_964468005.1 uncultured Magnetovibrio sp. | reverse complement strand
GAGATCGGCGCATTGGCTGCAATCGCTAATGCCAACTCAAGCGCGCGTTCCTCGGCTTTACCGGCCTCAACCACATCGGCAACGAGGCCAGACTTAAACGCGGTCTTCGCGTCGATGAACTCTCCGGATAGGATCATCCGCATCGCCATCGGCTTGCCAACTGCTCGGATCAAGCGCTGCGTGCCACCATCGCCAGGGATCACGCCAATCTTTACTTCGGGTTGACCAAATATCGCTTTCTCGCCGGCAATGATCATATCTGTGGTCATCGCCAGTTCGTTTCCACCACCAAGCGAGTAACCTTCGATCGCCGCGATGATGGGTTTGGAAAACTTCTCGATGGCAACCCAGCCTTGTCGGCCGTACTCTCGACGTCGTCAGACAGTTTGGAAGTAATAACTACGCTAAAGTCACGCTCACATACCGAAGCGTTAATAATACCATGAAAGGATTTTGAGGAGGCAAAAGGTTACTTAGTCGAATTTTTTTCTGTATAGTTATATTCGGAAGATAAATGGCCATCTCCTTTAAAATATTTCCAAACACCGACTTTTTGTCCCCCTTCCCCATATTTTCCTTCGGATGCCATACTTCCATTCAACCAATAGGTTTTCCAACTACCATACTTACGACCACTCACTATCTCTCCCAACCACAGGCCAGTCACGTTACCACTATATGGAACAGGCGAGAAACTTTTATACACAAGGCCATTTCGCTCTACCAAGCGTCGACGATCTATCGTCTCGCCCAAAACAACACTGGCGGTTAGAAGGTATACGATACTTAGAAGCGAAAGGAATAAAGGTTTCATTCTTTAATTATAGCTCAGGAAGATTGAGATAGGTGGCATAAATTAAACGATGGCTATCTCGACAGGATTTCGAACCCGTGGCCTCAAGTATTAAGAATATACTGGTTCATAGAAAGTTTTCTAAAAACTCGTTTAAACATAATAAATTGGTAAGTCTTTCTCATCCTAATTTTCGGCATCTTGGCTTTTTTTCTATCCATTACGATATATTTGTTTATAACTAACACATTCACACATCTTCTCTTGACAGGATATACCTATGATAATTAACGATGGCTCCCTCACAAAAGGACAGAAGCGTAAGTTGAATGCACTCAGAAAATCCATTGGTGATAAGCTCGGCAGCGAAGCGTTTGCAAAATGGATGAAAGAACAAGCAAAGAAAGCGCCTGTCGAAAAAACCGACCCCGTTGCAGAAAAGCTGTTGAAAGCACTTAATCCCCTGATGAAGGATAAATCTATTAAGCTAGGAAACCGTGGTTATTCTGTTCGTCGTGCGCGAGGCAAAGGTGCAAAGGGATTTTCGATCAGCAAGATTATATAGCATTCTTCCACACAGATAATTGATAATTCAATTAAAAACCCTCGCCATTGAACGGGGGTTTTCCTTTAGGCTTCACAAAACTCAGGTATGCCTAACGGTCATGGTACTGTTGGGATCGTTTTAAGTTGTTTAGAGAATCTATTGCGTGACCTAACAACTCCTTATCAATGCTACACACAGTCCTTTCGCCCAATTCCTCTCAAATTACCATACACCACTTATTAAGACCATCAGAATGGGCAACCGTCATTTCGTGGTGACGTGGTAGCAAAAATAATTTTAAATGGGAGAGATTGGTTGTTGATGGATGTGAGTCTGGTGGTCATCACCCTGCTAATTAGTCAGACACTACATTCAACTCAAGTAGTGCATTACACGTCGCCACGCAATCCTTGCACTTACCGGCCACCGGTCTACGAGCACAATAATATGAATAGTTTCGGCGCACTTTTATAAGGGTGTTAACGAGTTTATTTTCTGTTGGGTTTCAACGTCATTCGTCAAAGTTTTTCACCAATTGCTTATGTCGAATGCTTTTTTGGTACGTGTTAATGTTACCTCCAGCCTAACCAACCAAGATTAGGGCTTGCATCACAGTAGCCCCAGCCACCTTTAAATTTTCCATTCCCCTGTATCTCAAACCAAGCCCTACCATAGTATTGACTTCCGTTGACACTACGGCTGCAGCGTTGCCCGCTTTCATCCTGTATCCATTTCCCTTCAAACC
>CAYXUT010000166.1:0-6667 GCA_964468005.1 uncultured Magnetovibrio sp. | reverse complement strand
CTCGATACACTGGACCAAGCGCCATCAAATTTACCCCGGGTCCGCTTTACAGATCGCGACCCTGGGGCGCGGCCATATAGAGGCAAGGACCCCCTGAATGCCATAGTCCGGGAATGTTCGATTCAAGGCGCCCGCACAGGTAGGCTCTTGGGAAAGCGCATCGGTATCAAGGACAACGTTTGCATCGCAGGCGTTCCAATGTCATGTGGGTCATTGGTGCTCGGTGGTTATGTCCCCGACGTTGATGCCACGGTCATTAACCGTATACTAGAGGAGGGTGGCCACATCACGGCTATTCTTAATATGGACAACTTCGCGTTCTCCGGTGGCGGCCATACTAGTGCGTACGGCCCTACCCTTAATCCCCACAATCACAAGCACCTAGCAGGAGGTTCGTCGGCCGGCTCGGGTGCAGCGTTATCCTATGCAGACATTGATCTCACGATTGGAGGTGATCAGGGAGGTTCAATACGGATCCCTGCATCCTGGTGCGGTGTAGTAGGACTTAAACCCACGCACAGCCTAGTTCCCTATACCGGCGTTGTCGGCATTGACAATTCTTTTGACCACGTTGGGCCCATGGCACGGACTGTGGCAGACACAGCTCTGCTTCTCGACGTAATAGCGGGGAAGGACCCTATGGATCCTCGACAATATAGTATCCCGGTACAAAACAGTTTCGTAGAGAGCCTCGGTGGAACCATCAATGACCTACGTTTTGGCATCGTGAAGGAAGGGTTTGCCACGCCCGTATCTGAGCCCGGCGTGGACGGAAAAGTCAAAGAGGCCGTAAAGTCCTTAAAAAAACTTGGGGCCCATACCGAAGAAGTCTCAGTACCCGCACACCTTGAGGCCGGCGGGATAGTTTGGGCGCTAATGACAGGAGGTCTGGCGGCCCTCATGTATGGCAACGGCCTTGGTTATCATTGGAAAGGCCTTTACAATGAGAGTCTCGCTGACGCCTTGGGAAAATCACTAGTTTCTCAAGGCAGCGATCTACCGCACCAGGCTAAGTTTGTCGCACTAGTTGGTGACTATCTAAACCAGGCCTACAATGGGCGGCTTTACGCCAAAGCGCAAAACCAAAGGCGAAAACTTCAGGCAGCATACGACGAAGCGTTCAAGAAGTTTGATATTCTCGTCATGCCTACTACCCCAATGACGGCCCACCTAGATAAGCCGAATATGACTCCGGCAGATTCCCTCAACATTGGGTGGGATATGCTCGGGAATACCGCACCCTTCAATATGACGGGGCATCCATCGATCTCGGTGCCTTGCGGGAAAGTCAACGGATTACCCGTAGGTCTTATGTTGACGGGGCGTCATTTCGAGGACTCTACAGTATTACGAGCTGCCCATGGGTTTGAGAACCAAGAGCCGTGGGAGGGGCGCTAACTCGCGGAGTCCCGACAGCCCTGGCATAGGTTCGATCTATAGACGCTATGCCCTAACTCTACAAACCGCGGCCGGCCAAATGTGGTTAGATAGGCCCCTCTGAGTTCTCGTTCCTTACTGTGCGCCTTTCGAAATTGTGACCCACAATGCCGGATGAAACTACAAATTTGAATGCCTCTTCGACAGTGTAGTCCACTTCGATGACGTCCTCCGGCGGTACCATGACCAGGAACCCCGAGGTTGGGTTCGGTGTGGTTGGAACAAACACCGACAAAAGTTCGTTGCCCGAGGTGAGTCCCACAACGTCATCCCTGATTGCCGCAACCAGTCCCATCACCCACATCCCCTTGCGGGGATATTCCACCAACACCACACGCTGAAAGCTGCCCGAGGGACCCTGAAATGTTTGCACCATCTGCTGAACGGCGCCATAGACGCTGCTAATCAAGGGCACACGAAGAAGAATGGCGTTAACCGTTGCCAAGACCCTTCTACCAACAAAGTTCGTACCGATAAGGCCCAAAAGGAAGATAAAAGCTAACGCCAGAAAGATGTTGGCTAGCGCTATCACTGGGGCAACCCAGGCAAGGTCATCGATCACTGTCAATGGCCCGAACAAAGTCCGCATTACGGGGGCACCCACTCCGCTCAGTATCTCCAATAAAAACCCTACAAGCCAATACGTCGCCACTAAAGGGATCAGAATCAGGATTCCAGTCAGAAATTTATTTCGTATAAAATGCATCGAAGCCCACAAAGATTCCATGCTTAGTTCTCCGAAATGCCGTGGCCATCTGTTTTACGCTGGCAGGCGCGGGTGCCGTGAGAAGATACGCCCAACTGTCTTTACGGTCGGTACCAAGTGTAAGCTATTCAGAGTTCGGCAACAATATTGTATGCCGCAGAGTCCAACCGCGAGTTAGCTAATACCAAAATGTGAACTCGAAGAATCTAGGACTCATCGTGGCCTTTTGACTGCCGTTTTTTTTGTGGTCCTTTATAGCATTTATGGTGAACTTGGCCCAATCAAAAAACCATGGTATTCAGCTTGCCTCCAGTTTTATTCAACCTAGGACGCAGGTAAAGGAGAGTGGCTATGAGCGAGAAATCCACTGAGACTCGAAGTGAAACCGATAGTATGGGTAAGATTGATGTTGCGGCAGACCGTTACTGGGGAGCCCAGACTGAACGCTCAAGAAATAACTTCTCTATCGGGATTCAGCGTTTTCGTTTTACTCGTCCTATCATCCGTGCGCTGGGAGTTTTAAAAAAGGGGGCCGCACTCGCCAACGGCCAACTCGGCCAACTACCACAAGAGAAAGTTGACCTAATAGTTGCAGCGGCGCAAGAGGTTATATCCGGAAAACTTGATACTCATTTTCCTCTAGTAGTGTTCCAAACTGGCTCAGGCACACAGACGAATATGAACGCCAACGAGGTAATATCAAACCGGGCGATCGAATTAGCCGGAGGAAAACTAGGGTCAAAAACCCCGATACACCCGAATGATCATGTTAATCGGGGTCAGAGTTCCAACGATACATTCCCTACGGCGATGCATGTTGCGGCCGTCGAAGAACTAGAAGACACGCTAATCCCTGCTGTCAATCAACTCCGACAGACGTTACACCTCAAGGCTCAACGCTTCCAAGATATTGTAAAAGTCGGGCGTACCCACCTTCAGGACGCGACGCCAATTACCTTAGGACAGGAAATTAGCGGCTGGGTAGCCCAGCTTGACGGAGCTGTGGCATCTGTAAAGAGAGCGATCCCTGACTTATGTGAATTAGCAATAGGCGGAACTGCCGTCGGAACCGGCCTAAATGCACACCGCGAATTTGGCGATCTGGCGGCCTCGTACATTGCAAAAGAAACAGGCAAGCCTTTTAGTTCTGCCAAGAACAAATTCGCCGCCCTGGCGGCACACGACTCGATGGTCACCGCGAGTGCCTCACTTCGAACTTTGGCAGGCGTTCTAATGAAAATTGCGAATGATATTCGGTGGTTAGCGTCCGGCCCACGGGCAGGTATTGGGGATATACTGATCCCGGAAAACGAGCCGGGGTCTTCCATTATGCCTGGGAAAGTTAACCCGACTCAATCGGAAGCTATGACGATGGTTGCTGTCCAAGTATTTGGAAACGACGGGGCCGTTGCATTTGCAGGTTCGCAAGGCAACTTTCAACTGAACGTGTATAAACCTGTCATGGTGCATAACCTTCTCGAGTCTGTAACTTTGATCGCCGACGCTTGCAAATCGTTTGACCGACACTGCGCGTCCGGGATAGAGCCTAATAAACCAAAAATTGAAGCATACCTTCGTAGCTCCCTAATGGTCGTCACGGCGTTAAACCCTCATATAGGGTATGAAAAGGCCGCGGACATTGCGAAAAAGGCGCACAAGGAAGGGTCCAACCTGCGAGACGCCGCGCTGGCGCTGGGTTACGTTACAGCGGCGGAGTTTGACGATTGGGTTCGTCCGGAAGAGATGACTCGCCCAAAAGGTTGAAGGATTTCCGCTCATCCAAAAAACACTTGGATAGTTTTTCGGATGTCGGATTATTTTGTCAGCAAGAAAGCTCAAATATCAGCAAAAAAACTTCGAAATCCCTTTGTAAGGGCAGGACCTAAATGGCAAGGTGATGAGCGGACCAACATGTTGTCGGGAACACCCACCACCGGAGAGGCTATGCCGCCTGTTGCCCTTTTTGATTTATAAGCTTCTCAATTATGTCGCCAATCACCCGATCAGCTAAAACTCGTACCTCTTCTTTAGTCTTCGGTTGGATGGGGTGCTCAACAAGTATTGGTTCGTATTTGGGCATCCCTAATGCGGAACACTGTGCGTGCGCCGCACTTAAAAATTCAGTCGTTGTAACATTTGCCGTCGGAATTCTTTTTTCTTCAAAATAGATCACATCGTGCGAACTGCACGAAATGCACGCTCCTCAATCGCTGAGAGCTTCAATCACCGCATCACACTTTTGTGTCAGCTCCTCCCGTATCTCCAAAGGTGCTGGACGTGCAACTGTCGGTTTCATACGGCGCAAAACATCCTTCACCTGGTAATCGTTTCTCAGAACCTCCTCCACCCGGTCAAGGAAAAACGATCCCTTCGATTTGCTAATATCAAGTAACCCTATGGTAGCTCCTTGAAGCGAATCAAGGCGCGGCGCAAAATCTTTTTGAGCACGCTCTACTTTATCGGTTGGATCCAGTAGCCTGTCACCCATATATGTGCCTCCTATAAATTGCGTATTTCTTTTGTCGTTATCCGACTGCCCGCATCAAAGCCCGCCCACCCCTGTATAGCTGCTGAGAAGCGACCCGCAGTCCCGCCGGCTACGATGATAACAATATTCTCCGCTTTTGGGAATTTCGGAAACAAAGTTTCATCGGTCGGAGGATCCCGGTGTTTCTTAGGCGTACGAAGCATACTCACGCCAGCTCCCTCGCCACCATTGACTCCGGGCCGCAGTTCCCGAAGGGGCCGCCTAATGTTTTCAAATAAAAACTGCCGCAGATCATCCTTGGACCACCCATCCTGCGCAAAAGTCTTGGCGTGCTCCGGACCAACAACAAGAACCGTGTCTGAAAAGAGTGGGTAATTTTTATGGTTCCATAGCGATGCCATTGTCCATCCAAGTGAAAGGGCCAATTGCTCCGCCGTGCGGCTCGCGTGGTCATTGATCTGGAGGGGAGAATGCCCCCCAAATAGGGTAACTGTGCTCTGGCCCGACTCAAACCCCCTCTCCACATGCAATGGCCCCCACGGACTTTGTTCCTCATTTTCACCAAAGCAAAAAGTGTATTGCGCCGGGTGTCCCATCGTCGCCTTAGTAATCTCGTGAGGCTTGGCGCCACCAACATTAATGATCATTAATCGAAGCGTCCGCCCAATGGTAGCATTTGCGCGGAACCCGTGGCCCAAGGCATTATGGCCACAATTGACATTCAAGGTCTTTCGGATAGGGCCATTGATCATCACGATCGGAGTCGCCGAAAACGTCGTTACATTTATCCCATGGATGCAAAATTGCTCTTCGCACATTGCCTCGACACAGGCCAGCACAACCGGAAAGTAGGACGGATGGCACCCGGCCATAACTGCATTAATCGCTATCTTTTCAACTGTTGCTCTTCCATAGTTCGGTCCAATTTCGCCCAGGATCTCACTCGGATCACGAGTGGTCTCCGTTAGCATACGGGCTACACGTTCCTCAGTTGGCGGGACAACTGGCAGCCCGTCGGTCACACCCCTCTCATACAGTAATTCTACCGGGTCATCCGACGCGTCAATACGCGAAGATCGCAAATTGCTCGGTTCTCCCATGACGTGCTCCCTATTGCCGGCCACCGCTACTTAATCGCCTGGGGATTTATAGGGGACCCAACTGCGCCTGTGATGGGTAACGGCGGCGCGACAAGCATGAACTCGTATACTCCATCTTTCGCGCAATCGTCCGCTAGGCCTTCTAAGTCAAATATTTCCCCCACCAACACCCCAGCATGAACAATGAGTATCATGTGTAACGGCTGAAAAATATCGGGGGTTTCATTGGGGATTACCTCCGTACCCCAAGTATCAGTCGCATACCCGGCGATTTGCTTCTCACAGATCCATGCGGCACAGTCCACACCTAACCCGGGCGCGGAACCACCGCTGTACTCGCCCCAAGTTTTATCCGCCCTGACCTGAGCAATTTGGCCCGTCCGGATAAGAACAATATCTCCTGCTTCTATGGCTACGTCTCCCATCTTTGCCGCGGCATCAAGATCCTCGGGATATATTGCCTCCCCAGGGACCAACCATGGCTTGTCCTTCAGACGCGGAATGTCTAGCAAGACGCCACGAGAAACGATCTTATCTTTTGCGTTCTCCATTCCATTCTTTTTTGCTCCCGTGCTATTGACCTCAGTTGCATCAAAGTCATTATACATTTTCCCCTTGTACATTATGTGGGCAAGAGCATCCCATTGCGTCGCGCACTGAAGGGGCATTGTTACTGCATCGTCGGTGTATTGTATATTTGGCAGGTGATCCTGTGCCCCAATACTTACATCTGCACCATCCTGAAGCATAAAATGTATAGGATTAAATCTACCAAATGAGCCTGTCTGAGGCCCGTTGTCATCGAAAGGAATAGCAAGAGAAATTACACGCCCTTGCTTAACAAGATTAGCAGCATCAACAATTTTCTCGGGTGTAATGTAATTGAGCGTTCCTACTTGGTCATCATTGCCCCACTTACCCCAATTCTTGTACTTT
>CAYXUT010000165.1:0-6720 GCA_964468005.1 uncultured Magnetovibrio sp. | reverse complement strand
AGTAAGCTAAGTCATAACCGGCACTGAACGCCTAGCCATTCCCTGACAACACTATGACATGTACCTCGGGATCGCTTATCCTTAATTCTTGAGCTTGAAATCCTACGAACGCTCATTCACCTTGCCCGACATGCTATACCCCAACACTTTGGTGCCGGTTTGCGTGTTAGGTACGTTAAAAAAACCGATGAAGACGGCAATCAAATAAACCAGCGGGTGGTAATTCATCATTATTCCCAAGACCTACGCGACCTTGGAATCGTAGTCCATATTATGAACCTCCATCACCATACCCCCTTAAACACCAGAATTTCCTTGCCTTCAGGCTCGGGCGGGCACATGTGATCATCATGCCCGATGGACGTGAAGCCATTAGCGTCAGAGTTCTCTCTTCGCTTGGTGATGTTGCACCGAAGGACTGGGATGCTTGCACAGGGAAGGCGAACCCCTTTGTTCGCCACGCCTTCCTCTCAGCACTAGAAGACAGTGGTTCAGCCGACGCCGAAACAGGTTGGATAGCGCAACATCTCATTGTAGAGGACGGTGTGGGCGGTCTTTTGGCCGCAGCCCCCCTCTATCTCAAAAGTCATTCCTACGGAGAGTACGTATTCGATTGGGGCTGGGCCGAGGCCTATGAGCGCGCCGGCGGACACTACTATCCGAAACTGCAATGCGCAGTGCCGTTTACACCGGCAACGGGGCCGCGCCTTTTGGTCTCATCCGAGGTCTCTGACAGCGAGGCTATGGAACTCCGCAGTGCACTGGCCATGGCGATGGTGCAATTGGCAGAAAAACTGGAGGTCTCGTCGCTACACGTCACCTTCCCCGAACAGACCGAATGGAAAATGATGGGCGAACTTGGGTACATGCAGCGCGTCGGCCAGCAATTCCATTGGGAAAACCGGGATTACGAGAATTTCGATGACTTCCTGGCAACGCTAACCTCGCGCAAACGCAAGCAACTGAGAAAGGAGCGCCAAAAGATCGCCGAGACCGGCCTCACCTTTCGCGCACTCAAAGGCGCGAAAATCAGCGAAGCGCACTGGCACGCCTTTTACCGTTTCTACCGCAATACCACCGACAAAAAATGGGGGCCTAGCTACCTGACGCAAGAGTTTTTTCCGCTGTTAAGCGAACGGCTCGGTGATGCTGTCGTACTCATCGTCGCGGAGGATGACGGGCTGCCGGTGGCCGGTGCCCTCAATTTGATCGGAGGAGATACGATCTTCGGACGAAATTGGGGCTGTGAAGGACACTATAAGTTCCTACATTTTGAAACCTGCTACTACCAGAGCATTGAGTTCGCAATCAACCACGGCCTCAAATGGGTCGAGGCCGGTGCCCAGGGCCCGCACAAGATTCAGCGCGGATATCTGCCGAAAACTACCTTCAGCACACACTGGATCGCTGATCCGGGCTTGCGCCGAGGTGTCCATCAGTTTCTAGCTGAGGAACGCCGATTGATTCGGAACGAAATGGCGCACCTAGCCAATCATTCACCGTATCGCAGTAGTGAAAACGACTAATCTTCGTCCGGTGACTCTTCATTAACCCTTATCGCCTACACTTCCAACTACAGATGGAGTGTGGAAATGAGAGTGACCCTATGCCTTGCGGCGATCGCCTTATTGGCCGCCTGGCTTGGGGCGTTTTTGCTGCCGGCGAAGGCCGGCGCGCCACAATGCGCACGTATGTATGCGCAGGGCTATAGTCAGTTCATCGTCAATACCTGCAACAAATGCCGCCGCGTTGCCATTCAGCGCCGCCGTATCGGCGCGCGCGGTGCCCCTGTCATGCGTACGTATGACCTGCGGCCAAAATCAAAGTTCCCCCTCCCCTTTAAGGGACCAGGCCGATCACGCGTCACCAGCGCCGTGCCATGCCGTGATGAAGCTGGCGGCGGACGCGATATTTTTAATCCCGGCAAAGGACGGCGCACCGACAAGCCAAAGACCTGCGTCTCGTTACAGAATACCGGTAACGGTGACGTTTCTCTGCTCAATCAGTGCGGGGAGTGCCGTGCCGCCGCCGTGGCGCGCTATTCGCGCTCAGGCCAGTCCATGGGCCGGCAGTTCTACAAGCTTAACCCGCGAAGCAGCCTCCGCGTAGCACCAAAGGGAGCAGCCAGGGTCGGTTATCTCGCCGATGTCGCCTGCCCTTCTTAAGTCATACCCCTGGTTCGCCGGAAGCATTTCTCCGAAACGTTTAGCTCACGGACCATAAGGCCTGGCGTGTAGTCACGCTCGCCGACAGACTGTAATCTACCCTTCCAATCCTTCAAAGCGAGTGCTTATTTGACGAGATCATCGGTCGTCGCGCACGCCTGAAAATTACTTTTTGACCAGCGCTGGCACCTTACTGTCGCCGTCGCGTTTTGCCGGTAGCTTACCGGCCTTGCGTTTGGCCGGCGGGTTGGTGCCTTTGGGATAATCGAATACCACCTTGCCATCTTTGATTTTGACGACCACCACGCCGCCCTTAGCGAGCTTGCCGAACAGTAGTTCCTCGGCCAGACCTTTTTTGATCTTTTCCTGGATGACCCGGGCCAACGGCCTAGCGCCGAATTTTTGATCATACCCCTTCTTGGCTAGCCATTCGCGCGCACCGTCGGTCAGTTCGATCATCACATCCCGGTCTTCGAGTTGAGTTTCAAGTTCGATGACAAACTTATCGACAACCTTGGCGACGACTTCCGGCGGCAGCGATGAGAACGGAATGATGGAATCAAGCCGGTTGCGGAATTCCGGTGTAAACATTTTCTCGATTGCCTCTGTGTCGTCACCGATGCGTTCTTCGCGCTCAAAGCCCACGGGCGGCTTGGCGAGTTCGGATGCGCCGGCATTGGTGGTCATGATCAAAATGACGTTGCGGAAATCGATACTCTTGCCGTTGTGGTCAGTAAGTTTACCGTGATCCATCACCTGCAGCAGAATATTGAATAGGTCCGGATGCGCCTTCTCAATCTCATCTAGCAGCAAGACGGAATGCGGCTGATGGTCGATAGCATCTGTCAAAAGTCCGCCCTGATCGAATCCGACATACCCCGGAGGCGCCCCGATCAGGCGCGACACAGAGTGCCGCTCCATGTACTCCGACATGTCGAACCGCACCAGCTCGACACCCAGGATATGGGCGAGTTGACGTGCTACCTCAGTCTTGCCGACCCCGGTGGGACCTGAGAACAGGTAGCTACCGATCGGTTTTTCGGGCTCACGCAAGCCGGCACGAGTAAGCTTGATAGCGCTTGAGAGAGCGCTGATCGCCTTGTCCTGACCAAATACCACGGTCTGCAAGTCACGCTCCAGACTTGCCAGTGCTGTGCGGTCGTCGCGCGAGACGCTTTTCGGCGGAATGCGGGCGATCTTCGCCACCACTTCCTCGACATCGCGCACGGTTACAGTCTTCTTACGCTTGTTCGGCGCCAACAGCATGCGCGATGCACCAACCTCATCGATAACGTCGAGCGCTTTATCCGGAAGCTTGCGATCGTTGATATAACGCGCCGCCAGTTCAACTGAAGTCTTCAGCGATTCATTGGTGTAGCGAACCTTGTGATGCTCCTCGAAATAGGGTTTCAAGCCCTTCAGGATCTTTATCGTGTCGTCAACCGAGGGCTCATATACATCAATCTTCTGGAAACGCCGCACGAGCGCGCGATCCTTCTCAAAGTAGCCCCGGTATTCCTTGTAGGTAGTCGAGCCCATACAACGCATCGAACCGGACTGCAGAGCGGGTTTAAGGATGTTCGATGCGTCCATGGAACCACCCGACGTTGCGCCGGCACCGATGACAGTGTGAATTTCATCGATGAACAGAATTGCATGCGGCAAGTTTTCGAGCTCCGTCATGACATTCTTGAGACGTTCCTCGAAATCGCCGCGATAGCGCGTGCCAGCCAACAGCGCGCCCATGTCGAGGGCATAAATGGTGGCATCGGCCAGCACTTCGGGGACGTCCTCTTCGACGATGCGTTTGGCCAGCCCTTCCGCCAGCGCCGTCTTCCCAACACCGGGGTCGCCCACATAGAGCGGATTGTTCTTGTTGCGCCGGCAAAGGATCTGGATGGTTCGTTCAATCTCCGCCTGGCGGCCAATAAGTGGATCAATACGCCCTTCTTCGGCCTTGACATTAAGATTGACACAATAAGCGTCCAGCGCTTCATCATCCTTGAGAACGATTTTTTCTTCCGACGCTTCCTCATCGGCGCCATGCACGGTACGTGCACGGTCTTCACCGGCAATCTTGGCGATTCCGTGCGAGATGTAATTGACCACATCAAGGCGCGACATTTCCTGCAATTGCAGAAAATAGACAGCATGCGACTCGCGCTCGGAAAACAGCGCCACAAGCACATTGGCACCCGTCACTTCCTCACGGCCAGAGGACTGAACGTGAATGACCGCACGCTGGATTACGCGTTGGAATCCGGCCGTTGGCTTGGGTTCGGAGTCATGCGGCAAACGTAAATCGTCGAGTTCCACATCAAGGAAGTTGGTGACATCCTCCGCCAACTGTTCGTTATCGACACCACACGCCTTCATCACCGAGCGCGCGTCCTGGTCGTCCGTCAGCGACAGCAGCAAATGCTCAAGTGTCGCGAACTCATGGCTCCGCTCAGTTGCCAGGGCCAAGGCATGGTGTAAGGTATGCTCCAGATTACGAGATAGCACGTTCAGTTCCCCTCATCATCTCTACTATCCTTCTCTATGGTACATTGCAAAGGATGTTGGTTCTCTTTCGCTAAATCCATAACTTGAGTAACCTTGGTCTCGGCGACCTCGTATGTATAGACACCGCAAACACCAACACCGCGCTGATGGACATGCAGCATGATCTGCGTCGCCTTGTCGTGCGACATGCCAAAGAACCGCTGTAGCACGTATATGACGAATTCCATCGGCGTGTAGTCGTCGTTGAGCATCAACACCTTGTACATGGACGGACGCTTGGTTTTCGGTCGTGTCTTCAGCGCCACGCCGGTATTGGTATTGTTACCGTCGTCGCCATCAACCACTCGTGAAGGCGACTTTGGCGGCCCGTCCGGGTCGCTCATTGATATTCCTGATATGCGGGGCGCAAAATTCATATCATCATAATATGGGACATTTAGGGCTTCGCAAAAGACCTGTTACGAGGATTTCCCGACGGCGTCTTCAAAATTGCTCTAAACATAAGGGTTTTGACCTATTCCAAGACTTCGGACACGTACAGGTGTTTAAACGCAAGGAAGCCTTGGGACCAAATGCCGCGCCGCTGAATAGCGGTAAAGCGCATTCAACGCTTCGCTATACTCATCGACACCATAGGTCCAAAAGCCTTCCCCTATCAACGCCCACGTCTCTTCATACTCAGCCGCAAGCCAGGGCAGATGTCTACGGTTGGTCGAGGCGACGGCTGTTGTCTGGAGATAATCCATCGCGATTCAGCACCCCTCCTCAAACGCATCGTAGACGGCACACGCTAAAGCGGGATTAACTTCAACCAATTCCAGCCAAATGTCGGTCAGATTCATGATCGGGAATACTCCAGTTCGTCGAAAGTAATCCTGCTCCGCCGCCTTTGGACGGTAAACAAGCTGGTGATTTGCGGCTCATCCTCGACAAATGCCTTTGGCGGGCTCGGTGCAATCACGGCGCCCTTTTCACCGGCGTTTAATAGGGCGTCGAATGTGGTGTCAGGCGGTATTGCCACCACATCCATCCCTGGTGACAGGTCCAGTGAGAGACATTCCTCGTGGCCAGGCTCATTGAGACCACCAATACGGTAGCTAAGCTTGTTCGTATTGACCCCAAAAATATTTTCCACCAGTCCCCGCACCGATAGCGCCATGCTCATCTGCTACTCGGGCACGCCGATCCGCTTGCCTTTCAGGCAACTCACCTGGCTAATATCGCCGCCCATCCTGATATAGAATCCGCCGTGGTGAACGGCATGCGAGACGAGGGTCAGCACGGCAAAATAGGGGCACCGCCGCGCACCAACGACATTATATAACTTGGCACCGAAAGCTCATAAATGTCGTAAGGCGTCCCAGTGAAGTCGCGGACAAAATATGTATTGGGTATTGGAGTTCGGTATCAAATTCAATGCCCGGTATCACTACCTGGCCATTCAGCAGGGCCTGAAGGCGATCGTAGTTCAAGGAAGAGAGTGGCGCTCCATAGCCTCGGCGTTGATGGGCGCCAGGGTCCGTGACAACCTTCAACAAAAGAAAACGCCTGACGGGGGAGGACCCACCGGGCGCCCTATCTGGCTGCCCAATCCAAATGGGGGGAAATAAAGAGTTAGGCAGCAAGCTCTTTGGTAAACTTTTCAACGGCTAGGTTGACCTGCTTGGTGATCGGAGCAGTTGCTCCCTCGGCCAGTTTCACCGTCATGTCGGTGATCTTACGGCTCTCGGTCATGGCTTTCTCGTAATTGGCCTTGACGAGATCGCTCTGAATGGCCACGACATCCTGAAAAGAGGTGCAGCTTAGTACCTTCTTGGTCATTACGGCGTTCTCTTCGAGCGTAGCCTGGGCCTTGGCGAAAATCTCCTTGTTGAAATCCTGTACACCATTAACAAAAAGCGTGTTAGCTTTGACAACGGCTTCAACATTGTCCTTACTGAGAGCAATAACTTCCTCGTAGTTTTTGAACACTTCCGCGCCGGTCTTAACGGCGGCGGCAACCTGCTCTTGTCCAACAGCAACGGGGGTTTAAACGCTCTCTCTGGCTTTG
>CAYXUT010000164.1:0-6781 GCA_964468005.1 uncultured Magnetovibrio sp. | reverse complement strand
GCGGCGCGGGTCTAGACTTTACGCCAAACGGTCGCGAGCCATGGCTGCTTGTGGCACGGACGCCCGGGCGGGCGGAAGTATTATCCGTGCACCAAGGCCTGTTATAATGAAGTCAAAAGCAGTGCTGGCATGCTTGGAGGCTATTTGGCCTTGGGTCCTGGATCAATCTGGAACCGAAGGTAGTGATGGGAGTCTCTTAGGGCCTCTTCGACAGCCTCGGGACTATCACCTCGAGCAAAGATGAAGCCTAGGTATTTGTTACCCTCCGGAAGAGGCACGACTTCCTGGCCCACGGGAATGGTGATTATCACATCATCGACACCGTCTACCTCCTGCGCGGCTACCATCCCCCCTACGGACTGGAGGACGCCTGCTTGAGGAATGGGGATCATCATGACCCCGGCGGCCTTGTCTTCGCGCTCCATGGTCTCGATTGGCAATCCCAAAACGTGGCTCAAAATCAGTTCCTCGAGGCTAATGCCGGTGCCGAACCTGAGTGCCCTTGCACATAGCCCGCCGATGGAGCGCACAGCTACTTCGATGACCCAAGGACCCTGATCATTGAGCCGCAACTCGGCGTGAACCGGACCATCCCTAAGCCCCAGGCTCGAGACGGCTTGGACCGTGGCATCTAGAACCCGTTTCTGCCAAGATTTGGACAGTCGCGAGGGTGTTACGTAAATGGTCTCCTCGAAGAACGGTCCTTCCAGCGGATTGGGTTTGTCGAAGAGGGCAAGGACGGTGAGTTGCCCTCCTTCGAGAAGCCCCTCCAGCGCCACTTCTCGGCCCGAAATATATCCTTCGACGAGAATATGTTGAGCGTCTTTCCCCATGATTATCACATCAGGCTGCCTCAAAATTCTCTTGATCCGGCGGAAGGCGGTGATAAATTCGTCCGTATTATTGGCACGGATGACGCCTCGACTTGCCGATAGCATGAGTGGTTTTAGGACACAGGGATATGTGACCTCGCGTGCTGATTTTGCAAGGTTGGCGTCGATGCTCAATAGCGTGAACTGTGGCTTCAGCAGGGCGCTGTTGGCGATTGCGGTCCGAAAGCGCAATTTGTTGGCCGTCGCTTCCACAGATTTGGGCGGGTTGTGGGTCAGACCTAAGGCCTTGGAAGCCTTAGATGCCAGCACCGTGGTTCCCTCATCTACGCCCAGAACGGCGCGCAACGGGTAATTTTTGGCATAGGCACAGATCTCAAGGACACCTTCCTCGAGGTCTTGAAAATTGATGGTGGTGGTACGTCCGTCGGAGAACCCTTCCAGGACCTGCGGCTGGTTGGAACCAACGGCCACATCGACGCCTAGGCGATGGGCGGCTTCAAGAAAATCGGCGACTCGATAGGAGGTAGTGGGAATGAGCATAAGAAGCCGGTCTTGGTCGTCTCGGTCGGGCAAAGTAGGCACCTTTGTTCAGGCTTAGATTTCGGTGAGTTGGATTTCCGTGGGTTCAGCGCAACAATACCAAGGCTCGCTTAGACGTGGCACATGGATGGGGGCATCTGATGGGTCGGAAGCTTCAAGATCCGGCGCGTTCAGGCCGCATGCTTCGTTAGCCAGGCGCCAGACCTCCGTAAATATTTCTCGGCGACTACAACCCAGCGCTTCACCTGCCTCCACGGCCCGGTGCACTTGGCGCTGGAGGACATCCGTGCTCGGGTCTAGGTAGGTCCATCGATAGCTTAGGGCGGTGGCATCAAGATGGCCCAAATGTTGCTGCATTTCGGGAATGACCAAAAGTCGAGAGCCTTCCGGAACGAGTAGCCGAATGGAAAGTTGAACAGGCGCTACGTAATCGACCAATTCTAAGACCGCTAAAAGTCGGAGGAGGTCTAAGTAAACTTTGGGCGTGGTCCACGGCAGGAAGGGAATGAAGGTAGGCGAAAGCGTAAGGTTCGCGTCGCGCGTAAGTCCGACGAGGCGGATAAAATCATTGCGGGTGTGGCCTTTGTCGAGAATGGTGAGGATACGGTCGTTAACCGATTCTACTGCGGTGGTGACGAAAAGGCATCCCGTGCGGGTCAGGGTTTCCAGGTAGTGCGTGTTCTTTAACAGGTGCTCAACCTTGATGGTGACGTCATAGGTCAGGTCTGGGAACTGCCTATGGAACTCTTCAACCAAACGGATGGCGTGGCCGACGCCGTTAAAGAAGTCCGGATCGCCGAATGTGATATGCTCGGCACCACTGGCGACTTGCTGGCGAATGTCTTCGATCACCACGTCGCGGGGAACGACGAAAAACCTTCCGTCATAGACGGGAACGACCGGGCAGTGACGGCAAAGGTGCTTACAGCCTCGGCTAGCCTCTGTGTAGCCCACGGTGCGGCGCCCCAAGCGTCCCATCTCCACATAGGCATAACGTGACAACGGCGGAAGGCCTTCGCGCTGTGGCACGCAGAAGTTTTGCTTAATAAGGGAAATTATGGGTTCTGATTGTGGCTCCAAAGCATCCGAACCATTGGCCGATAATCGTTTGTAGAGGTTGACCAAGCCGCTCTCGAATTCACCGCCGAGGACCGTCCCACCGCCCAATTCCGTACGTACGAACGCTTCGTTCAACGGCGCATAAAGGCCATAGAAGCAGAGATGAGCTGCCGGATTTAAAGCCCTGATCCGCGGCACGACGGTGCTAGCCAACCGAGTTGCCGTATGCATGGGCAAGTAGACTGCGATCAGGCCAGCGGTGCGTATGGCGTCTTCATCCAGCATTTCAACGGCCAGGTCGAAGCAGCTTACCTCGGCTCCCGCTTCTGCGAGCCAAGCTGCGGGAGAGGCCAACCCGAAGGGCTGATGTCCAAGTTCATAAGTTGATACAAGCAGGACCTTCATTGCGGCTTCATCTCCGGCACCAGCTCTGACTGTTGGACTGGAGCCGCAGTCATGAGTGAAGGATTGGCTAAACCTTAAACGGGGCTCATGCCACCCTTACCTGGCTGATAATAGGGATTGCTCCCACCGGCATGATCGGTCACGTCCAGCACGCTGGTGATGCTAGGAACGACCCTTTGAATTTCCGTTGCCACCCCTTGTTTTAGGGTCACGTCGGCCATGCCGCATCCCTGACACCCTCCTTCCAGGCGGATGTAGACGGTATCGTCCTGAACGTCTACCAGGGCGATGTGCCCGCCGTGGTTGGCCACTTGTGGGTTGATGTTCTCTTTGAGGAGCCGCTGGATGATCTTGCCATCCTCGCTTGCCAGACCAGGCTTGGGGATAGCGTCGCGATAATCGGCAACGTTTTCGACTTCGGGTACGTAATACTGCAGTATGGTTTTGATATTCTCCAAGAGGCCGAATGTGGAACCAGCCAATTCCAGGAGCACAACACCGTCTTTGAAACTGTGGTATTTGACTTCTCCGCCGCTATCGGTTGCGACCGGCTTGACCCGGGTTTCGATTAAATTCTTGATCGTGGCTATGATTTCGGGGTCGACGTCCCCTTCTTCGGGCAATTTGTGTACCGCCTCCTGCTCCCCCATCTGGTCCAGGAAAACCGGCTTGCCTGAAGTGAAGTGGTCCATAATGGCGCCCAGGATGCGGGGTTTCATAATCTCCCAGTCATGTTCGTCCGTTTTGGTCACGGTGATGAAATCGGAGCCTAAAAAAATGCCGGAAATCCCCTCAAGACCGAACAGGGCAACAGCCAGAGGTGAGTGCTGGGCCTTTTCGGCGTCGGCAAAATTAGCGGTTCCCTTTTCCATGACCGGGCGGCCCGGCAGGAATTTCAGTGTCGCGGGATTAGGCATGGGTTCCGTTTGAATGAACATCTGAATTGTCCCCTTTACCGCAAGGTCGGACTCCCGTCTAGAAAATCAAAACGCAAGTACTCCGCTAATCTCGTAAGTATGTCTCCGGATGCTTCTTTTCAAGGCCTATCACCAAGGCCGCGTCGGCGATGTTGTCCGCTCAATCTTTGAACTTCCTATGCTCGTGGCTTTCCTCAACTGCCAAGCATCTGTCCCGTTCGATGGCATCTGAAACACCGTTTAACGCAGTGGCCTGCTAATGTTGCCGCAATGCATACCTATTTCCCAGAACGCGGCCTCAAGCCGAGTAGCCTGGCGAAAGGTTTCGATCAGGCTCGGCAGTTCAATCCCTATGACCGGATTTCCGTTTCTAGCCGAAGCTGTTGAAAAAAAACCGGTCCTGATGCATTTTTTATGTCCGCTATTGTCATTAGCGGACATTTTCTTACCGCCTCCGACTGATGCGTGGGCGGTTTTCTGTTTCTTCGGCTCGGTGGCAGCGGTTTTGGCGAATTGATTAGGCGGTTTCCAGCTGTGATAGCGGTATGGCGGCAAGCTTGGCGAAGCGTTTGGGGTTCTGCACGGTGGCGTCCGGCGAGCGTCCTTTCACGGCACGCAACCGAATCCTGATCAGTGCCAAGCTCGATTTTGCTTCCCCGAATAACCTCTCGATCTTTTTGCGATCACGGGCGGACTGGTTATAGCCCTCGCTGCGATTGAGGGAGCGGGCGTGATTTCAGGCAGCCTCGTTGATGTCGCGGGTAACTTTGCGCGATGGTGTTGGGAGACAGCATTGGGCTTTCAAGACGCACCCATTGCAGTCGCGCTTGCCGGTAAATTAACGCAGGGTATTTTCAGAACCGATGTTACCGGTGGTCTTTAGTACCTTGTTGGCAGGACGGATATAAAGGTCGCGGTGCTTGTCATAGATGAAGTCGGCTCATGAGAACGTATCGCCTGTTCTGCGGCTTTTATCGCAGATGACAACATGTGGCTCAATCCCAAGATCAACCAGCCAGCCAAGCGTCCTGCCGGTGCCATAGGCGACACCACCGGCTATATGATCAGCTTTAGGGCGAAGCGTTGTTTGGTCCGCTCAACCTATGCTTTCAATGATCTAGTCGCCCGTTGGGGCGGCTTATTTGCCTTTCAGTGCCTAAAAGTTTTGTACCAAAAGAAAGCCTCATGACATTCGATGAGAGGCTACCGCCCAAATTTCAGCGGCACTAAGGGCCGCAACTTAGTTTTAATTCCGCTATTCTAGGGTTAAAGTACTCCTATCCCGACATAAGAATGTGCGATTAAGATGCTGAATTTAAATTGGCGGTTCGATAATAGTTACGCTCGATTGCCGGAGGCATTCTTCACGCGATTGGAGCCCATGCCGGTAAAGGAGCCGAAACTCGTTCTCTTTAACCATAATTTGGCATCTACGATCGGTTTGGACGTCAAGGATATACGTGATCGTAAATTGGCCGAGCAGTTTGTAGGAAACGATCTGCCGGACGGAGCTACACCTATCGCTCAGGCATATGCAGGACACCAATTTGGAAATTTTACCATGCTTGGTGATGGTCGGGCCCTCACTTTGGGGGAGCATATCGCACCTGATGGGCAGCGGTATGACATTCAGTTCAAAGGGTCAGGTCGTACACCTTATTCACGGGGTGGTGACGGTCGGGCCGCACTCGGGCCCATGTTACGCGAATACATTATCAGTGAGGCAATGGAAGCACTGGGTGTGCCAACGACGCGCAGCCTTGCTGTCGTTTCCACTGGTGAGCCCGTCTATCGCGAAGATATATTGCGAGGTGCTGTTCTCACGCGCGTCGCATCAAGCCACCTGCGTGTAGGGACCTTTGAGTATGCAGCCTCAAGGCAGGACCTCAAAGGCCTGTCTAAACTGATCGACTACGCTGTTGAGCGCCACTATCCTAACCTGAAGGGTCGAGACAAGTCTGCATTGGTCTTACTCAGAAGTGTGATCGAGACGCAAGCCGATCTCGTGGTTAACTGGCTGCGCGTTGGATTTATTCACGGGGTGATGAATACGGACAATATGACCATTTCCGGCGAGACCATTGATTATGGTCCTTGCGCTTTTATGGACGCGTATGATCCGTTAACCACTTTCAGTTCAGTCGATCATGGTCGGCGTTATGCCTTCAGTAATCAGCCTATTATAGCACAATGGAATTTGGCACGTTTTGCTGAAGCTCTTTTGCCGTTAATCCATTCAGATCAGGATAAGGCCGTCGAAATTGCCGAAGAGCATATCTCAGAATTTAAAGGGATTTTTCAATCCCGCTGGCTTGCTATGATGCGGAAAAAACTAGGGCTCTTTAGTGAGCAGCCGGAAGACGCAACCATCGTTGAAGATCTTCTCTCCTGGATGCATCAGAATAAAGCGGATTATAC
This sequence comes from uncultured Magnetovibrio sp., assembly GCA_964468005.1. GTDB lineage: Bacteria > Pseudomonadota > Alphaproteobacteria > Rhodospirillales > Casp-alpha2 > TMED8. The sequence continues at coordinate 609 of CAYXUT010000164.1, read as the reverse complement.
AAATACGTTTTGCCTGTTGCGTGCGGGATCGCCTCCGAAGGATGAGGAATATTCTGACCCGGCTTTCACTGAGTGGTATGCCCGTTGGCAGTCGCGTCTGGGTCACCAGTCAAAACCATTGAAGGACTCTTTTGATTTGATGCGTTCTACTAATCCTTCTTATATTCCACGGAACCATAAAGTCGAAAATGCGTTAAGTGCGGCGTCTGAAAATGATGACCTCGCGGCGCTCTATTTGTTGCTTGACGCAATTACCAAACCCTACGCGGAGCGACATGGGCTTGAATCTTATACTAAACCTCGTCCGATCGCCTATGGCCCTTATCAGACATTCTGTGGAACCTGACCAAGTCGTGACAATATAGTACGTCAATAGTAAATTTTAAACAGGCTACAAATTCATGGTGGTTAAAGACCATCACCATTTTTCTCTTCGTTATGGTCAGCGATCCAGCGGCCCGTTGGCCAGGTGGGTTGTTAAGGGGAAAGGTGTCACCCTTGACTATCCCCTTAGGGATTAATTTGAGTTGCACTCCCCCCGTGAAACCAAAAGGGGGATTAGGGAATTAGCTCTAGGCGTATAGTAAGATCAGTCATAACTCCGTACGA
>CAYXUT010000163.1:0-6795 GCA_964468005.1 uncultured Magnetovibrio sp. | reverse complement strand
ACGACAGCTAGGTGCAGCATCTGGCTGTCAACAAAGCGGCCACCGCACGGGACGCCGTCACCGTGGCAGTTGAGCTCGTAGTAAAGTCGGATGCAGGAAAAGTATCGCTGGCTTTGACGAAAGCCATTGAGGGGTTACCATGAAGGTCATGAACATGTCGCTCCGACCCACCGCTGTTTGCATTGCCGTTTTCCTAGCGCTTGCCATAACCGGTTGCGCTTCGACCAAGAAAACCTGGCACAAACTCAACATGACCCAGGACGACTGGGCCATCGACAGTGCAAGCTGCAAAAGCCGGGCCAGGAAACTCGCCGAGGACGATCTCTCGCGTGCGCCTTTCGGATCAGCCGGCGGGATCGACAATGCGGCCGGTTACAGCGCACTCATGAGTCGCTATGGGGCCAAAAAAAATATGGAAAGTATCTTCCGCCGATGCTTGCAGACCAAAGGCTACCGGTTGATCACACCGAAGCCGAAACCCGCCCAACAAGTCTGATATTTCCGACCATAGAGGTCAAACACCATGAGCCTACCTATCGTCTTCGATACTTTGCGCCTGCCCGTTGTCGCAGCACCCCTATTTATTATCTCGAACCCCGATTTGCTAATCGCCGAATGCAAGGCCGGGATCGTCGGGTCCTTTCCGGCGCTCAATGCACGTCCCATCGAAGTACTGGATCAGTGGTTGGCACGGATCACTGACGAATTGGATCGCCATAACCAAGAAACTCCCGACAGTCCGGCAGCGCCATTCGCCGTCAATCAGATAGTACACCGATCCAACGATCGGCTGATGCAGGATGTCGAACTTTGCGTTAAACACAAGGTGCCGATCGTCATCACCTCGCTTGGCGCCAGGCCCGAAGTCAACGACGCTATCCATTCCTACGGCGGCATCACGCTACACGACGTCATCAGCAACCGCTTCGCCAAGAAGGCCATCGAAAAAGGCTCTGATGGGCTAATTGCTGTTGCTGCCGGTGCCGGTGGCCATGCTGGCGCACAATCGCCCTTCGCCCTGGTTCAGGAAATCCGTGAATGGTTCGATGGGCCGTTGCTGCTGTCCGGTTCCATCGCCAACGGAAAATCGGTCCTCGCCACTCAAGTCATGGGGGCGGACCTCGCCTACATCGGCTCTCCGTTCATCGCCACCGAAGAAGCCAACGCAGCAGCAGCCTATAAACGGATGATCACTGAATGCGGAGCAGAAGATATTATCTATACACCCTACTTCACAGGTGTTTCCGGAAATTACCTGAAACCCTCACTCGAAGCCAGCGGCCTCGATCCCGACGATCTGCCGATCGAGGCTGACACAAAAATGCAATTCGGCGAGGGCGGGTCTACGAAGACCAAAACTTGGAAGGACATCTGGGGCAGCGGACAGGGAATCGGCGCCATCAAGGAGATCGTTCACGTCACCGATCGCGTTGCTGAGCTTAAAACGCAATACGATGCCGCCAAGGCAGGCTTGCAAGCCACCCTTGAGGCATAAAGAACCCCGCGGTTCCTTTTAGCGGGGTGCGCCGAACAATACTCTATAAGGAGAGAACAATTGTGGGTCGTATCAGGTTGCACACCTCGTCGCCTACCTATTCCCATTTGGCATCATCGGCTTGACCCTAGCACCGGTCGCCCGAACTCGGTGCCTGCACCACGGAGAACGCGCCCTTGGCTGCGGCAACTATCCCGCCCCCCTCCCCTCGAATCAGCCCGATGCCCTCAACATATGATCATCGATTGTTAGCAGATGCTTGCACGCAGTGCGGGCCTGAAATTAATTACTTGAAGATTTTCGCATTCGGTAAATGACCTTGCCGAGCCGATTTCTACAATAGGGGGCCCCCGCACATAAGAACCGGACAACTTGGTTGTTCTGATGTTAGCGCTGGGAAAACTCATTCGTGACAGATCCCTCAAATTCAAAGATGATTGAACCAATCGATAATAGTCGCCAACTGGCCCATGATCATCTTGTGGCGCAGATATAGGCCGAGAACGAAGTCATTTGGGACATTAATGTTACTTCGCAAAATTGAGATAATTGCATGGATCGGAACGCCTTGCTTGGGGGCCAACCAATCCTTACTTTGAAAACCATGGATACGGAAGTCAATGCCAACTTGCTTTCCTCAGATTCGACGCCAGCCGAGCGGTTGAGCGCCTTACGCGCCGAGCTTGCAGCACGAAACCTGGATGGCTTTCTGGTTCCCCGCAGTGACGAACACCAAGGAGAATATGTTTCCGAGCGTGCGGAACGTCTCGCATGGTTAAGCGGTTTTAGTGGCTCCGCCGGTATTGCCGCCGTAAGCATCAAGAATGCTGCGGTGTTCGTTGATGGCCGTTATACGCTACAGGCGGAAGAGGAAGTCGACGGTGACACCTATGAACGCCGCCACCTTACTGATCAGCCGTTGGCCGATTGGATCGCTGAAAATATGGATGACGGACAGCGCCTAGGTTACGACCCATGGCTACTGACGCCTACGCAAGTCAACAACCACGGAGAAGCCTGCAGGAAAGCAGGGGTCAAGTTGGTCGCTGTGGATGGCAATCCCATTGATGCCATCTGGACTGACCAACCGGAACCATCAATGGCAACGGTCACCTTTCTTGAGCACAAATTTACGGGTGAATCCTCCGTCGATAAACGCCGGCGCATGGCGAAACAAATTGCAAAGGACGGTGCGAATGCACTGGTATTGACCGCGCCCGATTCCATCGCCTGGCTGTTCAATATCCGAGGCGGCGACGTCCCTTTCACACCATTCGCGTTGTCGTTCGCCGTCTTGCATGCGGATGGCTCAGCTGAGTGGTTCATCGATACCGGCAAACTGGAAGCCGGACTGGCTGAAAAACTGGGGGGCGAAATCACGCTACGCGGGCTTGACGAACTGGGTGCGGGCTTGGACGAGTTGGGCGAGAACAAGAAAACCGTGCGCGCTGATCCTGACACGGCGGCAGCCTGGGTTCACAACCGACTTACTAAAGTTGGCGCCAATGTCCAGCGCAAGGATGACCCCTGCCAATTGGCCAAGGCCCGAAAAAACGAGACCCAACAACAAGGCATGCGCGACGCGCATCTGCGTGACGGCGTTGCCGTGGTTCGGTTTTTGGCCTGGCTGGCAGAAGTTGGGCCAAGTGGCGCGGTTACGGAGATCTCCGCAGCTGAAAAACTCGAAGGCCTCCGGCGTTTAGATCCCTTGTTCCGCGGCCTCAGCTTTCCGACTATCTCCGGTGCCGGGCCGAACGGGGCCATCGTGCACTATCGCGTAACACAAAAGACCAACCGCAAGCTGGAACCAGGATCCATGTACCTGGTTGATTCCGGTGCCCAGTACCCAGACGGCACCACCGATATCACCCGCACCATCGCCATTGGTGCGCCGTCAGATGCCATGCGCCATCACTTTACGCTGGTCCTGAAAGGAAGTATTGCGCTTGCCCGCGCCGTTTTCCCAAAGGGTACCACCGGCAGCCAACTCGATGTTCTCGCCCGCCAAGCCTTGTGGCGCTCTGGGCTCGATTACGATCATGGCACGGGCCACGGGGTCGGCAGTTTCTTGAGCGTACACGAGGGACCGATGCGCATTTCTAAGACGCCAAGCCGCGTCGCCCTGGAAACCGGCATGGTAATTTCCAACGAGCCGGGCTTTTATCTGAATGACGCCTACGGTATCCGCATCGAAAACCTGGTAATGGTCAAACAAGCGCCGGGTGAAGCCGGAAAGGCCGGTTTCATAGCATTCGATACCCTAACACTGGCCCCGATCGACCGTGCGCTGGTAATGACAGAGCTCTTAGACTCGGATGAGATTGCCTGGTTTGACACCTATCACCAAAGGGTGCGCGTTCAACTTTCCCCGCTAGTGGAAGATTCTGTTGCGGTCTGGCTGGCGGGTGCAACGGCGCCGCTCACCTCTGGCGGAACCTCATAAAGGTACACAGGGCTGCGGTAGATGTCGTCAGCAGACACCCTATCCAAAGGTTGCCAGCCGGGCATGGCAAAAGTGTGTGCCAGCACCAGTGCGCCGGGCTGCAATTCGGCTCGTAATTTCGCCTCAAGCCGTTTCATTTGCATACCGGACAGATAACAAACCACCAACGCTGCTTCGGAAAGATCGCGTCGCATGAAGTCATCTCGTTCGAACGAGAGATTGCCGTTGCGCTTAAAACTAGCGATGACATTCGAGACTAGCCAAGGAAGCGGCGACACTTCGATCCCGATGACAGAGTGTTCGGGAAACGCGTGTGCCAAAGCCGGCGACATGCCATACCAGCCGGAGCCCAGCTCAAAGATCAAACCAGGTTGTTCGCCGGGCAGGCGGCGTGGCAAAAGGCGCATAGCCGCAGTAAGAACACGTGGCGACGTGGGTGTTGGCGGACTGCCGCTGATCAACGTATAAACGAACACCAGTCCGATTACCGCAAGAGCGCCGATCAATGCGACCAATTCGATGGTCATGGGGATACGCAAATATTTGTCATCGTCGCCATTGTAGTTAAAATTTGGGCGGTGATCGACAAAAGTACATCGCAGGGAACCAGCACAAGCCCGGCAATATGGCGGTGCTGGTGCAGGCAGTGAAGCCGGGGCGACGCAACATTGAGGACTGCATCAAGAAGATAGGGCGATAGTCGCCGTCAACCGTACCCGGCTAAGAGGAGAATGAGCATGGATGTGGCCACTGAAAATACATTGCTCGACGACTTGTTCTCCACCTGCGACGGGGGTTTGGCGGCGGCGGATGAAATCCTCGCGGCAGCGCGTCAGGCGCTTGCCGCCAATGTCAGTCATGACGGCAAAGTCAATGCCGCGCTTCTGGAAGCCGAGCAGTTCGCAGCACACGGTTTCGCCTGGCTCACTACCTATGTCGAGGGACTTCGCAACATGCTGGACTGGGGCCGGCGGCTCGAGGGAGAAGGCAAGCTTGGGGAGCTTGAAAGCCTCATGGTGCAGGCGGCCTTCGGCGAATACCTAAACCAGATCTGCGGCGGCATTGCCATCTCCCAGGTGGAAGTCGCGCGGCTATCTGAGATCGGCATCGAAAACGAGAAGCTGCATGACTTGTGCAACGATGACATGAGTACGCTGATGCAAGCGGGCAACACCAACGCCGTGCGCATGCGTATCGGTGAATTGATTGCAGACTGCCGTTTCGGTGAAGTCGCTCTTGGTGACGAGACGTTGGAATTGATCCGTGACCAGTTTCGTCGTTTTGTCGACGAGCAAGTCTTGCCCGATGCCCACGAATGGCACTTAAAGGACGAATTCATTCCGATGCCGGTGGTCGAACAGATGTCCGAGCTTGGCGTTTTCGGCCTCACCGTGCCCGAAAAATGGGGCGGCCTCGGTCTCGGTAAAACCGCCATGTGCTTGGTAACGGAAGAGTTGAGCCGCGGCTACATCGGTGTCGGCTCCTTGGGCACGCGCTCCGAGATCGCCGCCGAGTTGATTCGCCTGGGCGGCACCGACGAACAGAAACAACACTACCTACCTAAGATCGCATCTGGAGAAATCCTGCCGACCGCCGTCTTCACCGAACCGAATACCGGCTCCGACCTCGCCAGTTTACGCACACGCGCCGAACTTGACGGCGACGTCTACAAGGTTAACGGCAACAAGACCTGGATCACTCATGCGGCGCGCGCCGACATGATGACGCTTCTGGCACGATCCAATGCCGACGAACCCGGATATAAAGGCCTTTCCATGTTCCTGGCCGAAAAACCGCGCTCGGACGACCCGGAAAACCCCTTCCCAGCCGAAGGCATGTCTGGCGGCGAGATCAAGGTGCTCGGATATAGAGGTATGAAAGAGTACGAGATCGGTTTCGACGATTTCGAGATCCCGGTATCGCAACTCCTGGGCGGCGAGGAAGGCCAGGGCTTCAAGCAATTGATGGAGACCTTCGAGTCCGCTCGCATCCAGACCGCCGCACGCGCCGTCGGCGTAGCGCAGAACGCGATGGAATTGGGCATGAGTTACGCCCAAGAGCGCATCCAGTTCGGCAAGCCGATCTACGATTTCCCACGCGTATCCGGCAAGCTCGCCTGGATGGCGGTGGAAACCATGATCGCCCGCCAACTTACCTATGGTGCGGCACGCGAGAAAGATTCAGACCGGCGCTGCGATATTGAAGCCGGCATGGCCAAGCTCCTGGCGGCACGTGTCGCCTGGACCAACGCCGACAATGCCTTGCAAATCCACGGCGGCAACGGCTACGCACTTGAATACCCGATCAGCCGCGTACTCTGCGATGCACGTATCCTCAATATCTTCGAAGGTGCAGCAGAAATTCAAAGCCACGTCATCGCACGCGGGCTTTTGGGCGGGCGGAACTGACTGCCCCCTCTTTTTCCACCTCCGACAGTGATCTCTATTTCGCGTCATTCCAATGCGCTACCTGGTATCCGGAAGGCACCTGGCTCGGGTTAATCTTCCTTATCGAGGAATACCGGACCTCCAAGAGCTAACGGTTACACCAGGACACGCCGCCTCCACGAAACATCTTCTCGTACAGGAATTTGCCGAACCTTGCGGCGCCTTTTGAATTGTAATGAATAGGAGAGGCAAACAATTCCTGTCTGTCACCCTGGTAAGACGCAACCATCTCTCGAGCATCGAACTCGCGCACGCCTTCGTGGCAAGCCAACTCAGCTCCTTTTTCTGACATTTGGGTTTTATGCGGGTTAATAGCCGCTTGGATCACAAAGACCGGCTCACTGCCTGACGCCTCTATGAATTCGATAAGTCGTTTCAATACTTTCAAATAATTTTCCTGCATTGCGATA